>JBFMGS010000021.1:0-35865 GCA_040752635.1 Bacillota bacterium
TCCTTGAGAACGTTGTCGTAGATCCTGAAACCCGCCAGCCCGACTTCGACAGTGACGCCCTAACCGAGAACACCAGGGCTGGCTTCCCGGTGAGCTTCATTCCGGGGTCAGTACCTACAGGCCTGGGTGGCCACCCGAGCGCCATCATCTTTCTCACTGCGGATGCGTTCGGAGTTCTTCCGCCCGTGGCCAAGCTCACGAGAGAGCAGGCCATGTACCACTTCCTCTCCGGCTACACGAGCAAGCTTGCGGGCACCGAACGCGGCATCACGACGCCGCAGGCCACGTTCTCAACGTGCTTTGCCGCGCCGTTCTTGCCCCGACCTCCTGTGGTGTATTCGCGGCTTCTGGGACGCAAAATCGAAGCCCATAAGGTCCCGGTCTACCTCGTCAACACTGGTTGGATTGGCGGACCCTACGGTGTCGGCAAACGAATTGCGATCCGGGATACCCGCGCGATCGTTTCAGCTATACTGGATGGAAGTCTCGACAAGATACCATCGGCGCCGGACCCGGTGTTTGGTATGGCTGTGCCGGAGGCCTGCCCTGGCGTGCCTCCCGAGATCATGAGGCCCCGCGCCACATGGTCGGACGCACAGGCGTATGATGAGCAGGCAGCGGCCCTGGCCCGTAAGTTCGTGGAGAATTTCAGGCGATTTGAAGACGCATCCGATGCGGTGAAAGCCGCCGGACCCAGGCTGCCGTAAGGCGAGCAAGAGCGCCCTCGCGGTTGCGATTGGTTGTGCCTGTTGGCGCAAGACGAAAGCAACGTGAGAAAGCAGCGTAGCTCAACCCGTCGAGCTTCCGCTCAAAGCAGGAGGGAGCGCGGAGGCGATCCGGTCCCGCAGATTCCGCGTTAGTGGGTCTCACCGGGTGTCTCTGCGTGCCCGCCGACCTCTGCGCACCCACCGCGACCGGCCTGGACCCGGGTCGGTCCTATCCTATAAGATGCCCGACCAGCTCCTTCAGAAACCACTCGACATCGCTGACGATTCCGACGGCTTGTAAGCTCCCTCTGTCCGCCAGCTTGGTCACGGCGGCAGGGTTGATATCCACGCACACCGTTCGTACGCGGCTCGGAAGCAGGTTTCCTGTGGCGATCGAGTGAAGCATCGTGGCAAGCATCAGGGCGAGTTCGACATCTTTGATGTGACGCCGCATTTCGTCCTGTGCCCTCATGGTATCGGTGATAACGTCGGGGAGAGGCCCGTCGTCGCGGATCGAACCTGCCAGCACGTAACCCACGCCGTGGGTGATGCATGCGTGCATGACGCCTTTCTTGAGCACCCCGGCTTCTACAGCCGCTTTGAGCCCGCCCAGCCCGCGGATTGTGTTAATGGCGCGGAGGTGGTGGGCGTGACCCTCAGATGCTGCGGCTCCATTCTCGAGGTACACACCAAGGGACGTGCCGTGAAGCGCGGACTCCGCATCGTGCACTGCCACGGCGTTGCCTGCAAACAACTCGTTTATGTATCCAGCCGCAATGAGCGCGGAAAGATGTTTTCCCGCTCCTGTGTGGATGACGGCGGGACCCACTACTGCAAGAATCTTCTTGCCTCGAGACCTCACATCCTTCATGGCTTGGGCTATCTCCGCAACTACCAGCGTTTTCGGCCGCTCGCTCGATACCGGGCTTCCCATGAAACTGAAGATGTCGCGATGCCTTGCTCTTTCCAACGGAACGACCTTCACACCCGTCCTCCCAACCACCAGCAGGTCGTTTCTTCTCACGCGGTGCAAAGGTGTGCAACGTGCGGATGGGGGCGTGCATGACAGGTCAACCACGATGCCACAATCCATCTCGATATCCTGGACGGGAATCCAGGTGCTGCGGACTCGTACGAAAGTGTCCAGGTTTGTTGTGGAGTAAAAACCCTCAGGGAATACGCCGTCCCGGTCTACCGGCTTCAGGACAACCTCGTCCTGGTCAACCACGGTCGCCCCGAGACCCTGCACCTGTTCGATGATAGCCCCGAGCATTTGCTGCGTCGCGGCCTTGATCTCGATCCTCGCGTAGCTCGTATCCACCTTCGTTCGCCCGACCCTGATCTCCTCGATATTGAAGTCGCCGCCAAGGTCCATGATGGCGTCCATGACTTTCGGGAGAATCCGCGAGTCAATGATGTGTCCTGTAAGTTCGATGACTGCGCTGACCAATTCAACCACCTTCTGCTCAGTTTTTCTGCTGCACTATTCGCCGCCTGTATACTCCAAGTAAGAGTTTAGGGAGACAGTTGGTTTTCTCCAGCTACTAACCAAAACGTCCGTAAAATGGTGTGTTTAGATGCCCTTAAACCCGCGTGGTTTCGTTGAGTCCAGAATATGTCATGCCAGTCGATGGCAAAAACCAACGGCCTCCTGAACTTCCACTTAGTTCCTGGGCATGAGCTTATCCATGTCCAGCTTGGCCTTCTCCGCCTTGTAGTAGTCGAACGATGCCGGGAAGCCGAGAGTGCCCGCAACGAAGCTCTGCGGCCACTGGGCCCTGAAGGTGTTGTAGTTCCTGATAGCGACCTGCCAGTCATCAAGGGCGGTGCGGATCTCGTTCACCGCTTCCTCGAGGCCGCGCATGGTCTGCTCGACAATGGGCGGTGAAAAAAGCTGCGGGTAGGCTTCGCGCAGCGCGTTCACGTTGACTGCGAGCGAAAGCCCCTGGGCCGCCTCCCGGAACTTCGTGGCCGCCTCGATGGTCTTTTCAGGATCACCCTGGGCGGCGGCGGCCGCGAATTCCTGCCCGGTTTTGTCCAGTGCTTCTGCCCTGGCCCTGATGACATCCGTTAAGGTATCCTTCTCATGCTCGAGAAAGTCTTTTTCAATTGCCCATATCCCTTTGATCTTCTCGCTCAGGGTCTCAAGCGCAGCGCCGTAGCGGCCTTCCTGGGCGAGCACGCTTTGCTGGCGCTGGACCATCTCCCTTTGGATTCCCATGACCCAGGAAAACCCCGCTAGGGCTAGAAGCCCTATAACTACCAGGCCCACGACTCCAAAGAGGCATCCCTTTCTCAACGTTCTCCCCTCCCGTATATCTTGCGAAGTATATCATCGATATTCCTTGCGATAGATATCACTGCGCCATCGAGGTCGCCTGCGTTGGCGTAAGAGGCTGCTTCCTTGAGAAGCGGCGCCATGTCAGAGGATGTCAGCCTCGGCAGGCCTCTACCTATGCTGTACCACACGCGGCCGGCCTCTTGGGGCGCATCCGGGATTATCAAGAACACGAGCCCGTTGTTCTTGCGCGCACCCCCGCGTTCCCCAAGCATTAGCCAGCGGCCATAGTGAGTTGACCACTCCACCGGGTGTTTCACGCTCCGTCGGATCACTATGACCGTCTCCGCGAGACCATCGACCCTGAGCGCTTCGAGCGTTTCGTCCGCAGCCTGAACGGCCCGGAGATCCACAAGACCCTCAGGGTCGACAACCCAGTATCGGCCGAGCTTCGGAAACCCGGGATCCCCCGGTGGAACTTCAACGTTCTCGTCGTATGGCCTGTCGCCGCTACCCGAGCGCCCGGATGGGCCCGGGTTAGCCACAGGGGTAGGCTGATCCATAGAAGTCCTGCCGCCCGGGCGGCACCCCGCCGTGGAGAGCATCGGCAGACAAAGCAAGAGACACAATACAAAGGTAAGCCACCTGCGCGCTGAAGCAAATGCAAGGCCCTCCTGCGTGGAGCAGCGTTTGGTCCCGCCGGGATGTGCAAGCCTGTGCAGTGCTGTCACCCGGCGTCAGCCTCCTTTGCAGCCTGCTGCCTCGGCTGGCTTCCGTCGAACTTTCGGGCGCAGCCGGCCCCGCTGCCGCCGGCGCACGCACATGCGCAGGCGCACGATACGCACGCACACGCACATGCTACACATGCGCACCCGATGGATCGGCCGCCGAATCCTCCTCCTCCGCCGGATCTGCGAGACCCGCCTGATGATTTCGATCCACCAGACGGCCTTGTTGTTCCGGAGCCTGCGGGAGGGCGGCCCACCGGCGGAAGTGGGAAATACGATCCATAGAAGATTCCGCGCCTGCCCCTGTAGCCGCCGCGGCTGGCACGCGCCAGGACGCTCATGACCATCAGGAGCACGAAGAGGATGATGACAACTGCCATCAAGACCGAAGCCGGGGACTCGGCGCTGTCACGGGGAATTCCATTGGGAACTGCGGGCGCGCGCCTTTCCGAAAGATCGGGGAATAGGCCCGGCGAGAACGCGAACGACACCCGGAACCGCTCGCCGCGGCCCAGGCGGGCGACCCATACTGCTTCGCTTGCCGTCCTGTTGGAAGGAGTTGGCGAGACAAACAGGAGGTCCTCTGGTGCCCCGGGGTTCCTGAGGCGAATCTCCAGCCTCTCCGTGTCGGCGCGGTCATACCAGCCGGGGACGAACGAGAACTCGACAGCGTCAGCCTTCCGGTATCCCATCCTCGCCTGTCTTACCCGAAAGCTAAAGGCGAACGTCTCGCCGCTGCGGTAATCCTGATCCAGGTCAACGCGAACACCGCTCCACGAGCCTTCATTCGCACGGGATACCGACGAGGCGGCCCCCGAGCTCGAAAGGATCGCGTAGTCGGAGTGCGGGAGACCGACGGTGACCCATGGAATGCGCCCACCGGTCACTTTCCACTCCTGTGAGTATTCGGCAATCCAGCTCCCGTCGGGCTGCGGCTCGATGCTCACTGTGTAGTGGAGGATTCTATACGTCCCCGTGTCTGCGGTGACCGGCCCGCCGGCTGTGAAGGCAGCGCTGATTAACAATAGACATGCCAGAGTTGCGGTAAGCAACGTTTGCCTCATCTTGCGCCCCTCCCCCTTGTGGTCCTCAGGCCTGCCAACCGGGGAGCCTGCCGGGTACCACCTGCGCCGGCCACCCGCTCCAGGGGGCACGCGCCGCCGCAGATGGCCAGGTGTTCGCAGTCCTTGCACTTCTCTGCCGCAAAGCCGTGCGCTCTGAGCTTGCGGGCGAGAGGGTGGCCGAAGATACGCTTCCACGGCGTCGTGAGGATGTTGCCCAGCCCCTCGTCGTGCAGCCAGGACTGGCAGGGCACGATCACCCCATCAGGCCTTACGGCCATGTTGGTGTGGCATGCCGAGCACGATTTCGGACCCAGGCCCAGGGCCACCGGGTTAAGGTCATTATAGCAGGTCGGAGTGAACCAGTTGAACTCGAGACCGAGCTCCTGCGCCCTGGCTTTAGCCTCCGCCAGGACTCCCTTCAACTCTTGTGGCTCGAGCGCGTCGGCATGCCCTGCGCCGCGCCCTGCAGGTATCAACGCGTTGCAGCCCACGTAGCGTATGCCAATACCCGCTAGAAACCACAGAAGCTCTGGAAACCCTTTCGCGTTTGTCGCTGTCAGCGTGGTGTTGGTCGAAACGCACATCCCCGCGGCAAGGGCCGCCCGGATCCCGCCGACAGTCTCTTCCCATGCGCCCTGGGACCCCACGATCGTGTCGTGAACCGCAGGGTCGGCCGACTCTATGCTCACCTGGACGTAATCGAGGCTTGCCGCCTTTAGAGCGTCCACAAGGCGTGCAAGGGCCCTGCCGTTCGTGATGAGGCCTGTCACGAATTTCTCTGCGTAGCCGATGAGTTCAACGAGATCAGGCCTCATGGTCGGTTCGCCGCCTGTAAAGTTCACCATGGGGATCCCGGCATCCCACAGCCGGTCCAGCACCTTTTTCCATGACGCGGTGTCAAGCTCGGCGACTTGCGGCATGTCCGAGGCGTAGCACCATGTGCATGCATTCTGACAACCCGAGCCGCCCATGGACGACACCATCAAATCCATCCGGGCAGGCGCTTGCCATTCGGCCTCCACCATGACGCGGCCTGCCACGCCGCGTTCACTGGGGCATGCCCCCCGTGAAAGCTCGACTATGAGCCCGTAAAGGTAATCAATATCCCTTTCTATCTCGGGGACGGGCACGCGCGGGTAAAGGCGATGCACCCGGCCGGCCGTTTCCCGCTTAACCTTGAGCCAGGTTTCCTCGGACACTTCGCGGCCGGGCCTCGTCTTCTCGTGGGCGACTTCGATGAGCGCCTGGACTATGTCGGCGTTGCTGTGGTCAAGGAGCAGAAGTTGGCTCCCGTTGATCCAGAGCAAGTTGCGTGGCCGCGCTCCGAGCGCCCCAAACGGGCCAAGGGATATGCCTCCGGCGCGCCTGAGATGAAGCCGTAGTACGCCAGGCCCTTCAGGGTCTATCGTCACATGGAACATTCCAGGGCCTCTAAAGAACCTTCCCACCCGTGACTTCAATCCCTCTTTCCCCCTCTCCCGGAGTCCCTGTTCGGCGTGCTCGCGTGGAGACTCGTGGAGACTCTGAAGTCCGATTGTGTTGCGGACTCCCGACGCGTAAATAGGTCTGCATTCCAAGGGCAAGGAACTACGGTTACAGCATGATAGAAGAAGCGCGCGGCGTCAAGGGGGAACTGTAAAGTGGGAATTGCAGAGAAGGTCAGCTCCTGCCACAGGGCAGATGCCTTCTTGGGCCGAATGGGCCGGGCTCGCGGACCCCTTGTATGCAAGCATATGGCGGCGGTGCTGGTCGATGAAGGATTTCTTGATAAAACGAGGAACAAACTACAATAGATGGGAGCCATTCTCCCATCACGTACCACACGTACCACGCTTCGTCAGGCGCAGCACTGTAGCACTATAGACCGACAGCGTCGCCGATGGCAGGGGGATACTCGTGAGCCTCAGGTTCATACTGGGACGTGCAGGATCAGGCAAGACCGCCATGTGCCTCGAGGGCATCCGCGATGCCCTTCGAGAGGACCCGCAGGGCCCTCCCGTAATCCTCCTTGTCCCGGAGCAGGCCACATTCCAGATGGAGCACGCGCTTGTGAGCACCCCGGACCTGGCAGGCTTTGAAAGGGTGCAGGTGCTCAGCTTCAAACGGCTTGCAGGGCGGGTGCTCTTGGAGCTCGGGGGAGGCGCGCGCCAGCAAATCGGCGAACTCGGCAAGCTGATGGTGCTGAGATCGCTCGTGCAGGGCAGGGCGGGCGTCCTGAAGCTATTTGGCGCTACGTCGAAGAAGTACGGCTTTGTGACCTGCCTCGCCGCGGCTATGAGGGAGCTGCGGATCTACGACATAGGCTCGGATGCTCTCGAAGCAGCGGCAGGGGGCCTCGAACGGGAGGGCCAGGGCGAGACGCCTCTTGCACTCAAGCTACACGACCTTGCGGTCATCACCCGCGCCTACCAGGATTACCTGGGCGATAGGTACCAGGACCCCGACGACTACCTGAAGCTTGCATCCGAGAGGATAGCCTTCTCGCAACTGGCAAGAGGTGCGACTGTCTGGGTTGACGGGTTCAGGGGTTTCACACCACAAGAGTACCTGGTGCTGGCGGCGCTCCTCGTTGCGACTGACCGCATCAACGTCGCTCTATGCTTGGATCCCGGCGAGATCGCCCATCCGCTCAGAGATTCGGACCTCTTTCACCCGACGAGGGAGACCTATGAGAAAGTCAGCGCGCTTGCTCGCGAACGCGGGGTGGAGATCGAGGCCCCGGTCATTCTGGAATGCTGCTGTGCTGGGGGCGGCGTACCCCCGCGCTCACCCGCTCTCTCTCATCTCGAGCGAGAGCTTGCATCGAGACCCCCGAGGCCTTTCGATGGAGAGGTGCACGGCCTCCGCCTTGTAGCGGCGGTGAACCCCCGGGCTGAGGTAGAAGCAGCGGCCCAGGAGATTCTGAAGCTGTGCCGCGAGGAGCGCATGCGGTTCCGTGATGTCGGTGTGATAGTGCCGGAGCTTGAGACATACCACGATCTCATACAACCGATCTTCAAGGACTACGGGATCCCCTGCTTCATAGACCGGCGCCGGCCGGTTGCCCACCATCCCCTGGTGGAGCTCATCCGGTCCGCCATGGAGGTCGTATCCGAGGATTGGACGTACGACCCGGTCTTCCGCTACTTGAAGACTGATCTCGTCCCCATCGACCGGCAGGAAGTCGACCTTCTCGAAAACTTCGTGCTTGCTCATGGGATTCGCGGCAGCCGCTGGACTTGTGGAAACCCCTGGACCTACCGGAGATCGTTCAGTCTCGAGGAGGACGCTCCGCCGCGCCCAGAGGACGAGGCCATGCTCGAGGCCATCAATGATGCGCGCGCGAGGGCAACCCGGGCACTCGCCGCCTTCGGCGAGAAGGTTGCAGGGGCGGGGAAACGGGTGCGGGACATGGCAGGAGCTTTATTTGCTCTGCTGTGTGAGCTCGGCGTACGCGAACGCCTGGAGGAGTGGCGAACGGAGGCAGCAACCTCAGGAGACCTTGAAGCTGCCCGCGAACACGAGCAGGTATGGAACGCCGTCGTGAACCTTCTCGACGAAATGGTGGAGGCCCTTGGCGACAAGGAAATGGGCCTCGACGAGTTCATCGAGGTCGTCGAGGCCGGGCTCGAAGGGCTTACGCTCGGGCTTATTCCGCCCGCCATCGACCAAACCATCGTGGGCTCCGTGGAAAGGTCGAGACACCCCAGCCTTCGCGCAGCTTTCGTGCTGGGAGCAACCTATGACGCATTTCCGAGGCGTGTGCCGGAAGATACGATCTTCTCCGACCGGGAACGAGACGACCTCGGCAGGCTTGGCCTCGCCCTTGCTCCAAACAGCCGGCTCGATCAACTCCACGAACAGTTCAATGTGTATACTGCCCTGACCCGAGCGAGGGAGTACTTATGGGTGAGCTACCCGTTAGCGGACGGGGAAGGCAGAGCCCAGAGGCCTTCCATGGTTATAGGACAGCTCAAGGCGCTTTTCCCTGCGCTGTGCGAGGAGTTCGCAACCGGCGACCCTCCCTCCAGCGGCGAAGCGGCGCTGGACGCCATCACGTCAGAGACGAAGGCGGCGGCAACGCTTGTCCGCCGTTTCCGAGCGAGCCTCGGACAGGATTCGGTGGACCCGTTCTGGCTCGACCTGTACCAGTGGCTGGTGGAGGATGCCGACCGCCGGGAGCGCGCCGGGTTCGTCCTCGGAAGTCTCAAGTTTGCAAACCAGACGGGACCGCTCTCCCGCTCGGCAGCAAGCGACCTCTACTCCAATCCGCTCAGGACCAGCGTCTCTCGGCTCGAGAGATTTGCATCGTGCCCGTTCGCTCACTTCGCCTGCGACGCCCTCGGCCTTTCCGAACGCGAGATCTACCGGCTTGCGCCGCCCGGAATGGGCACGTTCGTCCATGCGGCGCTGCACGAGCTGTTCGAAACCCTCGGTGACGATCGTAAGCTCGCCGCCATGACCGGAGACGACATCCGCGCCGCCGTGGCGGAAGTGGTCGAGGCTCTCGCGCCCAGACTGCAAAGCGAGATACTACTATCTTCAGCCAGGTACCGGTACATCGTCCGCGTGTTGCAGCGAACCCTCGAGAACGCCGCCCGTGTGCTCGCGGAGCACGCGAAACGCAGCGAGTTTCATCCTGCCGGCTATGAGATCTTTTTCGGCGGCCCGGGTGGCTTACCAGCCCTCAGGCTGGGGCTCGACGGTGCGCGCAGTGTGGAACTGGTCGGTCGCATCGACAGGGTGGACGTGGCGAGAGCTGAGAGCGGTCAATACCTTAGAGTAATCGACTACAAGAGCAGCCGCCCCAAACTGAAGCTATCCGATGTTTATCACGGTCTCGCCCTCCAGCTCCTTGTGTATCTTGCCGTTGCCACGCAGTATGCAAGAAGGCTGGCAGGCCACCCGGCCGAGCCCGCCGGCGCACTCTATTTTCCAGTGGTGGATCCCATTATTAGCGCAACGGGACCGGTAGACGATGCCACCATTGAGAAGGAGAGAAAGCGGCAGGCCAGGATGAGCGGCATCGTCGTGGGAGACGCAGACGTGGTAAGGCTCATGGACTCTCAGGTAAACAAGGGGTCTGACATTATACCTGCCGGCATCACCAAGGACGGGGAGGTTGCAAGAACCCCCGGCACGGGCGTGATCGAACGGAAGAAGTACGACACTCTTTCGCGGTTCTTGCTGCGCAAGATCAAAGACCTGGCAAGCAGGATCGTTTCAGGCGAGGTCGCGGCGCGCCCATACAGGCGGGGCCGGTTCAGGGCGTGCCAGCTGTGCAGCTACAAGCCTGTCTGCGGCTTTGACGTTCTGCTGCCCGGCAACGAATACCGTTCCATCACCGACATGAAAGACGATGAGTTCTGGGCGCTGGTTGAAGACGAGGTATCTCGGGAGGATTGACGATGTCAGGGGCGGCTTTGACTTTCCCCGTTCCCAAGGAGCCCCCGTGGACGGACGAACAATGGGATGCGATAACTGCAAGGGGCTGCAACCTCCTTGTGTCGGCTGCGGCCGGTGCGGGGAAGACTGCGGTCCTGGTCAAGCGGGTGATCTGCCGTCTCACCGATCCCGTGGATCCTGTGGACATCGACAGGATGCTGGTGGTAACCTTCACCGATGCCGCGGCCGCCGAGATGAGGGAGAGGATCGCGTCATCTCTGGGCAAGCTTCTCGCAAAGGATCCTGCAAACAGCAGGCTCGCTCGCCAGGTCGCCCTCGTCAACAAGGCCGACATCTCTACGATCCACTCGTTTTGCCACAAAGTCGTCCGGCAGTACTTTTACCGCCTCGATGTCGATCCTGCGTTCCGCGTGATGGATGAGGTGGAAGCTGACCTCCTTCGCCTCGAGGTCGTGGACGACGTGTTTGAACGAAGCTACGGCGATCCCGAGTTTGGAGAGGCGTTCATGGCCCTCGTGGATGGGTATGGGGGCGCGAGGGGAGACGATGCCCTGAAGGACCTCGTCGTCCGCATCTACCGACACTCGCGCAGCCGCCCGCGGCCGGAGGAATGGTTTCGAGAGATTCAGTCTGCGTTTGACCTCCCTGCAGACAGGCACATAAACGATCTCCGCTGGACCCGTGTAGCTCTTGAGGGAATTGGCCGGGATATCGCGAGGGCTCACCGTAAGCTTGCCGAGGCGGTGGAAGTCGCGGGCTTGCCCGGGGGTCCGGCCGCATACCTCCCGCACCTGCAGGCGGAGCTCTCTTCGTGTTCCTCGCTGTTAGATGCGTGTTGCGGTGGCGACTGGAATGAAGTCGCCAGCACCATAGCCGGCTGCGCTTTCGAAAAGCTGCCGGCAACACGATCGGACGGGCACGGCATCGTGCTAAGGGATAGGGTTAAGGCCCTCCGTGATGAAGCAAAGAAGATCGTGTACGGGATACGAAACGCCTGCTTTACGCGGCCGTCAGAGGAACTCGTGGATGATCTCCGGGCCCTTGCACCCCACATGCAGACGCTTGTCCAGGTCGTGAAGGCGTTTGAGGGGGCCTATGCCGGCGCAAAACGAGCGCGCAGTCTTCTCGACTTCTCCGATCTCGAACACCTCTGTCTTGAGGTTCTCCGCCTTCCCGATGACGAGCATGGCGAAGTCCGGCCTTCAGATGCGGCTGCTGAGCTTGCCCGGCGTTACGAGGAGATCCTGGTCGATGAGTATCAGGACATAAACCCGGTGCAGGACGCGATCTTGTGTCTGGTCTCTCGCGGCCGCAACAGTTTTATGGTGGGCGACGTAAAGCAGAGCATCTACCGGTTCCGCCTGGCCGAGCCGGGGCTCTTCATGCGCAAGTACCGGGAGTTCCCGAAGGCGGTGTCCGGCCCTTGCCGTCGGATTGACCTTGCCATGAACTTCCGCAGCCGCAAGACGATCATAAACGCCGTCAACTTCTTGTTCCGGCAGCTATTCTCCGGGGACGTCGGCGAGGTCAACTACGACCCCGACGCAGAACTCGTGTACGGCGCCGACTATCCTCCCCAGCGATCAGTGTCCGGGTCTTGCGAGCGCGACGTGCCTGCCGCAGACGAGCCTGCCGTCGAGGTCCATCTCATCGAGAGAAAGCCCGGCGAAATGCCGGCAGGGGCCCGAACTGTCCAGAGTGATGCAGGCGCCAGCGGGTTGCACGGCGGGAATGTCGAGGGAGAGGAAGAGGGGGTGCCCGGTGAGCTGGGTGCGGCGAGCGAGGGTAATGACGACACAAGCTCTGATGCAGCAGGCGGCGTCCCTACCCCTGAAGAGATAGAGGGGCTCGAAGCCGAAGGGCGCCTTATAGCGCGCCGAATAAGGCAGATGGTGTGCGGCACCGAGCATAGGCCCGGGCCGGAATTCCTGGTGTGGGATGGCGGTCGCAAGGCATCGAGACCGGTGTCGTACCGCGACATCGTCGTGCTGATGAGGGCGACCAGGGAGAGGGCGAACGTGCTCCTGGAAGTGTTCAGGCAAGCTGACGTGCCCGCTTACGCCGAACTCGGCACCGGCTACTTTGAGGCGACCGAGATAGAGGTCATGGTATCGCTGCTCCAGGTGATCGATAACCCAAGGCAGGACATACCACTCGCCGCGGTGCTCCGTTCGCCGATATGCGGGTTTTCCCCCGACGATCTCGCCCGGGTGCGCACATGCAGGCGAGATGGAGACTTCTACAGCGCCCTCGCGGAGGCTTCGTCCCGTGACGATCTGGGAGAGCTCGCCAAGAAAGCCCGACAGTTCCTCGAGCGCCTTGATCGCTGGCGGACTCTTGCCCGGAGGGTCCCCCTGTCCATCCTCGTCTGGAACCTCTACCGCGACACTCGCTATCTCGACTATGTCGGGGGCATGCCCGGCGGGGTGCAGCGCCAGGCGAACCTGCGCGCGCTTCACGAGCGCGCGCGGCAGTTTGACAGATTCTCCAGGCAGGGCCTCTTCAGGTTCCTGCGGTTCGTGGGCCGGCTCCGCGAGGCCGAGGGCGACCTCGGCACCGCCCGGGCCCTCGGGGAGGCAGAAGACGTAGTGAGGGTCATGAGCATCCATAAGAGCAAGGGCCTGGAGTTTCCAGTGGTGTTCGTGGCTGACCTCGGAAAGAACTTCAACTTTCAGGATCTCAAAGGCGACGTCCTCTTCCATTCGGAAACAGGGCTTGGGCCCATGTTCTGCGATCCCGTGCGCCGGGTCAAGTATCCGACCCTGGCGTATCATGCAACGAGGGAGCGCCGCCGGGCGGAGGTCCTTGCCGAGGAGATGCGCATCCTCTACGTGGCGCTGACACGAGCGAAGGAGAAGCTCATCCTGGTAGGCTCCGCGAGCGGCCTGGCAAAGCAAGCTGAACGCTGGTGTGAGGACGTCTCGAGGCGCGGCTGGGGGCTGTCGGAGGAGACCTTGTTTTCTGCGAGGGGCTTTCTCGATTGGATTGCCAGCGCACTCGCCAGGCATACGAGTGGGGCTCCCATTCGCGATCTCGTAACGACGGGCAAGGTGCCCGCTGAAGAGAGGGTCTTTGAAGACCCTGCACACTTTGTGGTAAGGATTTGGGATACAGCAGGCGTGTTGCAGGAGCGGTCCGCTCGACAAGCGGGGCATGGGGGACATGCGCGCCTCCCATGGCACGATATCGCCTTTGCAAGGCCTATCGGGCGCAAGATCGCACCGGAGATGAGGCGTGCTATCGAAGAACACCTGCTATGGGTTTATCCCCACGCGGCCCTTGCGGGACGTGCGGCCAAGGTGACCTGGTCCGAGATCAAGCGCAGGTTTGATGCCAGGCCCGACGATGCCGAGCTCAACGAGGAGGATGCCAGAGTGGTAAGGCCTGCACTCGTCCCACTCAAGGAGCGCCCCCGGTTCATGCAGGCCGTCGATATAACGCCCGCCGAGCGCGGGCAGGCAACACACCTCGTTATCCAACATCTCGACCTTACCCGGCCGCTGGGTATTGCGAAGATCCGCGCCACGGTACAGGATATGGTGGCTCGCGATCTCCTCACCCCTGAACTCGCGGATAGCGTTAACGCTCGGGCTATCGCGCGTTTCTTTGAAAGCGACCTCGGCAGGCGAATGACCTCCAGCCCGCATCGCGTCAGGCGGGAGGTGCCGTTTTGCCTCGGCATTGACGCGAAGGAGCTTTACCCCGATATCCCACCCGCTGTCGTGGACAACGAGCGCGTGGTAGTACAGGGGATCATTGACTGTCTTATCGACGAGCCGGATGGGTTTGTGCTAATCGACTTCAAGACCGATGCCGAGGCCCGCTACGACACCGCCAAAGCAGCATCGGGATATAGAGGTCAAATCGCCATTTATGCAACCGCTGTCAAGACAATTCATAAACGTCCTGTAAAGGAGGCATACCTCTACTTTCTTTCAGCCGGGGTTGCCGTCCGAATAGATCCTCGTGAGATACTCGATTCGCTATCAGGGGACGACGATAGGCCGCCTTCTGACGACGTTGCCAAATCGATCGATCACCGTCTCGATTTTGATGGTGAAGTCTCCTAAGACTTTCAACTTATCTATTGAAGACAAGTTCATAAACTGGTGCAACGTGGTTTCGAGTAGTTTGTACAGGTCGTCGAGCTCCTCCTCCCGTGCGTTAATGCGCTGGATCCTCTTCTGCATCTCCTCGCGCATGCGCTCGATCTCCCGTTCCTTCTGAGAGAGTTCCTCGAGGAGCTCCTGCTCGCGGTCGAGTTGGCGGTTGATATCGATCAACCGATCTATGAACCCTTTGAGATCGAGCATCCCATGAAGCCGTTTCTCGATGCGTTCAACCCTGGCAGGCAGGGAGAGAAGCTCTTCCATGGGATCTCGCGCCGGGCGGGCCTGTTCCTCTTCAAGCTCGTGGACGCCGGCCGGCGTAGGGGCCGCCACTTCCACAGTCTGTTCGACTTCTTCGGTTGATGTTTTGAGCAACCCTGAAGCATGCTTCTGCTTGATGACCGTGTAAAACCTGTGTCGCAGGGTGAGATAAGGCACCGCGAAGAGGTTCGACAGGCGTTCCAGTTCCTGCTTGCGCTCGCCCGGTCTCTTTTCGAGTACTTTCATTAGAAGCTTGTCTTCGTACTCGGTGAAGATGTGTCGTTTCCTTCGTGGTCTGGCCCCGGGCGAAGCCTCCGTGGCGCGGCTCGGGCCCGTGCTCGCATCTTGTTGAAATGGATGCGTAGATTTGTCCTCTCTGGTCACAAGATCGATAGACTGCCGGCTCACAGTTACCATTTCATCCACTTCGTCCCTGATACCACCTGTCTGTAACGTTGCCTCCTTCACACTTTCCACCGCTGCATACCTCCTGAGCTTATCAGTTTAAAGGAAAACCTAGACTATGGCATGACCTTGGTATGAGACATGTGAATTGCCTGGCACCCGTTCCTCAACCTTCGGGATCGGGTGGCAAAAAGTGCGAGACGGCGACGGGCAAGCCTGTCACGGTCAATATCAGTATGCCTTTTCGCATTAGTCCTTATGCCCTGTTTTTGTAAACTATTACTCTGTGGGGCAGCGTTGCCACCCGGTCCTTCGGCGCCATCGCTGCCCGCCAGCCTGGCAGCCAGGGTCCGTGCCGCCCTTCCGGGCGAGAGCGCATGCCGTACTTCAAATGCTGCATCGCGCGTTACGCCAGGGAAGCAAGGGAATTCGTTCCGTAATGACGAATGCTCTTGTACGCCGACGTTGTACTGGCATCGACCGACGCCCAAGTCAATGCGCAAGGTTAAGCGCACAGGCCAAGGTACACGCTTGCACCTTCCAACTCCTGGTGGTAGATCATAGGTACAGCTCATGTTGGTACTGGTGTTGGTCTACACAGGATGGAGGCAGACCGGGGTGATCCGTGAGCACTTCAGGGTCCTCTCAGAGAAGCTTCTGGAAGCGTGCCACAGAGTATACGGCGACCGCCTGGTTACGGTGGCTGTGTTTGGTTCAGTCGCGCGGGGAACTCCAGGACCAGAGTCCGATGTGGATGTTCTGATTGTGGCCCGGGATCTGCCACACGGCCGACTTGAGAGGATGGCCGAGTTTCGTAAGGTGGAGGTGGAGCTCGCATCCCTTATTAAGGCCATGGCCACCGAGGGAATCGCGACAGATATCTCGCCGGTATTCAAGACACCTGAACAGGTTGAGGTAGGCAGCCTGCTTTTCCTGGATATGATCGAAGACGCCGTCATACTTTACGACGAGTCCGAGTACTTCAGAAAACACCTCGACAAGCTTGCTGCCAGGTTAAAGGACTTGGGTGCTCGCAAGATCAAAAGAGGAGGCCAGTGGCACTGGGATCTAAAGCCCGACTATCGCCCCGGGGAGGTATTTGACTTATGACAAACGCCACGCTCGCCCGAAGCTATCTCGAGAAGGCTCGGGTGAGGCTGAAAGCGATCGAACTGCCCATCATTTCGTGTTTCACCGGGTAGCGTCGTAGCGTCAGAGCTTGCGCGCGGACACCCGCTTCGTTCCGCGTGTGACGCGCACGCCCAGCAGTAACATTACGATCAATGCGATCGCGAGCTCTGGCACCATGTAAGATGCGTTGTAAGTCGCCGAGTAGACCCACACGTTGGAGCCTTCCGGCGCATAGCTCGCGAAGAATATGACTCCGGACAAAAGATGCATCAAGAACCTGCCGGCGCTTCCCACGAACACGCCTGCCAGCGGGAGGCGTGAGAAGAACCCGGCGACACCCAGGAGCCCGAATGCCAGCGGGTAATCCATCAAGAACTGGATTGGGTGCACAACGAAGGGCTCGAGGACGAGCTTTACCATGCCCAGCACCAACCCTGCGAGGATGCCTGTGCCAGCGCCTCTGCGCAGTGCTACGTAGAAGATGGGTACCATCTCAAGAGAGACAGACCCGCCCTGGGGCATTCTGAAGACCCGTATCAAGCTGAGCACGGCTGCGAGCGCGACAGCCACCCCGACCTCCGTTACCACCTGAGCGGGACCGCGCCCGCCGGTGCGTCCCTGCGTTCTCCCGGGGCTTGTAATCCTGATGAGGGCAACGAGCAACACCAGGGCCGCTATTCCTTCAGCCAGAATCCGCAGATCGATACCGTCCATCTCTGCACGCCCTCCTGTGTTGTCCGCGGGGTGGGAAGTCCGGGGCGGGGCCACCGCTTCCAAGAGCCTGCCCGTGCGTGTAAGGTCTGCTGGCGACGTGCATGGCTTGCAACCCGTCCCGAGAAACACACAACCGTGGAGTCCGTCTGGAGTCCACGGCTGATGCAATCCGGTTACGTAAGCCGCTTCCCTACGCTGGTATTACCCAGACGGGATCTCCCGATCAGGTTCCAAGGGTAGGCGCCAAAGCACCTTCTCAGCCGCACCCGCAGCACCCCTAGCGGACTTTTCGTGAACTTTCCACGCTTTCATTATGCCATCCTATGCGCATAAGTGCAAGGGGTCGTGGAAGAATATCAGCGTGAAGATCGCTTTCTTTGAAGTAGAGAAATGGGAGAAAGACAGGTTCCGGGCGCGCCTTCGCGAGGTTGAGACGATCTTCTTTGGGAATACCGTGCAGGAAGTGGACCTCGGCGAGATCAAGGATGTGGAAGGGCTTTGCGTTTTCATTTACTCTCACATCACGAAAGACGTCCTCGCCGCGCTGCCGAAGCTCGAGCTCGTAGCCACCAGGTCCACGGGCCTTGACCACATTGACCTCGAAACATGCAAGAAGCGCAACATCACCGTCGTAAACGTCCCGTTCTACGGCGAGAACACGGTGGCGGAGCATACCTTCGGGCTGATCCTGTCGCTTTCGCGCAACATCCACAGGGCATACATGCGCACCATCCGCCATGACTTTTCTCTGGAAGACCTCCAGGGGTTTGATTTGAAGGGCAAGACCATAGGCGTTGTGGGCGCCGGGAGAATAGGGCTCCACGTCATTCGGGTGGCGAAGGGGTTCGGCATGGAAGCACTTGCCTACGATATCAAGAAGGATCGCTTCATCGCCGACGTGTTGGGGTTCCGGTACGTGTCCCTGGACGAGCTGTTCGCAAGGTCGGACGTGATCTCGCTGCACGCCCCGTATAGCGAGTCTACGCGCCACATGATAAACAAAGATACTGTGAAGAAGATCAAGAGAGGTGCACTTCTCATCAATACCGCCCGCGGCGGGCTTGTTGACACCGAGGCCCTCATTTGGGCGCTCGATCAGGGCATCCTGCGTGGCGCAGGGCTGGACGTGCTGGAGGGCGAAGAGCTCATGATGGAGGAAGGATACGTGCTGCGCAAGGACTATTCCGCAGATGTGCTCCGGACCTTCGTCCGCAACGAGATGCTGCTGCGCCGCGAGGATGTGGTGATCACCCCACATAACGCCTTTAACAGCAAGGAAGCGGCAATGCGCATTCTCGAAACGACTGCAGAGAACATTGAGAGATTCATCGAGGGCCACCCGCAGAATGTCGTGGGCCCCTGAATCCGCCTCTCGCGTCACTGTGCCCGGTAGTGGGCGATGATATCCGCAACTTCACTGACCGCTTGGTCTATGCACCTGTTCACCACGATATGGTCGTAGAGGGGCGCAAATGCCAGCTCCTCCTCAATCCGCGAGACTCGCGCGTCCATTTCTTCTTCGGGGCACTCTCCCCGCCGGATGAGCCTCCGGCGTAGTTCCTCCACGTCAGGGGGCATTATGAAAATCGAAACGCACGACGGATACCTTCTCACCAGCTCCTGCCTACCGTACACATCGAGGATTACAACGAAATCGGAGTCGGAATCGAGGGCGTCTACGATCGCCTGCTTGGGAATGCCATAGTAGTTGCCGTAAGTCTTCTTCCACTCTATGAACTCGCCTGCTTCTATCATCCTGAGGAAAGTCTCCTCTGACACGAATGTGTAGTCTCTGCCATCTACTTCGCCCTCGCGTGGCGGTCTCGTAGTCGTCGTAGTGAGGCGCGCAAGCTTCGGGACCTGGCGGGTAAGGTCATTGACTATGGTGGTTTTACCTGCCCCGGAGGGCGCGGATATGATGAAGATCATATCGATACTCCTTCAGGACCCCAACGGTGCGACAATAAACGTAGACGGCGCTGGCATGTGTATTCTCCACGACTCCCATCTTTCCTCCGTAGGAGGACTTTTCCTCGTACCGGCGAATGTCCTTCGAGGGTGAAGGCGATGCATGACCTCATGGAGGGCCTTTACATAGCCGCGCTCGGCATGGGCGTGGTTTTTGTTGGGCTTATTCTGCTCGCGGTCGCCATAAGGGTCAGCGACCTCCTCCTCAACCCTCGCAAGCTGCCCGAGCGCCGAGTCAGGGGTGAGCCCGTGCCTCTGCGCCGTGGAATTGAAGAGGAGACCGTTGCTGCCATTGCTGCTTGTCTTGAGTATATTATGGCCGAGCACAGGAAAGATCAGGCATGGACCGCGGCCCTGCCAGCCGATCTCGTGGCAGCGGTCTCGGCTGCTATTGTTGCTCATGAAGAGGGGATAAGGCCGGGCCCCGGCACGGGGCCGGTGACGGTTCGCGTGCGGAAAGGAGCGCTCGGATGAGGAAGTTCAAAGTTACCGTGAACGGCAGAGAATACGACGTTGAGGTGGTGGAGGTAGGCGAGGACGACGCTGCACGGCGGGTCACGGAGCGACCGGCGACCGCGCCGCGCCCGACCGTCCCGGAGCGAGCGCCTGAGGAGGCTGAGGCTGCTAGCTGCCTTGAATCAACCATGGAGCGCGTTGCAGCAAAGTCGGCGGCGCCTGTAGCCCGGAAACAAGACGTGCCACCGGCGCCAGCGCAAAGAGGGACCGCGCCCTCGGAGGCCCTCAGGAGGGTGGATGCTCCGCTTGCCGGCACTATACTCTCGGTCAGGTGTAAAGCGGGCGACCGCGTTAGGGCTGGCGATGTGCTTCTGACGCTGGAAGCTCTCAAACTTGAGAACGAGATCGCCTCACCGTACTCAGGTGTTGTGCGATCTGTGAACGTGAGCCCGGGCGAGTCCGTTGAGGCAGGAGCGCTGCTTGCCACGGTTGAAGAGCTGGCATCGTAGTGAGGAGTGCTGGAGATGGCCTCGAAGATCGGTGAGTTCATCGCTTCCACGGGCTTTGCGCACCTCTCTTTGCCGTCAATCGTCATGATGGCGATAGCGGTGATCCTGTTCTACCTTGCGGTCAAGAAGGGGTATGAGCCTCTTTTGCTCATTCCGATAGGCTTCGGTATGCTCCTTGCTAACCTGCCCCAGGCTCGCCTGATGGAGAGCGGGGGGCTTCTGTACCATCTGTATCAAGGTGTTAAGCTAGGAATATACCCGCCGCTCATTTTTCTCGGGATCGGGGCGCTCACAGACTTCGGCCCGTTGATTGCGAACCCTTTTAGCATGCTGCTTGGCACCGCAGCCCAAATCGGCATATTCACGACGTTTCTTGGTGCCATCAAACTGGGCTTCCCCCTGAAGGAAGCTGCGTCCATCGGAATCATAGGCGGGGCCGACGGCCCGACCGCGATATTCCTCACCTCGAAACTGGCTCCACATCTTCTGGGTCCGGTAGCGGTGGCAGCATACTCATACATGGCCCTCGTGCCCATAATCCAGCCGCCTATCATGAAGGCCCTCACTACCCAGGCGGAAAGGCGTGTGGTCATGCAGCAACTGCGGCCGGTGTCGAAGCGGGAGAAGATCATTTTCCCGATAGTCGTGTCTGGCTTGGCCATTCTTCTCGTGCCTTCTGCTGCTGCGCTCATCGGCTCGTTGATGCTGGGGAACCTTCTCCGTGAGTCCGGCGTGACGGAGCGGCTTTCCAGGACCGCCCAGAACGAGCTCATAAACATAGTGACCATATTCCTCGGCGTCACCGTGGGAGCAACAGCGAGCGCGGAGGCGTTCTTGAGAGCCGAGACCATCGAGATCCTGGCGCTCGGCCTCGTCGCGTTTGCGGCGAGCACCGCGGGGGGCGTTTTGTTCGGTAAGCTCATGTGTGCTGTCACACGTGGAAAGGTCAACCCTCTGATAGGGTCTGCAGGCGTCTCGGCAGTTCCAATGGCTGCCCGGGTCTCCCAGAAAGTCGGCCAGGAGGCAAATCCGGGCAACTTCCTTCTCATGCACGCGATGGGGCCAAATGTAGCAGGGGTTATAGGGTCCGCTTTGGCCGCGGGGGTATTGCTCGCCGTACTCGGTTGAGCGGGCGCGGCGGTATGGACCCTGTGTGGGCCGGGAATTCGGAAAAGCATTTGGGAAAGGGGTAAGTGAGCCGAAGCCGATGAGCGATGTGAAATGACACTAGACCGCTACAGGGGGATGGTTGACATGCACCAGATTCCAGGTGGAGCACCGGACGGAGGGCAGGGCCCTGGCAAGCGAGTCAGGATCACGGAGACCGTCTTCCGCGATGCCCACCAGTCGCTCCTGGCCACGAGGATGAAAACCGACGACATGCTGGCGATCGCCGAGAAGATCGATAAGGTCGGCTACTTCTCACTCGAGGTATGGGGAGGTGCCACCTTCGATGCGTGCCTGCGCTACCTCGACGAAGATCCCTGGGACAGGCTTCGAGCTCTCAAGGCCAGAATCAAGAAGACGCCTCTCCAGATGCTGCTCCGGGGCCAGAATCTAGTAGGGTACCATCATTACCCCGACGACGTCGTTGACGCCTTTGTTACCCATGCCATCGAATGTGGGATCGGCGTGATGCGCATCTTCGATGCTCTCAACGACGTGCGAAACATGGCAAAGCCCATGGGAGTAGCGAAGAGGGAAGGGGCGCACGTCCAGGCGGCAGTCGTGTATACACTCAGTCCTGTCCATGGTATCGAACACTACGTGAACACCGCGAAAACCCTCGAAGACATGGGAGCCGATTCTATATGCTTAAAAGACATGGCGGGCCTTCTAACACCTTATGCGGCTTATGAAGTGATCGGCCGGATGAAGGAAACACTATCTGTGCCGGTCCAGCTCCACAGCCATTATACGAGCGGGATGGCGTCGATGGCCTATCTCAAGGCGATCGAGGCCGGGGTGGACTGCGTTGACACGGCCATTTCCGCGCTTGCTCTGGGTACGAGCCAGCCCCCCACCGAAACAATGGTAGCTGCGCTCCAGGGGACCCCATATGATACCCTGCTGGACCTCGGGGCGCTCGCTGAGATCAACGCTCACTTCGCGCGCGTCAAGGCTAACTACGAGAAGGTGGCTGCTCCCATCATAGTCAACGCTGAAGCCTTGAGCTGGCAGATCCCCGGAGGCATGCTGTCGAACCTCAGGGCGCAACTTAAGAAACAAGGCATGCTCGACAAGCTCGATGCGGTACTTGCTGAAGTCCCAAAGGTGCGAGAGGAGATGGGGTACCCGCCGCTTGTGACGCCGATGAGCCAGATCGTAGGCACGCAGGCGGTGCTGAACGTGATTACAGGCAAGAGGTACAGCGTGAAATCCCGCGAGATCAGGGACTACGTGAAGGGCCTTTACGGGCGACCGCCGACCCCAATCGCCGAAGAGGTGCGCAAGATGATCATGGGCGAGGAGGAGGTCGTAACGATAAGGCCGGCGGACCTGCTCGAGCCCGAGCTTGAGAAGGCGCAGGAAGCGATAAAGGACCATATCCGGAAGGACGAGGATGTGCTGACTTACATCATGTTTCCCGAAGTCGCGCTGGATTTCTTCAAGAGGCGGGAAGGCCGGGCGAACCTGTAACCAGACGAGCCGACCGCACGCCGATCATACCCTGTCATACCATACGTTGATGGCGAGGTGAGCATCTATGGCATACACAGCAAGGCGGCGGCCCCTTTACGAGGTAGGCCGGGAGCTGGTAGCGACAGCGATGGGGCGGACGCCCGCTGACGTGGTCATCCGCGGGGGGAGGCTAGTCAACGTAAACACAGCCGAAGTGCAGGAGGGCGTCGATGTGGCGGTCCGCCTCGGCAGGATTGCCCTTGTGGGGAACGCGTCCCGGTGCGTGGGCGAGGGCACGCGCATCATTGACGCCAGCGGCTTTTATCTTGTTCCCGGGTTCCTCGACGGGCACGTTCACGTTGAGAGCAGCATGGTAACTGTGGGCCAGTTCGCGAGGGCCGTGATCCCTTGCGGCACGACAGGCATATTCATGGATCCCCATGAGATCGCGAACGTGCTGGACGTGGAGGGCGTCAGGCTTATGCTGGAGGAAGGGCGCGCCCTGCCACTCAAGGTCTATGCGACGGTCCCTTCGTGCGTCCCTGCCGCGCCGGGGTTTGAAGATGCCGGGGCACGGATCGGTCCTGACGATATCCGAGAAGCCATGGCCTGGGACGGGATAGCCGGCCTCGGCGAGATGATGAACTTCCCCGGCGTCCTTGTCGGCGACGACCTGGTTCACGGCGAGATCATGGAGACCTTGAAGGCGGGCAAGATCGTTACGGGGCACTATTCGATCCCTGACACAGGCCCCGACCTTTCTGCATACGCTGCAGCCGGAATCGCGTCAGACCACGAGTCCACACGTGCTGAGGACGCCCTTGCCAAGCTGCGGCTGGGGATGTACGCGAAGCTGCGCGAAGGCTCCGCGTGGCACGACATCAAGGCCACAATCAAGAGCTACACCGAGACCGGGATCGACCCAAGGCACATCATTCTCGTCACCGACGACGCCCATCCCGACACACTCATCGACCTCGGGCATGTGAACCATGTGGTCAGGCGGGCCATCGAAGAGGGAGTGCCGCCTGTGCGGGCCATTCAGATGGCTACCATCAATGTTGCCGAGTGCTTCAGAATGAGCCAGGATCTGGGAAGCATAGCACCGGGCAGGTGCGCCGACATTCTGTTCATCAGGGATCTCGCTGACCCGCGTCCTGAAAAGGTGATGGCTGATGGGGAGGTAGTGGCCGAAGGCGGGCGGATGGTCGTGGACGTGCCTGCGTTTGCCTACCCCGGGTTCGCTACGCGCTCTGTGCGCCTCGCGAGGCGTTTGGACCCGGCAGACTTCCGCATAAAGGCCCCTGCAACCGGGCGCGCTGCGCGCGTGCGCGCCATAGAGATCATCGAAGCTAGAGTGGGAACCAGGCACGTCGAGGTCGAGATCCCGGTGGACGAAAATGGCGAGGTGCACGCGTCTCCTGAGAAGGACCTGGCGAAGGTCGCGGTCATAGAGCGACATAGAGCCTCTGGGAGCATGGCGGTAGGATTCGTGCGCGGGTTCGGGTTTGCCGGCGGAGCCGTTGCTTCGACGGTTGCACATGACAGCCACAACCTGCTTGTAGTCGGCATGGATGACCGCGACATGGCGACAGCCGCGAACACCCTCGCTGACTCAGGCGGCGGTATGATCGCGGTCCGGAATGGAGAAGTGCTTTCTATCTTGCCGCTACCCATCGCAGGGCTAATGTCAGGCGAGCCGGTGGAGAAGGTTCAAGCGGGCGTCGAGGACCTCGCTGCCGCCTGGAAAGCGCTGGGCTGCGACCTTGTGTCGCCTTTCATGACCATGGCGCTCCTTGCCCTTCCCGTGCTTCCCGAGCTTCGCATCACTAACCGCGGCCTGGTTGACACTCTCCACTTCAAGTTTGTGGACCTATTCGTGTAGCGCGTGTAGCTTGATTTCCGATAGACTCGAGTGCGGACGTATGAACAACCGCGACGGCCTTTCTTCGACACCGGAAGGCGTTTTTGACGAGGGAAGGTTTCTGACTGAACTTGATCTGAACCTCCCCAGAGCTAAAGCTCGGGGGTTCTGGGAGGAACACCTCTGCCTCTCCCGGGCTCTCGCCGTCGCATGACAGCTTAGGCTACAACATCCCGGGCCTTAGCTTTGGCTTTTGGCCCCTCATGCAGGCGAGCCGCTCTGTCCCTCTCGGGCGCTCCAGATGCTTGCTTCCTGGAGCCTCGCAGCTTCACCGGCCCAACGCCGCCTGCAGGAGCGGCTTTAGTACCTTGACGCATGTAGCGTCCGCGCTGGACCATAGGTGCCCTGAAGATTCTACGCAAGCGGGGGATTATCCGCTGCAACCGGCAATCTTCGCTTCTCAAGGTGCTGACTTATGATTCGACATCGGGAGAGAGTTTCCTGCCGGAATGGAGAACGTATTTTCCGCCTTATCCCCAGCCCTGAAGGACGCGGCTTGCGGCGACCTATCTTGGGTCAAGACGAAGGACGTGGTTTTCGGAGCGTACCCCGCGCACAAAGCCGCCAACCTGGACCGAATCGAAGCCCTTCGGTACGAATAGAAACCAGTCCGGGTTCTTGCGCAAGGTTGCGTGTTTTTGGTGGTTCGCCGACTGAGGTGTCGGCTGATTCTCTGAGGCCAGGTACAATTTCCGTCAGGTTCCTTCCGCCTCCCTGTGGTATCATCATCCCGGAGTGGGCGGCACGTCGCAAGTCCACAGAAGGAGGAAGGGACCATGGCGGGGCACACCGGGAGTCGAAGATCTGGCAAGTTCGGGGAATCGTATGAACAGCGATGCTCTAGGAAGGTTTACCTCTCAGGGCGGCAGGCGCATAAGTCAGGTGCGGTGCGGGTGACTATCCGCCGACGCGAACGGCCGGAGCGCCAGGAGGCCGACGTTCGCAGGGTTGGCACGACGAGTCGGGCCATGCCTCGCTGGACGAATCTTGCTTCACCTGAGTCGGTTGTCTCCGGTCTTATCGGGTTCCTGCTTGGCAGGGCCGTGATCCTCGGCGCGGCCTCACCATTCGGCATCTCCTACCTTGCTGTGATCGCTTCATCCCGGGTAGCTGCGATCCCTCTTACGGCAGCAGGGGTACTGCTGGGCATGACGGGCCCCGTTCTCAACCTGCGCACTGTCTGGCCGGCTGTTCCGGTTGTCCTGGTCACGCTTGCGGGCCGTGCCCTATCATCCAGACGGGCGACATCGAAGCCCTTTGTGCTGCCTGCAAGCGTGCTCTTGTTTGGCTTTGTGGTTCCAACGGCTTTGAAGATGTCGATGCACCTTCCTATACCTGCCCTCCCCATCGTCATGCTCGAGGCTGTCATCGGCGCACTTGCGGCCGCGGTGTTAGACTGGAGCGGGATTTGCCGCCGCTTTGTGACGTCGCCTGCAGATGGTGGAACCATCAGCCTGGAGAAGGTGGCATCACTCGGGCTACTGTGCGCCGGGGTGATCATGGGGCTTGCCGGGATCGGGTTCCACGGCATATCTGCCGGCGCAGTGCTGGCTGGCCTCGCGACGGTTATCACAGCTTATTTGGGAGGCGGAGCTCTGGGAGCAGTGGCAGGGGCGTTGACGGGCCTCGCGTGCGCCATGTCGGGGCAGGGCCTTATCCCGGTTGCAGGTGCGTACGCACTGGGCGGGCTTGTCGCGGGGATTTCGCGCAACCACGGTAAGCTCGCCGCGACAGCTGGCTTTTTCGCGGGTGCAGGCCTCCTCGTGTTCCAGGTGGCGTCCGGCGGGGATGTGCCTGTGTTCATGGGTCAGCTCGCTGCATCGGGTGTCGTGTTTCTATCCGTGCCCCGGAGCTATCTCTACAAGATGGGAAGGCTCATCCCCTCAAGCCATGCGAGGTCAGTCAACGGGAATGTTCACGCCCGGAGAGTTCAGGACCTTCTCTCCAGAAAGCTCTACGATTTCGCAAAGGTCTTCGATGAGCTTTCATCGATGTTGCGGCAGGTTCCTTACGATCCGGAGCTAGCCGAGCGTGCCGACATAGCTCACATCCTGCACAAAGTGGCATCGTCCTCCTGTAGCCGGTGCCGGTCCTACCTCTTCTGCTGGGGCGACGCCTTTCACAGGACATTCCGAGATGTGCTCAACCTCGTAGCGCTGGCCGAGTTGAGGGGGACGGTGGACGCATCCAAGATCAACGGCCAACTGCGCCGCAGATGCATTGATGTCCCCGGGCTCGTTGCCGCGGTGAACGGTACCACCGGGTCATATCGTCAGAATCTGACATACGCCAAGCGGCTTGTGGAAGGGCGCCAGATGTTATCAAACCAGTTGCAAGGGGCGGCTACGCTTCTGAAAGGACTCGGGATGGACGTGTGGGCGCGCGTTGAGTTCGAGACCTGCTCTGAAGAGAAGATCATGCGTGAACTGTCCCGCCTCGGGCTTGGAGTTACTGATGTGAGCGTTGCGGTCCGGGGCAGGGGGCGTCTCGATGTAACCGTCAAGAAAGGTGCTTGTTGCGGAGACGAGGAGTGCAAGAAAGCAGTTGCGCCTCTGGTGTCGCGGCTCATAGGGCGCAGTCTCGATGCATCGAAGGCGAGGTGCGGGTACCGGGGAGGATCTCCAGCGTGCGACATACTCCTTTCGCCCTCGCGCACGTACAGCGTGGCCACGTCGGTGAGTGTGTTTGCAAGAGATGGACAGGCTGTCTCGGGTGACACTCATTCCGTGCTCGAACTTGCCGACGGCAGGCTGGTGTTCGTTCTGAGCGACGGAATGGGGGCCGGCCAGGCGGCGGCAATTGAGAGCTCGACGGCGGTCAGCATGCTCGAGAGGCTGCTGGAGGCCGGGTTCGACGACGAATTTGCGGTAAAGACCGTAAACCTCATCCTGCTCTTGAGATCTCCGGGAGAGACGTTTGCAACGCTCGACGTGGTCACGGTGGACCTTGTCACAGGCGATGGGCAGTTCATCAAAGTGGGATCGTCTCCGAGCTTCATAAAGACCGGCCGGGATGTAAGGGTGATACGATCGGTGTCGCTCCCGGCGGGGGTTTTTGACGCAATTGAAGTAGAGAAAACGCCGTTTAGGTTCAGCGACGGAGATCTCCTGGTGATGGTAAGCGACGGCGTGCTTAACTCTGTGGAACCGTCGCCGGGAAACGAGGAATGGGTCGTATCGGCGATCTCGCGCATGTCAACGGACGAGCCAGGTGAAGTGGCCCGCTTTATCCTCGACCGGGCCCGCCAGCAGGCCAAGGGCAAAGTGTCCGATGATATGACCGTCCTGGTAGGCCGCGTGTACCGACGGCAACCGGTGCGGAGAATCGTCAAAGAGCCCCTCTATCACAACGCCCGGGGGTTCACAAGCAAAGGGGCATGATCGGAGGGTCGCCGGTGCCCACATGACTTGGTCGATGCGCCCCGCAGGGGCGCGCCTCTGTCCAGCTGTTGAGCCACCCGGAAGAGGGGAAGGCAGGGTCGCAAGACTCCACCTCGCCCTTACCTTATGTGAGCACGAGCAACCCTTTCCAAGCATTGTGGTATAATGTGGGTATGAGTGAACCGGGTTTGGTCGAAAAGGTCAAGTCCACGATGGAACGATATGGGATGACCTCACCGGGCGATGTGGTCCTGGTCGGCACCTCCGGCGGACCTGACTCCGTGGCGCTTCTACACGCGTTATGGGTCCTTTCGGAGGACCTTTGCATTTCTTTACGCGTCGGCCATCTCAACCATAGGCTTCGAGGCCTTGACGCCGATGAGGACGCCAGGTATGTGCAGGAGTTCGCGAAGCAGCTTGGCCTTCCTGTCACTGTTGAGTCGAAAGACGTGGCGGGCTTTGCGTCGAGGAGTCGCATGTCGATCGAGCTTGCCGCCCGACTCGTTCGCTACGATTTTTACTGCCGGGCCGCGCGGGCCATGGGCGCTACCAAGGTCGCCCTAGGGCATCATGCCGGTGATCAGGCTGAAACCGTGCTCTTGCGTCTCATTCGGGGCGCCGGCACGGCGGGGCTCGCAGGGATCCCCCCGGTGAGGCCCATTAGCTCCAGTAATGGCCTTATCGTCATCCGTCCTCTGATAAACCTGACCCGACAGGAGATCTCACGCTATTGCGAGGAGAATGGCTTACACCCCAGGATGGACGCGTCAAACCTGACCTGCGCTTATCCCCGGAACAAACTGCGGAACGAGCTTATCCCTCTTCTCGAGCGCGACTATAACCCGGGTATCGTGAGAACTCTTGCGCGGACTGCTGAATTACTTAGAGAAGATGATGCGTTCATGTCAAACGAGGTTCAGCGCAGAGTAGACCGCATTGTTCGTGCCAGATCTTGCGATCGGGTGGGCCTGGATGTCGACGCCATCCTGGCGGAGCACGTCGCCGTCCAGCGACGGGTTATCCGTTGGGCTTTTATGCTTCTTACATGTGGGGACGAGGATCTGGAGTTTGAACACGTAGAGATGGCGCTTGACCTCGCTCGGCGGGGTTCACCCGGAAAGAGCGTTGACCTGCCACGCGGGATTCGGGCGAGGCGAGACTACAGGGAGCTTGCAATCGAGCTTCGGAACTCCGGGGATGTCGCTCCTGTTGTGCCTTTCGAATACAAGCTCAATGTTCCCGGCATCACAAGGTTGCCCGAGGCACGCGTCATCATTGAGGCAGAGGTGTTTGAAGCGGGCGACTGGCCGGACTTGCTGACTACTGTGCGCCGGGCTGGAAAGGGTGAGGCGTACTTCGACTTCGATGTGGTCGGACGCGATATTGTGGCGAGGCGCAGACGAGAGGGGGATAGGATCTCCCCTTTTGGGATGAGCGGTTCCAAGAAGATAAAGGACCTCTTCATTGACGAGAAGGTTCCTGGAAACATGCGAGACCGGATTCCCGTTATAGTAGCGGGGGGCAGAATCCTGTGGGTAGTGGGAGTTCGCGCAAGCGGGTTCGCAAGGGTTACCCCCAGCACACGCAGGGTGTTACGCCTGGCGGCGCGGTCGCTCGAGGTTGGTTGTGATTGCGGGGACCCTGTGCTATAATGTGTTTGAATATCCCATGTACTATATGCTTGGGCTTCCAGTGCCCCGTTTGGTGGAGCGCCCGGCCGGGCAAAATCTAGAGAGATCTGCCGAGCGACCTTAGGGGCTTAAGCCTCAGGGCCTTGGGCCGCGGCGTATGGGGAATCAACGGGGGCACCAGGCACGTGGTGATAGCAAATGGGAGGAGATCAATTGAACAAAGCGTTGAGGACGCTCGGGCTTTGGCTTCTCCTCGGCCTCATGACCGTATCCATCGCAAGCAGTTTCTACGGGCAGAGGGAGGAGCCCAAGAAGATTAGCCTGAGCACATTTATGGAGAGGCTTGATGCAGGCAATGTGTCACAGCTTCGCATTATAGGGGACGACAAGGTCGAGGGGCGCTTCCGTGACGGGACGGAGTTCGAGACGTATGTGCCTGACATCTCCCTCGTTACTGACAGGTTGAAGGCCGGAGGGGGAGCTCTGTCTAAGATCGAAATAACCGCCGACCCAAAGCCGGGGCCGCCATGGTGGTATACCATACTGCCCCAGGTCATATCCATTTTGTTCTTTGTGGGGCTGTGGCTCTTTATTCTCAACCAGATGCAAGGCGGCGGCAACAAGGCGCTGTCGTTCGGCAAGAGCAGAGCCAGGCTGCATGTGGAGGAGCGCGGCAAGACCACATTTGCCGATGTGGCAGGGGTTGACGAAGCCAAGGAGGAGCTTGGCGAGATCGTCGAGTTCCTCAAGCACCCCAAGAAGTTCGTCGATCTCGGGGCCAAGATACCGAAAGGGATCCTCCTCGTAGGCCCTCCCGGAACGGGCAAGACGCTCCTCGGGCGCGCGATCGCAGGCGAGGCCGGCGTGCCGTTCTTCATAATAAGCGGCTCTGACTTCGTGGAGATGTTCGTCGGCGTGGGGGCGGCAAGAGTCCGCGACCTCTTCGACCAGGCCAAGAAGAACGCACCGTGCATCGTGTTCATTGATGAGATCGACGCCGTGGGCAGACAGCGAGGCGCAGGCCTGGGCGGCGGGCACGATGAGAGGGAGCAGACTCTAAACCAGCTCCTCGTGGAAATGGATGGGTTCGAGGCGAATGCCGGCATAATCCTGCTTGCCGCGACGAACAGGCCGGACGTGCTCGACCCGGCGCTCTTGCGGCCGGGCAGGTTCGACCGCCAGATCGTCGTGGATATGCCGGATCTTGCGGGCAGGGAGGCTATCCTGAAAGTTCATGCGAAGAACAAGCCTCTCGGACCTGACGTCAACCTCAGGGCGCTGGCCCAGAGGACGCCCGGGTTCACCGGGGCGGACCTGGAGAACCTTCTGAACGAGGCGGCCATCCTTGCTGCGAGGCGCGGCAAGAAGAAGATATCCATGGACGAGTGCGATGAGGCCATCGACCGCGTCATCGCGGGGCCACAGAAGAAGAGCCGGGTCATAAGCGAACGCGAGAAGAACCTGGTGGCGATCCACGAGGCCGGCCACGCTCTCGCCGCCAAGCTCCTACCCCATGCCGATCCGGTGCAGAAGGTATCGGTGATCCCGCGCGGCAGGATGGGCGGGTATACCCTGATGCTTCCCGGGGAGGATCGCATGTTCCAGACGAGATCGGAGATCCTCGACAAAGTCGTGGTAGGGCTGGCGGGTCGAGTCGCCGAAGAGATCGTGTTGGGCGAGATATCCACCGGCGCTGAGAACGACCTCAACGGGATCACGAAAGCCGTCCGCAAGATGGTGACGGAGTATGGCATGAGCGACGAGCTCGGCCCCATCACCTTCGGCAGGCGCCATGAGGATACTGTGTTTCTCGGGCGCGACCTCGCCCATGATCGCGATTACAGCGAGGAAGTGGCTGCCGCCATTGACCGGGAAGTGCGGCGGATCGTCGATGAGTGTTATGAAAAGGCGAAGGAACTCATCACCGGGAACAAGGATAAGCTCATGAAGCTTGCAACGGCGCTCAAGGAGAAGGAGACCATCGAAGGCGCCGAGCTTGATGCCCTTCTTTCAGATGAAGCGCCGGAGCGCGAGGCTGACACGAGCCAGGAGAGGCCTGCTGCCGCAGCCGCTACGATCCTGGACGAAGCGAAAGACGCGGCGGAACAGGCGGCGGCGGGTAAGGTCCGCTCCGCTGCAAGACCTCCGAAGCTGGTGGAAAGCCCGGGGAGGGCGTAGGAATAGATGGGCCGGGCGCCCCTCCAATAGTAGGGCACCCGGCCCGTTTCAATCTTGCGGGAGGGGAGGACCTGTGTCACAGGCGGTGCTGCAAGCGGTTCGAGCCCCGCGGGGTCGAGAGATCTCGTGCAAGGGGTGGCAGCAGGAGGCTGCCATGCGGATGCTCATGAACAACCTCGATCCGGAGGTCGCGGAGAAGCCAGAGGAACTGGTGGTGTATGGTGGTCGGGGGAAGGCGGCACGGAACTGGGAAGCATTCTATGCCATAGTTGACTGCCTCAAGAAACTCGAGAACGACGAGACGCTCCTCGTGCAGTCCGGAAAGCCAGTGGGCGTCTTCAGGACGCACCGGCTCGCCCCCAGAGTGCTCATCTGCAACTCCATGCTTGTGCCTGCGTGGGCGACGTGGGAGAAGTTTTGGGAGCTTGAAGCGAAAGGCCTCACCATGTACGGGCAGATGACCGCGGGAAGCTGGATATACATAGGGACCCAGGGCATTTTGCAGGGGACATACGAAACCTTTGCCGAAGCCGCGCGCCAGCACTTCGGCGGCAGCCTTGCCGGAAAGCTTACGCTCACGGCAGGGCTCGGCGGGATGGGCGGGGCTCAGCCGCTGGCGGTCACGATGAATGGCGGCGTCCTCATCGCCGTGGAGGTTGATGAGGCCCGTATCAAGCGGCGTCTCGACACGAAGTACTGCGATGTCATGGCGCGCAGCATCGATGAGGCCATGGCCATGGCCAGAAAGGCCCTGGAGAAAAAGGAACCCCTTTCCATCGCACTCCTCGGCAATGCCGCAGAGACACATCCTGAGTTCGTGCAACGGGGCATTATTCCGGATATAGCCACCGACCAGACTTCCGCGCACGACCCGCTCGGAGGGTACATTCCGGCAGGCCTCTCCCTGGCCGAGGCGGCGGAGCTCCGCAGGCGCGACCCGAAACAATACATAGATCGGGCTATGAAGTCCATGGCCGCTCAAGTTGAAGCTATGCTCGAGATGAAACGGCGAGGGGCCGTGGTCTTCGACTATGGCAACAACCTCAGGCAGCAGGCCTTCAACGCTGGAGTGAAAGATGCCTTCACCTATCCGGGATTTGTCCCAGCGTATATACGCCCGCTGTTCTGCGAGGGTAAGGGCCCGTTCAGGTGGGTCGCTCTCTCGGGAGACCCTGAGGATATCTACAAGACTGATGAGGTCGTGCTCAGGGAATTCGCCGGAGATGAACATCTTGCCAGGTGGATACGGATGGCCCGCGAGAAGGTGCAGTTCCAGGGGTTGCCCGCCAGGATATGCTGGCTGGGCTACGGTGAGAGGGCAAGGTTCGGCAAGGCCATAAATGAGCTTGTCAGGCGCGGGGAGATCTCGGCGCCTATCGTGATCGGGCGCGACCACCTCGATACAGGCTCAGTAGCCTCGCCCAACCGCGAGACCGAGGGCATGCGCGACGGCAGCGACGCCATCGCCGACTGGCCCATCCTGAATGCCTTGCTGAACGCGGTCTCGGGCGCGTCCTGGGTGTCCGTCCACCATGGCGGCGGCGTCGGGATCGGTTACTCGATTCACGCCGGAATGGTAGTTGTCGCCGATGGGAGCGATGACGCGGATTGGCGGCTGGAGCACGTCCTCACCACAGATCCAGGGTCGGGGGTCGTTCGCCATGCCGACGCCGGCTATGAGAAGGCCATCGAGGCTGCGCGCAAGCACGGGATCCGCGTACCGATGCTAGCCGATTAGCAGGGACGAATCAAAGCAACCCACGGAATCAGGACCGGTATCATGCCATAATTCGAGGGCGGTGTGAATACGGCCGCCCTCTCTTCGTCTTTAAACAGGAACCTAAACGGCCTCCACCCGTTCGACCTCGGGGATTTCCTGCTTGAGAGCGCGTTCCACGCCGTTCTTCAGGGTCATCATTGACATGGGGCACCCAACGCACGCCCCCGTTAGTCGGACCTTCACGACACCGCCGTCAGCGCTGACCAGTACAACGTCGCCGCCGTGCGCCTGCAGTGCGGATCTGATCTTCTCAAGAGCCTTCTCGACCTGGTCCTTCAGTGACGAATTCTGCAATGCCAACGCCTCCTCGAGACTGAACTCATCAGCCTACGTCCTGGTTGACATTATACACCATAAGTATGGCATCAGTCGAGCGAGGAAATTCGAGCATCAACTGATCTCGATCTGCAAGCTCAATCTAACTCCGGTCCCGGTGTTGACCGCGGTGACCGTGTACACACCGGGCGGCACCGGGACGCCCTCATTTGTGACCTGGTTCCAGGTTTGCATAAAGACCAGGTTCTGGCCAGGTGATAGCGTCACCCTCTCAATCGCGAAAGTGAAGAACCTTCCTGCCGACCAGCGCCATATCTCCCTCGTGTCGCGGGTGACGATGAAGTCGAACCTCTGGCTGGACCGGTATGTGATCGTCACAGGGCTCGTAGTTATGTTCGTCTTCGTGAGGGTCAAGCGGACGGGCTCGCCCCTTGCGAAGATCGTCTTGTTCACGGTGAAAACATGTCGCAGCCCGTCCTGCACCACCGAGACCTGGTTCACTCCAGGGACCGGTGGGGGCGGCGGTCCTGGAGGTACCGGCGGACCGGGGGGCACCGGCGGCGTCGGCGGAGGCGGCACCGGGGGCGTCGGCGGAGGCGGCACCGGGGGCACAGGTGGACCAGGCGGCGTGACGGGCGGTCCGGGCGGGACGACAGGAGGTGGCGGGGGAGGCAGCGGGGTTGGTATGACAACCGTCGGCCTTATCGGCACGAGCAAGACCTGTCCGACAACTATGAAGTTGGGATCGGGGATGCGGTTTATTGCGGCAAGCACCTCGACGGTGGTGCCGAACCTTGCTGCGATCTCGGCAAGCGTGTCGGTCGGCTGAACGATGTAGAGCCTGAACCCCGCAGGCACCACAACGGTTGGCCGCGGCGGCGTGACAGCAGGCGGCGCTCCTGGCACAGGTATCTGAAGCACCTGGCCGACGAAGATGATGTTGGGGTCGGGGATGATATTGGCTTCCACGATTGCAGCGACGGTCGTGCCGAACCGCTGCGCTATGAGCGTAAGGGTGTCGCCAGGCTGGACTATGTATGTGATCATCAGTACTCCCTCCCGGCTTTCGGCGTTCTGGTCCGGGTTCTCCGGCGCAAGAAGTCGCCAGTTTCTCATAACATGTTATTCGGCGAAAAGTGCAAGGTTACTTCAGCCCCTGGCGCGGTCAATCTTGCCCGGCAAAGGAGAACCTCAAGACTTGTGTCCCCGAGGGCGCCTCGAACAGTAGTTCGGGTGGCCGGGCCAGGGTCCTGGTCTCCGCCAGGGCCGATCGCGCGGCAGAGTTCCCGGCAATCACTATCACCGCGGAACATCCGGTTGCTGCCGTGTGAGGCCAGAAAGGGTCTTTCATGGGCTCGATGGGGCGACTTACGTGATGAAGAGAGCGGCATCTGGCGGGCTCCTGCATCATAGGGTGTTGATGGAATGCCGGGCGCCCGGAGGAATCCCGTCGAAGGAATCGAACAAGACAGAAGGTTGCGTTCTACGGCATGCCCAGAACTTAGCCGAGCAGGAGAAGGAATCCGTGCGTTATTCGCAAGAATGGCGTAAACGCGTATGGCAGAATCTCGCCACCATCGGAGCGCTGCTGGTTCTCGGGGTTGCGGGGATCGTGGTTGCAGACGGGGTGGGACTTGTGCCTGACGGATCACGGGCCCATCCTGTCAGTAACAGTGGCACCGGGTCCATGCCCGTGACCGGAGCCACCGCTGCACGGGTTGTCACGAAACATGAGGACTCTGATGGGTCTCGCGGAGCCGCCCGCGGTGACGTGCTCGATCGGATTCGCGCTGTGCGCTCGCCTGAACTAGAAAGAGAGATCCTCGAAATCGCACGTACTTCGGTTGCAGTTGCAGCCGGTGGCCAGCAGGTCTGCGACCAGGATGGGGATCGTCGCCTGGATCTCGCGAACAGCGTCCTCGCCGCACCCGCAGGGGTGTTCGTCACACTCATCCTCGATGGCAGGGTCAGGGGCTGCATGGGCACAGTTTATCCTGTGGAAGCCTCGCTCGCCGACGAGATTGCAAGTGCGGCCCGGATGGCAGCGACCTCGGATCCCCGCCGTCCGCCTGTGAGTCCGGAGGAGGTTCCAGAGCTGGCGTTTTGCGTTTCCGTGGTGGGCAGGCTCAGGCGGGAGAAGCCTGAGAGCGGGGTTGACCCGCAAAGGGAAGGCGTGATCGTGAGGGCGAACGGGAGATCCGGCATCATTCTCCCGGGGGAAGCCAGGACCGCCGCATATGAGATAGCCTGGGCAAAACGCGAGGCTGGCATAGGCCCGGGGGACCATTTCGAGCTATACGTTTTCGAAACAGAGAGATTCGGGAAAGCCTTGCCATTAAGGAGGTAGGCGGCTTGATGA
>JBFMGS010000022.1:0-33582 GCA_040752635.1 Bacillota bacterium
TGGCAGGAAATGCCTCAGAGCATAAGCCGCATAGCTCGGTATCTACTGCAGATACGGTATCACGTTGTCAAGGTTCACTGGAAATCTCCGAGGACCTCTGCCCATAAATGAGAAACTTCCGCTAGAGATGGTTCTGGCAATATATAGACTAGGCGTGGGGAGGTCCACTTCACCCATAAGGGTGGCAAGGTTCACCTGTGAGAAAGACCATTCCTATGATATAGTATCTTATAGAGGAGGGGTGGCCATGGGAGAGGTTCTCCAGGAAATCCTGGGCGAAATCAAAGACATGAAGTCCGACATCGGGGGAATGAAGTCCGACATCGGGGGAATGAAGTCCGACATCGAAGGAATGAAGTCCGATATCGGTGACTTGAAAGGAATGAAGTCCGATATCGGTGACTTGAAAGGAATGAAGTCCGATATCGAAGGGATGAAGTCCGATATCGAAGGAATGAAGTCCGATATCGGCGACTTGAAGATCGGCCAGGCTAGACTGGAGTCGCGCCTTGAAAAGGTCGAGAATGGCCAAACCAGACTCGAGACTCGCCTTGACAGTGTTGAGAAGGGCCAAGCGCTACTTGGACTGCGCTTCGGAGGAGTCGAGTCCCAGATCGGCGAGTTGAAGGCCAGCCAGGTAAGACTCGAAACCCGCCTCGAAAGCGAGGTCGTTGACAAGATCCGCATTCTGTTCGATGCGTTCCAGTTGCACGAGGAGAGACTCGATCTCCACGAGAAGACGCTTAAACCGCATCGAAAGCAAAGTTGATGACGTCTCTGTCGACACCCGTTTCCTCGTCACCCAGGTCACCAAGCTTGAGGAGATTGCAGAGTAATCGACTTTCCGAGCTGCACGAAGCGGCACCCCGTAAGCCGTCCCGTGACGACGCTCGTCAGTTTCCCGCAGAAATCTCCTGATTGCCCGTCGTCTGCCGCTCGCTGGGGCTGTACACGGCCTGATTCACATCCATGGTTCCGTACATCCGTGTTCTCCTATCTTCATCCCAGTCAAACGTATCTTTCTCATTCGCCGCGCCGTTTCTGGGTGTCTACGGCTGTCACCGCTCTAGTGTTCTCACAACGAGTTAATCCCATCCCATGCGACATCAAATGCCAGCTTCGATATGCCTTTCGTCTATCCCGTCTCGCTCCTCTGTGACAGGCACGGGTCTTGCGACTCATGACGACTCGACGGCGATTGTTAGCGTGTACAGAGTTCGCCGCGAGCACGAAAGTGTGAACATGCAGGGAGGGCTTGTGATGGCGCACCGGCGGGCGATGCTGGCGATAGTGGTCGGAGCGATCCTGTTGAGTTACGCGATCCCGGCTTCGGGGGACTCCCTCACCGTCTACAGACTTGAGCCGTCTAGCGGATGGGTTGAACTCCCGCCGGTAAACCCATACGCCACTGCGGTGAGGGAGAACCCCCTTCAAGGTTGGAGCAACGCAGGGGCGACGTCCTGGCCGCTTAAGGCGACTGCCAAGTTTGAGCCGGATACGAAGAAGGCCGAGCTTACGGTGGAATTCATTCCAATCTCCCGTGATATACGAGCTAATGCAGGCAATCTCTTCATCGCGCCATTGGGCAGGCGGCTTGAGTGGAGGCTCGTGGTGACTGTCAGGAATCCCAACGATATCCCGATGAAGCAGGTCAAGGTGCGCGACGAGTTCGGCCCGGCGTTTCGAGCCACGCTTGCGGGCGGGCCGGCGGGGGATGCCCGAATCGAAGGCGATGATCCGAGGGGCATGCTCCCCCTGCATCCAACTCTCGTCTGGGACATCGGCGAACTGGGCCCAGGAGAGGCGGCCAGGGCCGAGGTTACTGTTGTCACGAATCGAGACGGCCAGGGGAGCCAGCAGTTTTCCCATGATGGGATCTACTCGATCGACACCGGCGCCCGGCTCACATATGTTCTCGCGGGCCAGCCGCAGGTACGAAACGCAAGCTCAGGCAGCGTCATTGCGCGCAAGGACGCGGACGCCCTTCGTGGTGATGGTACCCCATTTGGCGTTGGTCCTCGCCCCATTGCAGGCGAGGGCACGGGTGCAGGATCCGTGGTTCCCGTCCTGCCGCCCATAGTCGACGAAAGCCTCCAGGCACGCGCCGTCATAAGGCGGGTGGACGTGGACCACGAGGTCGGCACGCGGGACATAGCGAGGGCGAGCGGCCGGTTCGACGTTGTGGCCGCGGCGAAGACTGCGAACGTCGCAGAGGTCGGCACCGGGATTGACCGCAAGTTCGTGGTCCCTCCGGGGCAGTACGCCGAATGGGAGGTCGGCATCACCATCACAAACCTGACCGATCAAGGCTGGTGGCAGTGGACCATGGCAATGACCTTCGGAACGGAGCTGTCCGTGGAGGAAATTCCTGGCACAAGAGACATCATCGAAGGGCCGGGGGGGACTGACCCGGGGACCGGGGATCCGCTCACCATAACTACGCTGGCCGACGGGCGGAAGGAGGTTACCTGGGGATGGTCGGGCGATTGGAGCCAATTTGTCAAGGACAGCCAGGCCGTGGTCAAGCTGAAGGTATACACCACTTCGCCCACGGGGTATGCGGCGAGCCCGGATGACTACATATTCTGCCACAATATGATGCTCCATTTCCTCCGGTACAACAATATCCCCGCGACCATCTGGCTCGACCCAATCTACGTCCACGCCGGAGCCCTGGCGTCGGTCACTGTCAGCGCCACGCGCCTTGACTGGCGCGTCAGAAAGGCAGGCACGTACGCAGCGCTCGCCACCGAGATGAGCTTCACGGGCGTGGGGAACCTCTCGGTCCAGTTCGACGGCTTTGCAGATCTCGCCAGGCTGGACGGCGGAGCCGCCGTGATCGGGGCGTCGTACGGGTTCGGAAACGACCTTGCGGCGGTGGAGGCCTCGGGATGGATCGCCGCGGATGACCTGAACTCGTCTGCCAACTGGCCGGACCCGATACCGCTCGATCCGGCAAACCCGCAGACGCTTCGGATGTGGTCCAGGATAGCCGTGGGCGACGAAGACTCGTCCTGCGAATACGAGGATGCGGGGGTGATCACCTTCATCGTGAGCAACAACCAGCCCTGATCAGGCCCGCTTGCGCGACGCCGGAGCCTGGTATGACGCTCCGCCCCGGCGGAGCGATGGTTCGGGTGAACCCTGACTCCAGAGATCAGGTGACTACGGGCTTGGGTCCCGGGAAGGACCGCCAGGACAAACCATGGCCAGGATCTCGAGCCGGGTGCGCCTCGAATCCAGTGGAACAGTGGAACCGAGAACATGCGGAAACCTCACGGATACCTCATAGAGAGGAGAAAAGGAGGCTGAACACCTAACATGAAAAGGCTCGTTCTGATACTCGCGTTGATGACAGTGCTGCTCGTGCCTGCGACCGCGCTCGCGGCCAGCCCCGGGGTACCTCTGCCAGCCGGTGCAGTAGAGGTCGAGACGTGGAAACTCGTTGAAGGGGAGTGGGTCTCGCAGGGGACCGGAAATGTGGAGGCGCTCGCGCGCTGCTGGTCGAGCGGGCCTGCCCAGGGCGCTTGCAACAAGCAGAGCTGGGTCATCAACTTCATCCACCACGCGTCGGTTGCCCAGTGGATCGAGTGGTCCATAGGCGGCACCCGCTGGGACTGGCGCATCAGGAAGCCCGGCACCTACGCTGCGGACTGCATCAACTTCGCTCTCAAGAGCAACAACGCCGTTGCCATCAACTATGACGGCTTCAACGACCTGACCTACCTGGAACAGGGCGAAGGCGTCAAGCAGACCATCGACACTTACTATTCCTACGGCGCCACCATTGCGGAAGCCGAAGCGAACGGCTGGGTCAGGGCATCAGCCCTGAACGAGGAGGATGACCTCATCCCGGACAGCGCTGGCCTGCATGCTGGCATGAACACGAAGCTCTGGAACAAGATCGAGGTAGTAGAGTGCAACTCGTCCTGCGAGTACGAGGACACCGCCACGATAACGCTCGTGCTCCAGAACATGAAGCACTGGGTCGATCCTGCGACCGGCTACTACAAGGATCCCCAGACGTGACGAAGCTCTTGTCGAGGGCCAATCTACCCGGGGGAATTGCTCTCGAGACAGAGTAAAGACGGTGGAAACCCGCATGAGAGCCTGATCGGGTAACCAGGTTGAGATCGGTCCTTCCCGGCGGCCCTGCATCACCAGGTAGGGTGAGCCCTGCATGATACATGAGGATCAGGGGTGGCCGGATAGCCACCCCTGATCGGACCGGAGAGGAGAGAAATCAGGATGCTTCCCCACTCACTATCTCCAGGTAGCCCTGACAAATTGAGCTTCGGCTCGGGCAGAGCCCGCCGGGTCGCGTGGCGTGCGGTTCTCCTGTCAATCCTGCTGAGTTGCATCTTCTGCAGCGCCTTACAGGCCGAGATTTCCATGAGCCTGACGCCCCTTCTCGTCGAGCTTACCGCGGGTCCGGGAGACACGAAGACCTTTGATGTCCTCCTCGTCAATGAGAGCAAGACAGCGAGCGCTCATTTTCGCGTGTTTACCGCGGACGTGGCCGAGAAGCAGAACGGCGACTACTGCGTCGTCGAGTCGGGCGAGTCAAAGTACTCGTGCGCGAGGTGGATAAAGCTCTCTGCGAACGAAGCCGACCTGGGACCGGGCGAGGGCCTCGCATTGACCGGCAAGCTCACAGTCCCGAGAGGCGTGTTCGGCGGAAGGTACGCGGCGGTGGTGTTCGAGCTTGCTCCTGAGAAGCGTACGGGGGAAGCTTTTGCATCCACTGAGTTCGTGCAGAGGTTCGTCACGGTGGTGGAGGTTTCGATTCCGGCGCCGCGAGTACGAAAGATCCTCAGCGTTGAGGCATTTACCGTGAAGGCCGGCCGCGACAACCCTAGGTACGCGAGCGCGTTCGGAGAGGACGCCCTCATACTGGTGGCCCAGGTCAAGAACGAAGGCAACACGCACATTTTCGCCCGGGGCTTCCTCACGCTGAGGGACGGCTCCGGCAGGCGCCTCCGGCAGATCCCGCTTGGGAGCGGCCGTGGACTGGTGCTGCCCGAGACCTCCGTGAACCTGGTATCGGTCTTGCCCGCAGGGCTTGCGCCGGGGGACTACATCGCCGATATCGCCGTGAAGTACGGCGGCATGCGGCCGGCCCTGGCGAAGGTGCCGTTCACGGTTGGAGCGGGCGGCGCTGCGGCCAGGGGAGTCGAGGGGGAAGCGAGGCTCGCACCGTTCAGCGTCGAGCCTGCTGATATGGGCCTCACCTACCCGCCGGGCGCGGTGGCTGCCCGGTCTGTCGTGATCGAGAACAGGTCTGATGTGCCGATCCACGTTGAAGGCAGGGCTGTGCCACTTGTGTATGACGAGGAAGGCGAACTCGTCCAGGACGTGGGCTTGCCCGACGAGTGGAGCTGCGCAGGCTGGGTGGAGCTCCGGCCTGCGAGCCTGGACATTCGTCCCAAGGGCAGGCAGGTCGTTCGCGTCATGATAGACATCCCCAAGGATCAGGCCGGGGGCAGATACGCGAACCTCGTGTTCACGGCAACCCCGGGAGCGGCGGGCGCCCCTGCATGGACCGGGGAGGCTGGCACGGTCGTATTCCTCACGGTGGGCAAGCAAGTGGAGAAGCGGGCGCAGCTTACCGAACTCAAGGCCGAAGACAGCGGCCCCTCGGTGGGATGGGTGTTCTCCACCACCTTCAAGAACACCGGCACGACCCATGTCAGGCCGCAGGTCGCGTTCGCCGTCAAGAAACACGTCATGCCCCCCGAGAGCGTCCCCGGAATCGAGTACGTCGGGCCCGGGTCGTGGGTGGAAGTCGACTCTGTTGACCTGGGAGAATTAGAGAACGTGGTCCTCCCGGGCGGCACAAGGCTCCTGCGCGCAGGATACGCACGGCCGCTCGAGCCCGGGGAGTACATGGTCGAGGTCACTGTGAAGTACGGCGGCAAATCGCCTCTGTATGCGTCCAAGGAGTTCACCGTCAAGCAGCCCTGACAGCCGCGTAGCAGCCATCGGCGGGGGGCGGCTATTTTGAGCCGAGACAGAGGAGGAATCCCAGATGTTGGAGTCAAGAGACTTAGGGACGAGGCGGAGGCACCTGGCGACGATGCTCGTGCTCGTGCTGGCGGCTGTCATGATCGTGCTGCCCCAGGTGTCACAGGCGGAAGAGATACTGGTGACCAACGTGTTCGACGGCGCTGACATCATAAGCGTACTACGGGACATCTCTGCCCAAACGGGAGTCAACATCATGGCCGACGCCACGGTGCAGGGGTGGGTTACGGTTGAGCTCAACGAGGTGCCCCTGGAAAAGGCCCTCGAGATGATCCTTGCCCCGGGTGGCTACACGTTTGTGAAGGTGGGGGACTACTACGTCGTCGGGTCCGCGGACGTGAAGAACCCGGCGTTCCCCCTCTTGACCAGGACAGAGGCGGTGAAACTCAGGTACGTCAAGGCGGAGAACGCTGCGAAACTCCTGTCCGACTTCTTTGCCCCCAATGTCAAGGTGGGCTCGGCCGATAACGTGCTGGTGGTTACCGGGTCGCCAAGCACCGTGGAGCGAATCCTGGCGGACATCGCCAAGATCGACCGGCCGGCTCCGCAGGTGATGCTGGAAGCTCTGGTAATGGAGATTTCGTCCGACAGCGGCAAGTCGCTGGGGATGGACTGGCGCTACGAAGGTAGCGGCGGTCAGACCGACCCGACCGTGCCGGCGTCAGGGTTCGTGGACTTCGTATCGGGCATCTGGGGCACCAAGTATAACGTGGCCGGCGGGCTCGAGCACATCATCGCGTCCATGAAGGCTCTCATCGACTCCGGGAAGGCCGAGATCCACGCGACCCCGCGCGTTGCGACGGTCGACGGCGAGCCCGCCGAGATATTTCTCGGCAAGGACAAGTACTTCACGGTGACAACGGGCACCAACAGCGACACTACAACCCGGCTCGAAACCCTCCGGACGGGGATATCCCTCAAGTTCACGCCGCGCGTGTCGGAAACCGGCGAGATCCTGCTCAAGGTCGAGCCCGAAGTGAGCGACACCGTGGAGACGGCCGACGGTCTGCCCCTGGTGAACAGGCGGCGCGTCGCAACGTCCATCAGGGTGAAGGACGGAGAGACCATAGTCATCGGCGGCCTCAAGCTGAAGTCGGAGTATGAAGCGAAATCGAAGGTGCCGCTTCTCGGCGACCTGCCCATCCTCGGGCTGCTCTTCAGCAGCACCCGGAAGGCATCCACCGAGACAGAGGTGGTCATATTCATAACGCCCAGGATCATGCCCGGGCCCTGACGCGATTCGGACTGGGCGGCCACTACAGTGACCGCGCGTTGCAGCCGGTGTTGCCGGGCGGGAGCGGGCATCGGCCGACGAGTCACACGCATCCGCCCAGGGTGTCCGGCACACACGACAGGCAAACGACAAGCGCTTTGTGTAATGGGCACCATCGCCCCAATACTCCCGGTCGGAGGCTGAGGCAGGGCGTTTGGTGCTTCAACGTTCGGGTTTGCGGGCAACGCCCGGGTTCCCGGGGTGGGGAGCAAGATCGGGGTCAAGGATCCGGTCGGTGGCATATTGCGGTTATTTGGTGTGGGAAAGGAGTGGAGCCAGGTGAACACGGGGTTGAAACGCTGGCAGAGGGTGTCCCGTACGGTTGTGCTGGCCGCATGTGTGTTGGTGGCCGGTGTCACAGGGCTCGCTGGCACTGCGGCCGCTCAAGAGTTCAGTTTCCTTGAGCCGTTCGGGTTCGCCGACGCCCGGCTCATGGGCATGGGATACTCGCACGTGGCGATATGGGACGCGCCTAACCCGCTTTACTCGAACCCCGCCTCTTTCGGTCTCGGCAAGGAGAAGCTCGTTCTCTCGTTCGGTGCGGGCTGGGAGAGTAGGACAGACGCTGACGACTTCAAGTTCATCGCCGTCTCCGACGTTGACCGCGGCGGAGGGGCGGGCGGGTTCGCGTGGGGCCAGTATAGGTGGCACGAAGGGGAGGAGCTTTTCTCCAGCAACACCTTTAATTACGCGGTGGGCAAGCGCTTTGCGCACTGGGGCGCGCTCGGGGTAGGGTTGAGGTATTTGAAAGGCAGCGGAGTGGGCAACCCGGAGCAAGTCCCCTCCTGGCGCGGCCTTGCCACCGACGCCGGGCTTGTGTTGAAGCACGAGGTGATATCGGTCGGGGTGGTAGCCCGCGACATCACCGTGACCCAGCTTGCGTTCGACGACGGCACGACCAGGACGATCGCTCCCAGGTACTCATGCGGGTTGAGCTTGCGGCTGGCGCCCGGCGCGGTCCTTGCCGTTGACGCCCACGGCATCTCGACCGGTGGCAGCGGACACGAGATCTTCTCGGGGGGCTTCGAAGGTTGGCTTGGTCCGCACCTTGCCCTTCGAGGCGGTGTCATCGTGGGGGACGGGGTAGACCGCGAAGCCAGATCCTACACCGGAGGGATAGGCCTTCGCTTCGGCGATTTCGAGATGTCATATGCTCTTCTGACGGGGGCCGACGAAGTCAGGAAGCAGTGCATCACCCTGACCAGGCGGTTCTAAGCGGCCTTCGCGCGCGACATTTTGCAGGTGGTGGACGGAGGGGGGCGGCGCGGTGGTTACGAAACACTTGGCGCCGGGCTTGGACAGGGTTTTGCCTTTGCGGTGGGACTTGCGCGCAGAGGGCGCGGTTGTCTTGTCGAGGCTGGCGACCGTGGCATCGATTGTGCTTTTGGTGTTGCTTGGGGCAAGCCTGGCCGGGGGCGCTCCGGCGGCGCGCGCTGCTGAGGTGGTGGCAAAGGGTGTTGACGTGTCCGGCGAGGCCGTCTGGACCGCGACATATGCGACGGGAGACCCAGAGGGCCTCAAGGGCATGCGGGGGTATGCCATCGACACTCTCATTGTTTCGCAGACTCTGCGCCTCAGCATCTCCGGAGAGCTTCCGGGCGGGTTTGCAGTGTCTGCTTCCCTGGACAACTACAGCTCCGACAACCTCCAGCTCGTCAGGGTGGATTTCAGGAGCGACACTATCTCGGGATGTTTCGGGGATTTCGCGTACGCAACCTCAAATCCTTACGTTGCAAAGAGGCTCACCCTCAGGGGCGTGCAGGTCGCGGCGAAGCTTGACGACATCACAGTCGGCGGAATCTTCGGCAGAATGAAAGGCGTGCCAGCCTCGAAAACGTTCAGGGGTGCCTCCAGCAGCGATACAACCGTTTTCAGACATGATGGCCCCTACGCGCCTACGAGGGAGCGAGCGGTGCTGGTCGCGTCCATGGAGGGCGGCGAGTCGTATCGCATGTCGGGCGCGTTCGATCCCGGTTTCATGACGGTTGAAGTGAAGTATGATGACGCGTTTGACGCCCTCCGTTCCCTTATAGACCTCCTTACCCGCTACGAGATGGGTTACCTCTACCGCGAGACCGAGGACGATGACGGGGTGATCGCGGCAGGGGATGTAAGAGAAGTCGATAGAGGCAAGTATTCAGTTGTGACCAGCACCGACGGCGACCACCTGGTCCTTCAGCGCGAGACCCTCGATCTCCTGCGAGACCACTTCCGCGACCTGATCAAAGAATACAACATCAAGAACGGCCTCGCCGGGCCCGATCAGAAGGTGTACCCGTTCGTCGTCGGCAGCGACTCTGAAGAGGCGTTTCTCGAGGAACTCCGCAACGACCACGCCTGGCTCGTCGCTGGGCTGCCTGCTCCTGCCGCAAAGATCCTTGACACGCCCCTCGAAGGCTTTGACACCGGGCGGTTTTATCTTCTCGGGCACGAGCGGATCGATCTGGAGTCAGTCAAGGTCGATGTCCTCATCGGCGGGAACTACACCGAAGCTGACGCCGTTCCGGGGCTCTATTACACCGTCTTCTACGACGAGGGTATAATCGAGTTCGCTTTCCCGTCCGGCGCCCCCGATGAATACGACGAGATTCGCGCAAGGTACAACTACTCCATCACGAACAACATATACACACTGGGCATCTCCGTGGCCCAGGGCAGCGAGCAGGTGTACTTGAACGGAGAGCTCCTCAAGAGAGACGTTGACTACACCATCGACTATGAGGCGGGCATCCTTGTGATCATGAGGGAGGTCGGTCCGCAGGACACGATCCGGGTTGACTACGAGTACTTCGCCGGTGGCCTCGGGGTGCCGGTGGAGTACAAGCGCATCTTCTACGGCGGGTCAGTAACCTGGCAGCCTACACAGGAGTTCAGGCTTGGCGCCGAGATCATCCGCGCCCAGGACCAGCCGACGCCCATATCGGGACAAGAGAGGGCTCGCACCATGCCGAGCACGCACACCGTGGCAGGCGTCTCGGCGGAGATGAAGAGGGGGAGCTTGAGCGTTGACGTGGATGTTGCCTGGAGCCGCGAGGTCTTCCCATACGACGACAACAAGCGCAGGAACCTCGCCAACAGGACAAACGACGTGATGTTCGCGGTCGATGACGGGGGCAATGAATACATGCTCTTTGCACATGGTAACGGCCTTGCCACGTATGCAGGCGGCAGGTGGAGGCACTACACCCCCGCATCGGGCCTTGCGGGCTGGACCGTGAATGACATGGATGCATCCGGAGACCTGTGGTTCTTCGCCACAGAAGCTGGGCTGACTGTGGTTACCGCTGCGGCGGGGCCGGACGGCAGGCCGCCGTTCGACCTTGTGGACAACTGGCACCGCTACTACGAGACCGACGGCCTGCCCAGCTCTATGGTATGCTCCGTGCTTGCAGACGGCACGACCATATGGGTGGGCACCGACTCGGGCCTTGCCAGGGCCGGCATCGGTGACCTTAAGAGCTGGCGCGTGTTTGATTCAAAGTCCAACCCGGAGATCTTGAGCGAGGTCATCATCGACGTCGCAGTCTCGAAGACCACGGGGGACCTTTACATCGCCACGCCCTCGGGCCTCATGTCCTTCGACGGCGCAAGGTTTACTACCGAGTTTGGCGGCACGGTGGTAACCGAGGTGGCGGTGCTGCCCGGTCCGGTTGGGGCGGGGGACGTGTACGCGGCCACGGACTCGGGGATCCGCTATAAGCGCGAGCCGGATGGGGCCTGGCAGGTGCTCGAGGGCACCGCGGGAACAAGGTGGCACGCGGTGCGGGGAGGAGGCTCCGTCCTTTTTTGCGGGGGGGACGATGGCCTGTACCTGTATGACGGGCTTGGCGCGCCTGTCCGCGTGGATGCCACGGCGGGCAGGGTGATAACGGCCATAGCCTGCGATGAGCTGGAAGACTTCGTCTGGGCGGGCGAGGAGGCGGATGAGTTCTACAGGCTTTCGCTTTGGGAGCGGCCCTCGGCGCACGTGGGGTTTCGCGAGCATCTCCAGGAGGAGACCAGGATCTCGGGCAAGGACGACCACAGGTACGCAGATGTCCCTGCCGATGAGCATACCTACACGGGCTATGCGGGCGCAGTCCTGGTGAGCCTTGGCCTTGGCTCAGGGAAGGTGTACGGCGGATACGAGCGCATAGAGCCTGCCTTCCTCGCCATTGGAGCGCAAGACCGCCAGGACCTTACCCAGTCGCGCATAGGCGCATCCTATCCGGTATCAAAGAGCCTCCAGGTCCGGGCCGAGCATGCCGTCCGCGCCACCCGTCCCGCTGACATCGCGGATGAAAGCGCCTCGGAGGATGAGCTTCTGACTGTGACGACCGATTCAGCCGGCCTGACCTGGAAGCTTGGCCCGGAGATAGACTTAGACTACATCCTCGAGCGAATGGACAAGGCGGAGCGCGAGGGACTTGAGGCCGAGCGGACCACCTACTCCATTATGGCCAGAGAGAGACTATTCGCCGACAAGCTTGCCCTCGGCGCAGGCTACGAGAAAGTCCTCTATGAGGACCTGGAGAGGCCCAGGAATTCGTATACGGCTCACAACGTAAAAGGCGACCTTGTATACACGCCCTCTAAAAGCACGGTCCTCAAGCTATACTATCGCTTCCCCTTGCGGGTGGTAACAATGGATGGCACAGAGAAGGGAAGTCGCGACCTCGGGGGTACGATCTCCTGGGGCGACCGGCTCGGGCCTGTGAGCGCAAGCGTGCAGCTATCTCAGTACTCGAGAGTAGATGTCCCGACGGAAATCATGCGCCTCCAGAGGCGCGGAAACGCGCGAGTTAACTTCCAGGCATTCGCGGCCGGCCCACTAAAGCTTGTTCCCTCCGGCGGTGTAACGTGGGACTATCTGGAGCCCACAAGGGGTGAACCCCGCACGCTCCTTACAGGTGATGCCTCGTTCAAGGGTGAGCTCGCCGCATGGCGGACTGACCTGCGTCTGAAGAAGACGGGGACCACCTACCACCAGTCGGAGAAGGTGAACACCGATAGTGAAGTATCGACCTCCGTGTCCTACACCGGGTTTGCAAGCCTTGCTCCGAGCATCGAGGCTCGCCGGAAGGTATCGTCCCAGTCCCACCCGACCCTTGGCGAGAAGATGACCGAGTTGTTGGGTGCCACCCTGCGCCTGCGCTGGACGCTCGGCAGGAGCGCAAGCGATATGCTAAGCGGCTGGCGCAACCAGACCAGAAGCGATAAAGACGACCTCATAGCCTATGGCCTGGGCAATAGCCTCACCTATTCGCCCGGCTCAAAGCTCTCTTACACGGTCGGCGCCTCGGTCGAGCGCACGTCCGGCGTAAAGAACCTCGCCGACTACGACGAAACCAGGGCGCAGGCCAGCCTGACCGTAGACTACCGGTTCACCGATAGCTGGCGCGCCTCGCTTGCCCTGGGCTACATCCGCGGCGTCAGCACGGCCATGACAGAAGGGTTCAACACCTACACGGGCACCTTGAAGATAATTGCCAGCTTCTAGGAGAAAAGTGTTCCTTGAAAGCGGTCCCTGCATCCTCGACCCGAGACCGCAGCAAAAGGGGGTGAGTGATGCGGCGAGGTTACGTATGTAGCTCAACATCCGGTGAGAGTGATCCACGTAATGGATGGTGACTGGATTCTCGGAAGGAGGGACGAACTTGGTTACAAGTAGGCACACCAAATGGTTGGTGCTAGTCTCAGTGGTGACCGTCCTGGTACTTGGGCTCTCCTGTGGTGCTCCTGCCAAGGACAAGGCGAAGAGTGCTGCAAATCTGCCGGATATGCGTCCTGCCTGGCAGGAGTCCCGGGAAGAGGCCGTGCCAGGGGAGTATCTGGTGAGGTTCAATGATGAGGTCGCGAAGGCGGACGCCTTGAGCGTGTTCGGGCGCGCAGGCATGGAAGTCCTCAAAGAGATCTATTTCAAGCCGAGCAAGGCGTTCCCGGACGGGCTCACGATCTACCATGTGAAGGCCGGAGTGAGGGTCCTTGCTGAAGACGCCGTCCGAGCGTTGAGGGCTCAGAGCCAGGTGAAGTACGTGGAGCCCAACCGTAGGCTATACGCGGACGGGCCGATCAGACCAACAGCGCTCCCGAACGACCCCTTGTTCGACCTCATGTGGGGTCTCAATAATACTGGCCAGGAGTTCTACCAGGATATCAGAGGTACCCCGGATGCTGACATTGACGCGCCTGAGGCGTGGGACATAAGGCGCGATGCGCCTGCGATCATCGTAGCGGACATCGACACGGGCATCCAGGTCGACCACCCTGACCTCGCCGCCAACATCTGGGTCAACGAAGATGAGATCCCCGGCAACGGGATCGATGACGACGAGAACGGTTACATCGACGACGTGAACGGCTGGGACTTTTACTGGGATGATAACACTTTGTACGACCCGGCTGACGAGGAGGACCACGGCACTCACACGGCGGGCACGGTCGGAGCCGTCGGCAACAACGCCATCGGAGTGACTGGGGTTGCCTGGAACGTCAAGATCATGGCCCTGAAATTCCTCGGCCCCGACGGCGGTTCCACGGACGGCGCTGTCAAGGCGTTTGCGTACGCCTGGAACAACGGGGCGAACCTCACCACGAACTCCTGGGGCTACACGGGACCTCCCGATGAGGTGCTCCAGGACGCCATGGCCGCCTGTCCGCTCCTCCACGCGTGCGCGGCAGGGAACAGCGCCTCTGACAACGACGCGGGCTACCCCGACTACACTCACTATCCTTCGAGCTACCCGCTGCCGAACATAATCTCCGTGGCAGCAAGCGAGTGGAACGACAACTTCGCGTCGTTCTCCTGCTGGGGCGCAACCACAGTCGATCTTGCTGCCCCCGGCCACGGGATCCTGTCAACGGTTCCGACTGACCGATACGACCCGCCTTACGCGTATTTCAGCGGCACTTCGATGGCCACGCCTCATGTTGCCGGAGCTGCAGCGATCCTCATGTCGGAGTTTCCCGATATGCCGCCGTATCCCGGGGCTCCCGGATCCGAGCAAGGAGAGATGACCATAAAGGACCTGCTGATCGCGACCGTGGATAGAAAGGCTGCTTTTACAGGGAAACTGGTATCCAGCGGCAGGCTGAACCTGCGGAACGCGTTGATCCAGGATGTTCCTCCGGTCATCGATTCCGCGGAGGCAGACCCGGTCTTCGGTAACCCGCCGCTTGCGGTGAACTTCACGGCCACGGCGCACGACGACGACGGTTCCATCATCGACGTGTGGTGGGATTTCGGGGACGGTTCCCCGGAGGTTCACGCGTATAACGCCAGCCACACTTATGGCGCAGAGGGTAGCTACGTCGCCAGCTTCCATGCGGTTGACGATGACCTGGTCGAATCAGTGCAGCCCATTACTATCATAGTTGCACAGGAGACAACGGTGATCTTCGTTGATGATGACGGTGGCGCACCATACGAAACCTACTTCACCCAAGCCATGGACGCCGTAGGCATTGACTACGTGGTGGTCACCCCGCCTCTTGCACTCCCGACCAACGTCCACAATGCCATAATATGGAACTGCGGCGACGACTGGAGCGGCACGCTGACTCCGGAAGACCAGGCGTTCCTGTCGGAGTATCTCGATAACGGGGGGCGGCTGTTCCTATCAGCCCAGGATCTGATCTGGGATATCGGCGTGAATGAGTTCGTCCGCGACTACCTCCACGTGTCATATGCGTATGATGACTACGGTGCGGACCACGTGTACGGAGTGCCGGGCGATCCCATAACCGATGGACTATCTTACACCCTGTCGTACCCGTTCTCGGATTACAGCGACATCATCATACCCGATTCAGACGCTGCCCAGATCTTCACCAACGACTGGAGCCATCCCTGCGCGCTGAGGTACGCGGGGGCCTACCGCGTCGTGTTCCTGGCGTTCCCCTTTGAGGCAATCCCGTACCTGGTTCCGGCCTCAGCGGAAGCTGGCAGGCGGGTCCAGGAGTCGGATCTCGGTGACTCGGCCCTTCTCATGTGGCGCATCTTCCACTGGCTCGCGCTTGCGCCCATCATCGATTCGGCCGGCGTGACGCCCCTTGAAGGGTTCGTCCCGCTCGAGGTTACTGCAACGGCGACCGCCCACGATCCTGACGGCACCATTGTTGATGCCTGGTGGGATTTCGGGGATGGCACGCCGCCAGTGCACGCGTTCACGACAACGCACACTTATCCCGACCCGGGCGCATACACAGTGACATTCCATGTCGAGGACAACGAGGGCATGACGACCTGGAAGAGAGCAGGCACTGTCTACGCCGGCATACCCAGGATCAGCGTCAGTCCCGATGTGTTCAGGGTCTCTGCCACGCCGGGGACGGTGGCCCACCGGCAACTGGACATCGCGAACACCGGTTATGCGCCTCTGAGGTTCATGGTGACCGCGTTCGAGGACTTCGGACCCCTGATGATGGAGAGAGCAGCCACAGCGGAAAGCGTTGACTCCAACGCTACCGACTCAGGCGGTATGTGGAAGCCTCTCGACCAGCCAGTGTATAAGCCGGACGCCGGCGCACTCAAGTCGTGGCCGGTGCCGTATGTCACCCTGGCGTGGGGCTGCGGGTTCGATGGAGCGCACGTCTGGGTTTCCGACCCGCTCGAGGGGTTCGATATCTCGTTCAGCACCGATGGCGCACCCGCCGGGTTCCTGTTTGATACGACCTGGGCACCCGGCTACCCTGATCCGTGGCCTGCCGACTTCGCCTGGGACGGGCGTTATCTCTGGCAGGTGAAGGTCGGCGGAGACAACGGCATATATGCGCTCGATCCGGCGACCGGTGCCGTGGTGGCCGAGATCCACGATCCCGATCACATCTGGGATGCAATCTCCCAGCGCGGGCTCACCTACGACCCGGTGGAGGACGTGTTCTTCGTCGGCGGCTGGAACGAGGGAAAGATCTACAAGATCGCCGGTCTCTCATGGCCTGAGCCCGGTAAGGTCCAGCGTGTGTACGACGATTACCTCCTCCCGATCGCAGGCATCGCGCGCCTCGGCTGGTACCTGGTGATTACGACTAACTCCTATCCGGACCTCGTGGTCATCATGGACAGCATGACTGGTGACATCGTAGGCTGGTTCCAGCATCCTGGAGGCGGTTACTATGACGGCGCGGGCTGCGAGACTGATAGAGACGGAAACGTGTGGATGACCTACCAGAACAACATGGCCTACCTGCTCGATCTCGGCTCGATCTTCGGCGGCATCCCATCGTGGCTCGGCATAGAGCCCAAGGAAGGACTGCTGGATCCAGGCGAGTCAATGGGTGTAGACGTGGCGTTCAATACAGAAGGTCTCGAAATGGACGTGAACTATACGGCACAGATGCTCGTGATAAGCAACGCCTGGGATTACCCGGTCATCTTCATCCCGACGACGTTCAGGCTGGACCTGCTTACCGCCGGGTTCACCTGGTCCGAGGCGGAGCCCAACACTGTGACGTTCATCGACACCTCGACCGACCCGGACGGCGACGGCGTTGTGGCCTGGAACTGGGACTTCGGCGATGGCGCGACATCGACCGAGCAGAACCCGGTCCACCGGTATGCCTCGAACGGCCTCTACCCTGTAACCCTGACCGTCACTGACGCCGATGGCGCCGTGGCAAGCGCAGACCAGACGGTGGTCGTTGCCAACACTGCCCCGGTTGCCGCTTTCAGCGCCGAGGAGACCGGGCCCGTCACGGTGCAGTTCACCGACGGATCGACGGACGTTGACGGGACCATCATCGCGTGGAACTGGAACTTCGGAGACGGCTCGCCGATCTCAAACGCCCGGAACCCGGTACACGCCTACGCTGTAGGTGGAACCTATACCGTGACCCTCACGGCCACCGACAACGACGGGGCCACCGCTACGGTCACGAAGCAGGTGAAGGTGAACGCGCTTCCGGTCGTACAGGTCACTTCACCGGCGGCCGGCGATCTGTGGGTCGGTGTTCGAGAGATCAGGTGGACGGCCACGGACGCTGACGACTCGGAGGCGGATCTCGAGATCAAGCTCGAGTACTCGGGCGACGGCGGCGCGGCGTGGAAGCTCATAGCGGACAACGAAGCGAACGACGGCGCCTACACGTGGGACACGAGCCTGGTCCAGAAGGGTGGTAAATACATCGTGAAGGTCACGGCGACCGACCCGGACGGCGGAGTCGGGGAGGACAAGAGCGGCGAGTTCACGATAATCGTGCTTTCCCGCGTGGTCGTAGCTTCTCCGAACCCGGCTTCCGACCGCGTGACGTTCTACTACGATATCGAGCACGACGGGACGCTATATGTCTACGACATAGCCGGCAGGCTCGTCCACAGCGCGGAGCTCGATAACGAGGTGAACGCCTACGTGTGGGATCTTGTATCAGGCGACAGGCCGCCTGCGAACGGGCTGTACCTCTACCTCGTGGTCACCGAGGACGGACAGAAGTCTGAAGTCGGGCGGCTGGTCGTGAGCCGCTAGAAGGAGGGGCGAGTAAATGCGAGTTAAGATAGGAGTGTTACTACTTACGGTGGTCTTCGCCCTGTCGCCCGCGTGGGTGGCGCAGGCGGACGGTGACCCGGTCGGCACGGCGGCAATGATGGACATCGGCATGGGCGCAAGGGCGCTCGGGATGGGCGGGGCGTTCATTGCCGTGGCGGATGACGCATGCGCCGTCTACTACAACCCTGCGGGCCTTGCGCTCCTTGAAGGGAGGCACGTGGCCTCGCTCTACACGAACCAGTATGGGGCCGCGGGTTACATGGCCTTAGGGTATGCCCAGAGGAACGTCGGCGCAGGCGTCCTCATGCTCGATGCCACGGGCGTGGAGGAGACGGACGAGTTCGCAAACGTCACCGGGTTCTTCGGGATACGGGAATACACCGCTACAGGCGCATATGGGGCCACAGTGTGGCCGAACTTGAGCTTAGGCGGGGCGGTCAAGCACTATTCCCAGAGCCTGCCCGGGAACGCAGGGACGGGGCTCACCGGGGATATCGGGCTGCTCTATGTGGCGCCAGGAGTAAGGGTCGGCGCGGTGGCAAGGAACGTGCTCGGCAGCGTCAAATACGCCAGCGGCGAGACCGATGCCTTCGACCGCTCGTGGGGTGTGGGGTTGGCCGTGAAGCCCATGGCAGGGCTTCTCCTCGCTGCGGATGCCGTGGCGAAGGATGAGCTTACGCTGCGCATCGGAGCGGAGTATCTCCTGGGCAACTTCGCGGTCCGCGGCGGAGGGATGTGGGGAGGGGGGCAAACATCGCTCACAGCGGGCCTCGGCGTGGTCATGCCGGGGTTCAGCGTGGACTATGCCTACCAGACCCATAACGTCCTCCCAGACTGCCACAGGCTGTCGCTGAGTATAAGGTTCTAACGGCAGTCCGGTATGCGGGGGAGTCTCCCCGACGACTGCTGATGCCCCTTCCCCCATCCGGGGAGGGGCATTTGCATGTCGTGATCGGAGGGCACTCCTTCGGTGTGCTGCACGGTTTCCATCACAGAGTTCCGTCGGGATCCACCCGCTTCTCTCCCTATGGGAGGCGCTCCTTCATGGTAGTCCGCCTGGGTTAACCCGCTGGTTTGTGCTTGCTCAAGCCTTGACCGGGACACCGTACTTCTTCTTGTAAAGCCCAGAGCGAGAGATGTTGAGGATCTTCGCGGCCCTCGACCGGTTGTTCCCCGTCGCCCTTAGCGCGGCGAGGAGCAGAGTGCGTTCGTGCGCGGCGAGGGACTCGTCGAGACCCGCGTTACCCGCGTTGCCGAAGTCTCCTGAAAACGCCCCGCCTGCTTCCGCCGCGCTCCAGATGTGCGCCGGGATGTGTTCGAGCTGGATCTCGTTGCCGTCGGTCAGGTTGAGCGCCCGCTCCAGCACATTCTCTAGTTCCCGGAGATTCCCGGGCCATGCGTGCTTCAGGAACGTGTGCATTACCGACGGGTGTATGCGGGTGACCGACGTGTGGCATACGCCGTTCAGTCTTCGCAAGAAGTGGTCAACGAGATCGGGGATGTCCTCCCGTCTCTCCCGAAGCGGAGGGATGGCTATAGTGATGACGTCCAGCCGGTAATACAGGTCCTCGCGGAACCTCTTCTCCGCTACCATCTCCTTGAGGTTCCTGTTGGTAGCGGCGATCACTCTTACGTCTACCGGGATCTCCCTCGTACCCCCCAGCCGTTCTATGGTGCGCTCCTGGATCGCACGCAACACCTTCGCCTGCAGGGTGAGGGGCATGTCCCCCACCTCATCCAGGAAAATCGTCCCTCCCGACGCAAGCTCGAACTTGCCGGATTTGCCCTTTTTGAGCGCACCCGTAAAGGCGCCGTCATCGTAACCGAAGAACTCAGATTCCATGAGCGTTTCGGGGACTGCGGCGCAGTTTACGGCTACGAAGGGCGAGTGCGCCCTGCGGCTTGCCTCATGTATCGCCCTTGCGAACACCTCCTTGCCGGTGCCGGTCTCCCCCAGCAGAAGGACGTTTGAGTCCCCGCGCGCTGCGCGTCTTGCCATGTCTCGTGCTGCGGCAACGCCGGCGCTCGCCCCGATGATGGCGGCGAAGGGATCCTCGCTGCCCTTTGGCTGCGTTCCCCTGTGTGTTGCCGGTGACATGGCTCGTCACACCCTCTCCACGCATTTTCTAGGGCGGCCCTGAATCTCATCAGGACGCCGCGAGCCGACGAATCTCGTGTCGAATCCCTCATTGAAGCCGGAATACCCGGCAGCGAGATGGTCGAAACCATCGCGCTGCCGGGTATTCCCGACCGCACGTTGACCTTTGGCACCCTTTTGACTCAGTAAACGGAATTCTACGCAGATCCCGGAAACCCTTCTAGTTATAACGAAAAACCTACATTGGCCAGACTCATCGGACTACAAGACCGGCCTCAACGGGGTTTCGGCCTGATCGGGTCACAAAGGGTTCGTTGGGCTAAACGGCGCTCTTTCCTTCCGGTGTCACGGCGAGATACCCCGACTCCACCGCGTGGCGGTTCATCGCTCGTATGGACTGCACGGCCGCGCGCATGGAGGGCGTTAGCCGCTCCGCGACGAAGTAGACCCTGGCGCAGGGGTAGTCGGCTGACCTTCCGGCGCGGCCCGCCATCTGGATGAGGGCGGCCACATCGAATACGCTCTCGAAATCGGCGTAAAGCACCACGACATCCGCGTTGGGCACGGTTACTCCCCGTTCCATGATCGTGGTGGTGACGAGCACGTCCAGCCTGCCCGCCTTGAACTCCTCGCGGAGCAGGTCGCGCTCGGGGTGACGGGAGTGCACGAATGCGACCCTGGTTTGCTTGTCCCTGGCGCTGACTTCTGGTCCGCGTTGAGCTTCTGAATCTGGCCCGGACTCGCGCACCCTGCTGGGATCTGCTTCGGACTTGCATCCGCATCCCTGGCGGGGACGTCCGCCGGTCTGGCATTCGGACCGGCATTCCTGGCCGATGGCCCTGGCAAGCATGGCCCCCACGCGACTTGAGAGTTCAACGGTGGGGACGAACACGAAAACCTTGTGTCCGAGGCGGGCGGCTTCCTCTATGATTGTGACGACCTCGAGTGGCAGCGCGGGCTGCTTCCGCTCCTCTATATGATGGCGATACGCTGAGTCGGCGGCGTGCCTTTCGATAGCCGGGAGATGCGCCTTCATCACAACGGGCTCCGGGAGGGGGTGCCCGTGGTGGCGGGCGGAGATCCTGATGAGGGCGATCTTCGCCTCCTCTGCTTTCTTGAGCAGGGCGAGATCGGGGGTGGCAGTCATATAGACGGTCTTGCCCCACGGGGCGGTGGCCCTGCGGAGGGCGTGCCGCAACATCCTGCTGCCGCGGTATGGAAAGGCGTCGGCCTCGTCCAGGATCACGAAATCGAAAGCCTGATAGAATCTCATCACCTGGTGGGTTGTGGCCACCACGACGTCGGCGTCCCGGTAGCGCTCGCGGGTGGAGCCACGGAGTGCTGCGATGCGCGCGCCCGGGAACGCCGCCGACACGCGGGGGGCGACCTCAGCGACGACGTCGCTTCGCGGAACTGCGAAGAGCGCCTTGCCGCCTCCCCGGAGGACGCAGGCAATGGCATCAAAGCTCACCTCCGTCTTGCCCGCTCCGCAGACCGCGAACACCAGGCACTCGCGGCGCTCGTCCGCCTCGACGAACTCCACAAGCAGGCGCGAGGCGTCCTGCTGGGCCCTGGTGAGCTCAAACGGAAACGAGGGCCGGCAGGCCGCAATGTTTGGGGTTTCCTCGAGCCCGCCTGCGGTTTGGAGCCCGCCTGCTGCTCCGGACCCGTCCGGTGCTCCTGAAGATGCCCCTGAAGGATGTTGCTTCACTGGCGCCGCTGAAGGATGGGGTTGCATCGGCGCAAAGTACAGGGGCTTGCAGGACCTCGCCTGTCCCATGGATGCGCACTCCGCGCAATAGAGGCATTCGTCCGTTCCGCACGAATGGCATGTTGCTTCGATGATCTCCCGACTCCCGCATCTCGTGCAGCGGGCTATGCCGAACCGGTCTATGGCGACCGAAGGTGCACGGCCCACCAGGCCCTGCAAAATGAGCACCTGGAGGACGTCCTCGAGGGGCCCGGTGACGGGGCAGCCGCGCTCTTGGAGGGCCCGCCGGATCTCGTGGTCGAAGAGGATGCGGCCTTTCAGAGCCTCGAGGACGGCATTTACGTCGTCCTCGGGGGGGATGTCCACCGCAGCGCAGTCTTGGACGCTGGCGGCTCGTGGCGCGTGCCTCCCGAGATCTGAGTTCGGCCGGCGGGTCACCGCGCCGGTCGCGGCGCCCGTCTCTGCGCGGGTTGTCGCTCGCCGTGCCCGCCGCGTCCACCGCAGGGACGTCCTCCACGCTCTCCACGCCCTCCACGATACCTGCAGGAGTTGCATGTGCGGCCCCCGGGAATAGGAATACTGCAGGCGCCGGCGGCCCGGTACAGGGCATGCTAAGCCTGAGCCTCCATTCGGCGCTGCCGGCGTCGCACCGGGCGCCCCGTTGAGAGGCACCCCAAGGATAGCCGCGCCAAAGCGCGCCGCCTCCCGCTCGGCCGCACATTCGGCAAGGGCTAGAGGGAGCGGGCCTTTAACCACGTCAAGCCGGTCGTAGCCGACTTCGGAGAGGATCGCGAGGTCCAGCAGGGGATAGTGGGAGACGCCGACGATTGGCGGTAGGAAACCGGGCGGACGGGGCTCGCCGTCCGAGCCCGGCGCCCTCGTGACCAGCAGGCTCGGGGACGGATCGGCTACTGGGTGCTGCAGGCCGCCCGCTGGCGCTCCGCCTTCCCACACAGGGTGAGGGCGGGCCAGGGAGGCACGTTGCACGAGAGCAGCGCGTTGCGTGTGAGCGGCACGCTGCGCGCAAGCGGTGTGCTGCGCGTGGGCGAGGCGTCGCGTGCGAGCGGGGCGCTGCGCGCGGGCAGCCTGGCCATCCGACTTCCCGCCTTTGGGTGTCGACGTGTATGCCACATAGACGAAGTAGAGAGCGCCAACCATGGTGCTGTCCCCCCGAGTTGGTAGCCATGAGATCGTTGGCTTTACCCAGCGCCTGGCAGCTTGTGCATCCGTAGCACCATCTGCCGGGGCCTTGTTCCGCAATGTCACCATGAACTGGAGAAAGCCAACAGTTTCAGCCATAGCTCCATGCCATTTTCGACTGCGCGGACTCTGTAAAGAGTTGCCGGTGTCACACTCCCAAATCCCAAAGTCTCCGTCGTGCAAGCACCGTTAACACCTCGACAAGCAGGAACGATTTCTGAGCCCCAACTTACAGATGAGTAACCCCGAAGTTGTGAATGACCGACTTGAGGCTCTGCTCGGTCGAGCGTGACCGACCTAGCAAGTTTTTAGCCAGTCTGCGGACAGAACTGGCTAGATTCTAGCCAGGCTTGCCGCTTCTGCTGCCGGAAAACAGGCACACTGGCTACTTTCTAGCCAGGTGGCGAGCGAAGGTGGTAGGCTTCTTACCACTCTCGCGTTCATACTGGTAACTTCCTTACCAGCCTGACCCGACCGCCCATGAAAGTGGTAAGCATCTTGCCAGCCTTTGCGAGAAGGTGGTAAGTTTCCTACCACTTTTTCGCCCAACCTGGTCACTTTGTTGCCAGTCAGCCCCGGCCACCAGTGGAGGTGGCGACTTTCTAGCCAGGTTCGGCGCGAAGGTGGTAACTTTCTTACCAGGCTCCACGAAAATGTGGCTAGTTTCTAGTCAGATCAGGCGCCCTCTTGCGTCGGCGTCCGATAACCTGGTAACTTTCTTGCCAGATCCCGCACAAAAGTGGTAAGTATGTTGCCACCCCGCTCCGTCATGTCACTGCCACACCATCCAACGTGAGCGAACGAGTCGATGTTACCACGCACGTGCTTTTGGGGCAGTATAATTTGACTTCGAGCTTGGTCATCTTTAGCATTCACCGGATCGCAGGAAATGCCTTCCAGAATCGAGTACATCGCCCCAAGATCACCCCTTCGGCCGGCGAGCCATCGGCTCTTGCAGGCCGATCGACCTGGTGCATCACACGCCATCCGGCCGGTGCCAAAGCATACCTTTGGGTGATTGTCGGAGCGCTTTCAACCGGTTACCATTAACTTGGGACTAACTTGGGACGCTGAGACTCCGGATTTGCGTTTGCGAGGCTCGATTGTTTCCGGGGCTCCCGGGGCGGGGCCTACTTCGTTAATGCTTCCGCCCTTCATCTATGGGGAGGTCCTGAGGCGATGCAACCGATCATCCTCGATAACCCCGAAACCGCCAGCGATAGGGCCGGCGTTCGGTTTAAGGTTGGCACCTGGTCCGGGATATGTCACGCGGTTGCCTGCTTCGTTAAAGATGCTGTAGACCTGCTACTTCCAGAGGAGGAGGGTTGCGTGATTTGCGGGCAGACTGGCGGAGGGCGGATGGAGGAGATCTTTTATGCTCCTATCTGCAAGAATTGCCTTGCAGCAATTCCCTTTGTACAACCACCCTACTGCCGCGTATGCGGGCGACCCACGAGAGGTGTATCTGCGCCGGAGCGCTCGCGCGGCGATGAGCGCGGCGATGCGCGCGATGGCACCATCTGTGGGGACTGTACAACCGGTGGCAGGTTCTTCAAGATTGCCCGAGCGGTCGGCGTTTACGACGGCGCACTCAAGGACTTCATCCACGCCTTGAAGTTTCGCGGTCGGCAGGAGCTCGCGGAAGGGCTTGGGGTCCTCATGGCGAGGGTTGCCTCGCGTGAGAAAGTGATGAGAGGGGTCGAGCTCGCCGTCCCTGTGCCGTTGCACCCGAAGCGCCTGGCCGAGCGCGGGTACAACCAGGCTGAGCTGCTAGCGCACATGGTTGGCTCGTGCCTCGGCGTGCCCGTCAAACCAGCCCTTGCTAGAAGCATCCATACCGGCGAGCAGAATAAACTCGGAAGGCAGCTCAGGCGTGAGAACCTTCGGGGCGCATTCATGGTTCCATATCCGCTGGTGGTGGCTGGCAAGCGAGTTTTGCTCATCGACGATGTAATAACCACGGGCGCTACTGCCAACGAATGCGCACGCGCACTCCTCAGGGCCGGTGCGGCCGAGGTGTACGTCCTCGCTGCCGCTGTGGCGCCTCTCGAGAAGGAGTGGCTCTTTCCAGTGGTCGAAGGTGCCTGTGCAAAGTAAGACTCAGTCTTTCTTTGAAGCTGTGCCATGCAGATTACGCTGGGAGAGGAAACCTAAGCTGGATCGCGAAATAATATACTGCGTACCGGTTGCACGTCGTTACGGTGCGAGCGCAGGTAGGTCCCACCTGGAACTGGCGAGTATTGGGGAGTCGTTGATGCAACAAGTTCCTGGCCCATTCGGTTGCGAGGGAGGTGAACCTCATATGACGGCGAACGCGCTTCCCGCCACGGGGGCTCCGCCGGGGATAGCGAGAGCCGCAGGTGTGCTGACTTCATACATCGAGGCAGCGATGAGCGAGGCTCGGTTCGAGCGGCTGAGCGACGGGACTTACTACGGCGAGATACCGCCGTGTCCAGGCGTCTGGGCGAACGAACCTACAGGAGAAGGATGCAGGGAGACCCTAAGAGACGTTCTAGAAACGTGGCTTTTGCTCAAACTACGCGACCGAGACCCGCTTCCTCTTCTAGGAGGCATAGACCTCAACCAGGTGGTGGAAGAAACTTGGGACCAGTAAGCAGGCCCGAGCTGATTCGCCGCCTGCGCAATCTCGGCTATGCTGGTCCTTTCCACATCGGCGGGCGGCACCCCGCTATCATGATCAGAGATCGGAAAAAGCTACACATTCCAAACGAGCATCAATCTGATATTGGAGTTGAGTTGTTGAGAAGAATCCTGAAGCAAGCCGGCATCTCGGACGAGGAATGGGAAAACTCCAGGTGAGATCGACGGGCTGAGCGGCTTACGTAGGATACACAAGTATTCTCTTGGCGAGTACTTCGTCGAGAACCGGACCCAGGTCATCGCTTATGCCGCTCGCGCTAACCTCAACACCGGAACCAGCAGAGATCCCTCCTGAAACAGGGCCGAAATGCCAGGTCATGGCGGCGGCCGCTCCTATTGGCTGAAAGTGCAGTCTCCGGGACTGCACTTTTCGCACTTTAACTGTCTGTTAGGACGGTATCCGGCGCGCAAGAATCCTGTTATGGTTATGGACGAAAACACTGTCCGGATATGTGGACGTGTCCGCGTGCGTAGACACCAACAAAGGACGGCCTTAACCGCGGCGGCAAAGGCCCAGACAGAGGGTATGTCTGGATAGCCTGACACGTATCGCCACTGGCTAATCCACAAGAGCCTGCCGGCATTGGCTCAGAAGATACTTGATATGCTTGGTCTGTGCGGGTTTGCGGGCATGGTGTGTCCAGTTCCGTACATGTGGCATACATGTGGCACGAAGGTTGCGAGGGGAAGAAGCTTGGTCAGGCGGGCGTGTTCGGAGTCGGATGCGGCTATGTGTGCCATTTCTTATCCCTGGGGGGCCAGGGAAGGTCGCTCGCACAGGAGTTAAGTCTCCTTTAAGTCGGGAGAGTTACAGTATTCTTGCAGGTTACAGAAACACTCGGCACCGGTGGGGTTCGGGAGCGTAGCCAGTTCACAGGGACGCTTCGGCCTTGTTCATGCCGCGGGAAGAGCCGGGGCTCTTTTGCGACCAGGGTAATGTTACAGGCATGGGAGCTATGAACCGCAGCCGGTAGATGGACACTGAGGCTGCGGGGAGCAGGAGTGTAACCGACCAGCCTGATCTGCACACCCAGGACAGACGCCTGGAGAGTGTGCACCAGCCGGTCGGTTTTGCTTTTGCGGACGTAGACCGTGGTGTGCCGAAATTCCCCGTGGCGAGTAGATCAGGCATCTTTCACGCCCCGTTGAAGTGCGCCGCGCCAAGAACTTGGTGAGAACGGCGCCAGGTGGCGTCCGGCAATATGGACACGTCCGCCTTTGTAGACGGTAAGCAAGAGTGGCCTGGGGCTTTTGAGTTGAGGTTGTCCGGTGAGAAATGTCCGCCATGCCGGACACGCGTCGCCAACGACAAATGCGCCGGGGCAGACACGCGTCAACTTGCGATACCTGCTTAGTGGGGATGTTCGGACATGGCGTTTCCGATTGTGGACATGTGATACGGTGGTTGCAACGACAGACTTTTTGCTGAGATCGACGTGTCCGGAGTTGATGGCGGTATGAGCGTGATAAGGATAGACGAGAGCAAGTGCAAGAAGTGCTACGCCTGCATACGAGAATGCCCTGTGAAAGCCACCAAGGTGGAGGACGGCAGGATGCAGGTCGTAGACAACATGTGCATTGCATGTGGGGAGTGCCTGGAAACCTGCGCTGTCGGGGCAAGGTACGCCGAGGATGCTATCCAAACGGTTGACTCACTCCTGCGGCATGGAGGTGCGATTGCGGTCCTCGACCCGTCCTTCGCGGCGGCGTTTCACGAGGTCGTGCCGGGTCAGGTGGTAGCAGGCCTGTCGGCGCTGGGGTTTTCGGAGGTGCGCGACACCTCGCACGCGACCGCCCTCGTCATAAACACTTACCGAGCTATGTACAGCCAGCTTGCGGAGGCACGCAGCGAACAGGCCGCTCACAACACGGATTCGGGTCGCGGGCAGCGGCCGGACGTCGCGGGCGCTGCGGATGCTACGGCAAATGGCCCCGCGTGCGAGCCTGGAGACGACCGGGATGCGCTTCCCGAGTGGGGTGCGTTTCCTGCAGCACCCGGCGACGGTGCGGCGGTCGCCCCGCCCGCCCCGCCTATGATAAGCTCCGTGTGTCCGGCTGTGGTCGGCCTCATCGAGAGGCATTACCCCGACCTCGTCGGTAACCTTCTTCCGGTAGTCTCTCCGCCCATCGTCGCGGCCCAGCTCATCCGCGAGGCGAAGTCCGGCGATGCGAAGGATATGAAGGTGGTGTACATCGGGCCGTGCGTTTCGAGGAAGGCGGAAGCGGCAGAGCTTGGCGCCCGGGCCGGACTCGACGCCGTCCTCACGTTCGATGAGCTTCGCGCCATGTTTGAGTCGCAGGACATCATCCTGCGCGACCTTGCCCCCCGGGCGCTCGATGGCCCCGTCGTGCCGCTCCTGCGCCAGTCGGTGTTCGCCGGAGGAGTGTCCTGGCTGATGGGGATCTCCAAGGGCCCGTCCGACGACGAGCTCGTAATCGCAGCCGGAGGGTCGAGGTGTATGGAGGTAATGGACGACCTCGCCCGTGGCGCCCTGACACCGCTGTTCGTCGATGCGATGATGTGTCGCGGCTGCATCGACGCGCCGTCGCTTCGCAAGCGGTCCCCGATCTCCGTGCGCAAGCGTATCGCCAAAGTCTTCGCAGCTCCTGCGGGAATGTCCCCGGTCCGCGCGCAAGGCAGCGATGCAGGCCAGGGCCACGGTGAGGCGGTCGGCGCTGGGGCCGGCGCTGGCGCCGGCGTCGCTGAGATAGAGATCGCCGCTGCGGCGCATGACCTGCCTCCCGCATCTTTGCTTCAGCGCACCTTCAAGGCCAAAGGAGCTAAGCTGCCGATCCCGAGCGAGGCTGAGATAGCGGAGATCCTGGCGTTTTCGGGGAGGCTCACTCCCGAGGACCACCTGGACTGCGGGATGTGCGGTTACCCGACCTGCAGGGCGCTTGCCATCGCCGTCTACCAGAACATGGCGCGCTCCGACATGTGCGTCCATTACCTTATGAACAGGCTGAAGGAAAAGCTCGAGCTCATGAAGAACGAACTCGTCATCGTGAAGTCGTCGTCCTTCGACGACATCTACGGGTCAAGCAAGCAGATACTCACGGCGAAAGACCTTGCCGAGCGAGCGTCCAAGACGGGTTCGACCGTGCTCTTGCTCGGTGAAAGCGGCACCGGCAAGGAGGTGTTCGCCCGCGCCATCCACGCGGCAAGCTCGCGGCGCGACGGGCCGTTCGTCAGCGTAAACTGCGCAGCGATCCCCGACACCCTCATGGAGTCTGAGCTTTTCGGCTACGACGAAGGGGCGTTCACGGGCGCCACCAAGGGCGGGAAGCCGGGCAAGTTCGAACTTGCGACCAAGGGCACAATATTCCTGGATGAGGTCGGCGACATGTCGCTGCCCCTTCAGGCGAAGCTCTTGCGGGTGCTCCAGTCGCACAAGATCGAGCGAGTGGGCGGGACGCGCGAAATCGACGTGGACGTGCGGGTCATCGCCGCCACCAACAGGGACCTGAAAGCCATGGTGGACCGGGGGGAGTTCCGGTTGGACCTCTACTACCGCCTGAACGTGGTGAGCATCCGCGTCCCGCCCCTTCGCGAGCGGCTCGAGGACATCCCTATCATCATAAGCAGGTCGCTTGCGAAGCCGTCCGCGCGCTGCCCGACGAACGTGACGTCGGTCTCGCCCGAGGCGCTTCGGCTCATGCTCGACTACGACTGGCCGGGGAATGTCAGGGAGCTCGAGAACGTCCTGGAGAGGGCGCTCAACCTGGCGGACGGCGAGGTGATCGAGGTCGCGCACCTTCCTGAACACATAGTCAAAGCCGCAAGACGGGAGCGCCGCGCGGTTCTCCCCGGCGAAGCCCTCGACGACGTGGTTAGCAGGGCGGAGCAGGAAGCGCTCTTGGACGCGCTAAAGTCCACCAACAACAACAGGACCCTTGCCGCGAGGAAGCTCGGCATCTCGCGCTCGGCGTTCTACGAGAAGCTGAAGAAATACAATATTGTGTAATTCAAATGTGTCGACCAAAACCCTAGCTCTGGTCATTCTTGTAGCGTTCCCTAATGTATCTGGGGAAGACTCTTGAACGAGTCTCCTCTAAAAGGGCATCGAGTTGCTCCGGGGTGATGCCGCTTCGCCGGAATTCCTCCCCGATCGTCAGTCGCATAGCTTCAAGCGGGTCCAGCCTCTTGACTTTCATCTCTCCGGTATCAAGCAACTCCCATACGAACTTGTCTCCCGGCCTCAGTCCCAACTTGTTCCTGATGAACTGGGGGATTGTCACTTGACCTTTTGGAGTCATGGTTGTGGTGCTCTCTTGGGTTGGTTCCACGCGCGTCACCCCTTGGTATTACGTAATACGACGCAACTTCATTATACGACGCTCTGGCACTCTGCGCAATGGTGATGTTGGGTAAGGTGAGATTCACTCAGGCGCACGCTGGAACTTCCGAGGATCGCCGACAAGTACGAACGGCGCCCAGTAGTAAGGGTGCCCGAGGCGGGCTTTTACGAAGAGGGCGGCATCGCGGAGCGCCTGCGGCTTCGGCTTCCCGGCGAGGAGGGCGCGGTAGAACCGGACGGCGAGTTGGGCGGTGGATGCGTCGTTCACCCTCCAGAGGCTCACTACGAGTGACGAAACCCCTGCATGGAAAAGCCCTCTTGATAGCCCCAGAAGCTCGTCCCCGCTGGCCACGTGCGCCACGCCCGTTTCGCAGGCCGACAGGACGACGAGGTCCGAGTCGAGGCGCATGTGGAATATGTCCAAGGCGGAGAGAGTTCCCCCGGATAGTCTCAGGTGGGAGTGCATCGGGTTTTCCGGATCGAAGACTCCATGACCGGCAAAATGGATCACATCGCAGCCGGGGGCGGCGGCTGTCACCGCGGCTGCCGTTGCTTCCTCGCCGAGGAGGAGCTTCGCCTTCCCCGGGCCGAAGAGGGCTGCGACCGCCTGGCATTCTCGGGTTGCAAGCGGCGCGTCTCGATCCTGGGTGGCTATTGCCAGGCAGGTTTGGGGGGTACGGGCGTCCTTCTCCCACACCGCCTCGAGCACCCCCATGCTGGGGGTGACGAACACCTCGTGCCTGTCGATGATGTAGCGGTTACCATCGTAGAGCGCGTGGAACGGCACGTGGTGGAGCGGGCCGTGGGGAACGATGAGGAGCCTGCGGCGACCGGCGATGTGCTCTTCCACAGGGGCCACGAGAACGTCGTAGATGGCGCGGGCGTGGTCATTGCACGAGGTAAGGAGCTGCCGGATGTTGGCGGCCACGAAGTCGCGGCCCGCGGTTTGCATGATATCCAGATCCGCGTATAGCCACGCGATGAGATCCTGGAGCTCGGACCTGGCAACGCCCACAGCGCACACCTTGACCTTTTCGATTCCCTCGTTGGTTAGGACGAAAAAGAAAAGGCGGTCCGGCAGAAGGTAGTATTCGAGCACCGCGTCGGCATGCCCACCGCCCAGGATGGTGTTGGTGATGAACGAAATTTGGCTATCCCCGGCCCCCCGGGGGTGTAGAGCGGTTCCTCGCTCATTTCCCGCTGCTCCTCGGAAAGCGTCGATCAGCGCCTGGGACTTTGCTCTCTCGACGAGAGCGAGGGCCTCCCGGTATCTTTCGAGCTTTACGGCGAGCGCAACTGCCGCGTCGTATACCTGCGTCTTATCGAAGACGAAACTCGTCTTCAGGCGGTCCTCTGCCAGAGACTGCCTCATCCGCTCGATCTCGTGGATGGATTTCTTATAGAAGTCGAGGGCCCCGGCCGGGTCATCCGGCTCGGTGGCGCGCGCAAGCCCGTACAGGGCCGGAAACGCAAGGTCCGGGACGTCGCGCGCCGTAGCAACGTCGAGCGCGTCCCGGCAGGCCGCGCGGGCGTCGCCTGGCTCGCCGAGCTCGAGGTGGCAAAGTCCAAGGTAGAGGCTTGCCTGCGCCCGGTATGTATCGATTGCCTGGTCCGCAAACCGGGCCCTGGCGCGGGCAAAAAGGTCGATGGCTTCGCGGTGGCGGCCTGACTCGGCAAGGATCTTTCCTTTGTAATAGTCAACCCACGCGGCCTTCTGGTGCACGCCCATGCTCGCGAAGGCCGCTCCTGCCCGGTCGAGCAGCTCCAGCGCCTCTTCGTTCCTCCCGAGGCTCGTCAGGGCAATGCTGGTGTTCACGTCGATGGTGGCGACCTCGGTCGCCATGCCGGCTTCTGCAATAACAGGCCTGGCTCTCTCGAAGAGCCTGACCGCCTCGGAGGGCTGGTTGATCTTCCAGTAGATGAGCGCGCGGTTGTTGTCCACGAACGCGGCCTGGACGTCCATGCCCGTGAGGGCGAAATCGGCCTGTGCGCGTTCGTAGCGGGCAAGAGCCTCGTCGAACCTGTCCTGGTACCAGAGGACCGTGCCCGCGGCCTTCTCGGCCCTGCCGCGCCATGCGAGGTCTCCGTGGCTCGAGAAAACCGACTTCGCCTCGTCACAAAGGGCGATGGCCCGGCCGAACTCGCCACACGACATGAGGGACTCGGCCATCATCACCTGGACGCGGGCCTTCTCCAGGCCGGTCTGAAGGCCGAATTGAATGCCGAATCGAGACGTCGCCTCCTGATACTCGGCGATTGCTCTTTCGAAACACTCTATGGCCCGGCGGAACTCGGTCTTACGATGGTACATCTCTCCGAGGGCGGCGTCTGACGCGGCAAGACCGGCCAGGCGCAGGTAACCACCGGCTTCGCCCATGCTGGCGAACCTCTCGCGAGCCGAAAGGAGTGTGGCCTCGGCACGCTCATACTCGCTCAACTGGGAAAGCGCGCGCCCCCTGGCCACGTCGAGCCAGAGCTCCGTGGCCGCGTCTCGCTTGGTCCGGAACCGCTGCTCGAAGCGTTCTATAGCTCTAAGTGCAGCTTCAGGCTTGCCTCGATCTAGCAGGGCCGAGATCTCACCAAGGGGAGTGTTGAGGTAATCGTCCATTGTGTGGGAAGCCACCCTCAAGATGAAGATGAGCAAATCCGGAGTCGTGAGCTACGAATTCGAGTCTCTGCCCAGTTGAGCGGGGCCAATCTGGTAGGTTCTCAACCACTTTCGGCGAGAAGGTTGTCGAACTACGAGCAGGTGCTGCACTTCCGCTATAGTTGCGCTACTCTGCGATATCCACCTTGCACCTGGCGTCGCCCTTGTGGTTTTCAACCACCACGGTGTACGACCCGGGGGCAAGCCCCTTGAACGAGAACCTGCCGAGAGGGTCCGTCGCGGCCACGCCCGCCTCGCCGCCCCCGGCGTCGAGAAGGCGCACAGCCATCCCGGAAAGATCCTCGCGCGACGCGTCGAACACTTGCCCGCGAATGTCCTGTCCTTTTACGCTCACCTTGAGCGTGCCGCCCGCAGGCAGGAGCGCCGAATCCGCCGAGCGCGTGGCCGGCTGAGGCACGAGGAAACCTGGCGCAAACGGGCGCGGTATTGCGCGAGATGAGCGCTCTGTCGCGCGCTTCCTGGAACCCGGTGTGCCCGCAGCCGCCCGCGTGCCGTCTTCCCGCGGGCGTGCGGTGCCTACCCACGAGCAGGCCCCGTCTCCTGCCGTGGCCGGCGCGGGGAAGATTGCGAACGCTCTCTCGAGGACGTGCCGGGGTACTTCTTCCCACAGGTCCTCGTTCGCGAGGTGGCTGACCAGCGCCTTTACGGCCTCGACCTCGCGGCAGCATCTCGGGCAGCCCGTGGCAAGGTGGGAAGCCGACCGCTCCATGGCCTTCTCCTCTCCGACTCCCAGCACGTAGTCAACGACCTCTTCGTGTTTCAGGCATCGCATCGCTCACACCCCGCTCTTCGAGCATCCTCGCGCGGCTTCGTCCAGGTAACACATGACACCCTATCAACATGACGCTCCACACATAGTGAGTACAACACCAAAACCTATCCCTCTTCCTAATGTCCGGGCAGTCAGGGTGGGGAGTCACCACCTTCTCCGCCTGCCTCTCCCGTCAGGTTGTGGCAGCGCCACTACTTGCCAGCATCCGCCTGAGCCTTGCGAGCGACCTCGACGTCAGCGCGGCCGCCACCTTCTCGCTGCGCCCCGTGAGGCGCGCGATCTCGTCGTACGGCAGGTCCCGGTAAAACCGGAGAAACAGCAGCCGCCGGCTCTCCTCGGGCAGCTTCGCCAGCGCCTGCCTGACGGCGACTCGCTCGGTGAGCCGCGAGAATTCGTCGTCGTTGCCTGCCGGGGCCG
>JBFMGS010000023.1:0-17405 GCA_040752635.1 Bacillota bacterium
ACGAGCACGCGCAACTTTTCCATCCCAGCATCCCACCCTAAGTTGGCGGCTAAAACGCGCACCACTTTTCAACACGTGAAGTCTGCTACCGTTTGAAACGTCCCCATGCAGGCATCGATAACCGCCTAAAGTGGGGTTGTTGTCGCCCGCCAACCCAACAGCGAACACCCCGCGTCCCCTCGTCCGCCACCATTTTGCCTGATTACACGCAAAATTGCAAGGGAAGGCCCAGGAAGGATAGACGTAGTTCGCGTCAAAGATGTTAAAAGCGGCGCACCAAGAGATATCCTGTGGACCTATACTACTGTGGATTCGGCTACTGGGAGGGAAAGGGCATGGATCAGGCGATCACAAAGAATTGGGAAGAGCGCGGCGCGCGTTCCATAGACCATATCTTTCGCGAGTATGACATACGAGGTGTAGTTGGGAGGGAGCTTACGCGCGACCTCGCTTACCTGCTTGGGAGGGCGCTTGGCACGTTCTACCCCCGTAAGGGGGTAACCTCGGTTGCGCTCGGCAGGGATGCCCGCATAAGCTCCCCCGCATTCAGGGACGAGATGTGCCGGGGGCTCGTGGAAAGCGGTCTTCGGGTGTATGACATCGGGCTCGTTCCCACTCCACTCCTGTACTTCTCGCTCTTCAACCTCAACGTCGGAGGCGGGGTGATGATCACCGGGAGCCACAATCCGCCTGATGAGAACGGTTTTAAGATATGCCTGGGCACGTCCACCATATACGGCGATGCCATCCAGGAGGTCAAAGACATCCTGCTTCAGCAGGACTTCACCTCGGGAAACGGCACGTGCGCATCAGTTTCCCTGAATGACGCCTACATTAGCAGGATTTGCCGGGACCTTTCGGCGCGCCCCGGGCACCCCGGCCGCCGCCGTATAAAGGTCGTAGTTGATGCCGGGAACGGCACCGGTAACATCGTCGCGACTGATCTTTACGCTCGCATGGGCCACGAGGTCACAGATATGTACTCCGAACCCGACGGCAGGTTCCCTCACCACCACCCAGACCCGACGATTCCTGAAAACCTCCGCGATCTCGTGAGGGAGGTGTCAAGGACCGGGGCGGAACTCGGCATCGCATTTGATGGCGACGCGGACCGAATCGGGGTGGTGACCGCGGGCGGCGCCATCTTGTGGGGAGACCAGCTACTTATCCTTTTCGCCAGGGACATGCTCGCCGCCTATCCCGGTGCGAAGATCATCGGCGAGGTGAAGTGCTCCGAAGCCCTGTTCCAGGAGGTGAAGAAGGCAGGCGGCGAGCCCATCATGTGGAAGGTCGGGCACTCTCTCATAAAGGCAAAACTCAAGGAAGAGAACGCGCTTCTCGCGGGCGAGATGAGCGGCCACTTGTTTTTCGCCGATAGGTATTACGGGTACGACGACGCCATATATGCCGGGGCGCGCCTGCTAGACCTCCTATCCCGTTCGAGCATCACCCTTGATGATATGGCAAGGTCGCTCCCCAAGATGTTCAACACTCCGGAGATTCGCATGGAATGCCCCGAAGCGGCAAAACAGGCCGTTGCGCAGGAAGTAGCGGCGGCGTTCGCCTCGGATTACGAAGTAAGTTGCGTGGACGGCGCGCGGATCCGGTTTCCTCACGGGTGGGGGCTCGTACGGGCGTCCAACACTCAGCCCATCCTTGTCCTGAGGTTTGAAGCGGATAGCCCGGATGCGCTTGAAGAGATCAAAAGCCTCGTCTCCGGGAAAGTGCGGGATATCCTCGCAGCCCTCGGCGTGACTTAACGCACTATCTTAAAGAGCCAGAAAGTGGTGTTCTTGTCCCATCCAAGGTCCCAGGGGACGCGGTAACGGTCTGCTGTGTGGGTGTTTACCAGGAGATACCCGGACGGATCCTTTCCAGTGATCACGGCGAAATGCTGTATCTTCCCCTTTTCCTCGTAAGCTATGATGTCGCCCGCGGCAAGCTCAGAGAGCGCGCCCCTGGGAAACCTTGACGTGGGCACCTGGACCTCCCGGAAGGAGCCCCTGGCCAGCAATCGCGCCGTGCCGCTCGCCGTGAGGTGAGATGCGAAGGCGTCGGTCTCGACCCATGCCTTGCTGCCTCCCCTCCGGGAGCTATAGTCATAATGCCATTCGGAGTCCATGGGAATTCCCCCGGCCTGCCTGTCACCGAGCACCTGGGAAACGAAGTTCGTGCAGTCCCCGCCGAGGTCGGTGTAGTCGCAGTATGCGGGGTTATACCCGAACTCTGCCCCGGGACCGATCTTCACACCGCAATATCTGTCTGCGTACGCTACCGCTCTCCAGCGGTCGTAGATGGAGCCCGGTCGCGCCGCCGTTTCAAGGGGCACTGTATCCGGGCGGCCCGAAGGATAGGTGAATACCACGGAGTCAGCAGGCTCGCGGACCGATGCCGGGGCGACCTCCGGCGCAAGAGTGTCCTCGCCTAGGGGGTCCGTGTACTCGTCCGACCGGATGAGCCATTTCGCGTTCTTGCGGACGAGCGTTAGATTATGGCGGGTCCTTATGCCAAAAGTATTGCTGGCTGCGGTAGACCGCCCCGGCGGCTTGTATGTCACGTTGAGACTCTGCCATACTACGGCGCTTGCGGTATTGGTGCCAAGTGAAACCGATCTGACCTGCAGGTGAGCGTCTGCACGGGTTATGCCTGCTCCGCGCTTCGATGCCCACGCTTTGACATACCTAACCTTCCGGATTTCATGTTGAAGGGCCCTCGTGGCAGTCCCCGGCCCGCCAGTTTCATATATCGGTTCAAGCAACGATATGTCGCCTTTTGCAAGGGCTCGAGCACGCATTGCGAAGATCTCGTGAAGCGCGGAGACAACCGCCTTTGTCGCCGAGCTCCGGGGCGGACGCGCCTGGCCCGGCCACAAGCCGGGCACAAGTCGAATCCCCATGCCCGCTGCCACGGCGGTCGCGATCACCCCGAGCACCAGCCACGTCCTGGCCCGTCGTCCGAGACGTTCTTCGTCTGCCAATGTCGGGCTCCCCTTCCCGCCAGACCGCACCGACTGCATGCAAGTATAGTCTGGCCTTGTCAGGGGCGAATGATAAGCGGAAGTTACAGCGACCCCGTGTCATGACCCTGTTGCGTTTTGTTGCCGCAAGTGTTACAACATTGGGGGAGGGTAAAAGATGTTCAATATCATCGTCCTGGGTCTTGTTAGCCTGCTTACTGACGTAAGCTCTGAGATGGTCTATCCTCTCCTTCCACTGTTCCTCACTACTCGTCTCGGGGCAGGCCCCGCCATTGTGGGACTGATCGAGGGTATAGCTGAGAGCCTGGCCAGTCTTCTCAAGGTGTTCTCGGGCTATGTATCGGACTGGTTTGGGCGTAGAAAGCCCCTCGCCGTTTTGGGCTACGGGTCATCGACTGCCGGAAAGGTCGTTCTTTATCTTGCCGGGTCGTGGCCAGCGGTGCTGGCGGCAAGGGTCATCGACAGGTTCGGCAAAGGGGTACGCACCGCGCCGCGCGACGCGCTAATCGCCGATTCCTCCACCCCGGAAACGCGCGGGCGCGCGTACGGGCTTCACCGGGCTATGGATACGCTGGGTGCAGCCGTCGGCGTTCTCCTTGCTTACTACTTCATTACCGCGTACAAGGGCGATTACTCGAGGGTGTTCTTGTGGGCAATGGTTCCGGCCTTCCTTGGCGTAGCGGCGCTGTTCCTGGTTCGTGAAGGGCGGGCGCGGGCGGTCGCCTACTCTGGGGCTGACAATGGGGAGGGCGGTGTCAGCTCCTCTGACAGACAGTCGGGTGCAGGGGGACTGATGCCCGGCACCAGCCGCAGGCGCCTCCCGCCCTTCCAGTGGTCGAAGCTGGATCGCCGCCTCCGCCGGTTCCTCGTCGTGGTGTCTCTGTTTGCCCTCGGCAACTCATCCAACCAGTTTCTCCTGCTCCGCGCGAGCAACATAGGCTTTGGCCCGGCGACGATCCTTCTTGTGTACCTCCTGTATAACATGGTCTACGCGGCGCTATCGTACCCCGCAGGCCGTCTTTCGGACAGGATAGGCCGGAAGACCCTGCTCGTTGCGGGCTACGCGACTTATGGCCTGGTCTACCTCGGTTTTGCCTTCGCAGGCTCACCATGGCATATATGGACCCTCTTTGCTGTGTACGGCGTATATACCGCGCTTACAGAGGGCGTGGAGAAGGCTCTTGTAGCAGATATCGCCCCGGGCGAGCTGAGGGCGACCACCATAGGCCTGCACGCAACGCTCGTCGGGATCGCTCTTCTTCCCGCTTCACTACTCGCAGGCCTTCTTTGGAAGTTCTTCGGCCCCCAGGCGACGTTCCTTCTCGGGGGGCTTACAGGACTGCTCGCAGCCGCCGGCATCTGGACCCTTATTTAGTTGCTGCACCAAGACGTGCTCCTGCCCCGGCCGCCTGGCTTCGTAACCGAGCTCCCAGGCGGCCGCGTGCAACTAAATGCGGCTGCGCGCATTGAATATCGCCCGCATTAAACGTCGCGCCCACCAAACATAAAGCTCCGCACATGCTCCCCACATGAGCCTTCCCGTCGGGCAGACAGCCTTGATGCACCCTGACTTAGTCGTTGACAACCGCAGGGGGATGAGTGTATACTCGTGGCAGTGTTTCGCATACGAACTACGTTGTTAGCATAAGAACTACTATGCGGGGGCAGGTGGGAGGAGTTGGATCCCCTCAGGGCGCTGATAGAGCTCGGGTTCACCGAGTATGAGGCAAAAACGTATCTTGCGCTGTTGCGGACAAGTCCCGCAACAGGCTATCAGGTCAGCAAGGACGCAGGAATCCCCCGGTCAATGGTTTACGAAGCACTCGGTAGGCTCGCCAACCGCGGCGCCGTGCTTACCTTGCCCCAGGGCGATACCACGAGATATGCGCCGGTGCCCGTGGCCGCGTTGCTCGACAGCATGCGCCATACTTACGAGGAAGCGATCGACGCAGCACATGAGAGCCTTGCCCGATATGAAACGCCAGTCCCGTTGGAGCAGGCGTGGAACATCGAGGGAAGAGGAGCGATACTGGGCCGGGCCCGGGAGATGATAGCAGGTGCTCGAGAGGAACTGCTCTTGTCCTTGACAGACCGGACCCTCGTTGACCTCATGCCGGTGCTGCGCGAGGCTCACGAGAGAGGGGTGCGGGTGCGCATTCTTGTGTGTGGAGATGCAGAGGTTGATTTCGGCGAGGTGGTGAGACACCCCCAGGCTGAAAGCGCGCTCCAGCAGATCGGCCAAAGCATAGTTGTTGTCACTGATGGGTCCCACGCCCTCATAGGGGGAGCCGGGGCCGACGATACAGCCGTCTGGACGGGCAACCGCCACCTGGTGTTCATAGCGCGTCAGTATATCTGGCAGGAGATGTTCACCCAGCGGGTCTCGGAGCGACTTGGCAAGGAGCTCTGGTCGGTGCTCACCCCCGAAGAGCGCAAGGCTATCTTCGGAGACTGAGGTCGGATACGGTCTCGCCAGGATACCCCACCAGACTGCATTCGTACTCAATCGCTGACCCAGTCAAACGCGTCCGATTAATAAGGGGAAAGGGATGGAGAGGAGGCAAAATGCCTCCTGCCTATGGCGAGCACCGAGAGAGACCGGGGCAGGAGTGTTCTTCCAGCCAGGTGGGAACCCTGAACGCAGCATGACCGGCTGCTCGCAGAGACCGACTGTTTGAGGCGTTCGTATGCTAAAAGAGCTTGAGTACTGGGTGACCAGCTCAGGACACAATTGCATGAAAGAGGGACACGAGTCATGGCGGTGGGGAATCTAGAAGCATATTGGGGACCTCATACCGGACTGTCAGACAGCGAAGCGGAGGAGCGCCGCAAGACATACGGCCCGAATACCTTGCCCTCGCGCAGGGGCCCGTCGCGGCTTGCGATCTTCTTATCCCAGTTTACGAACCCTCTCGTATACGTTATCCTGACCGCTGCTGTCGTATCGCTGATCCTGAGGGAGTTCGGCGATTTTCTCATCATAATGGCTGTCGTGCTGTTTGACGCCGTTCTGGGGTTCATTCAGGAGTACCAGGCGAGGCGAACCTACGAAGGTTTGAGGAAGCTCGTCAGGCCCACTGCAACTGTGGTGAGGAGCGGCGAGCGGAAGGAGGTCGAGGTCCGCGAGCTTGTCCCGGGCGACCTGGTCATTCTCGCAGCGGGCGACCGGGTGCCTGCAGACGGCCGGGTGCTGGAAAGCGCGAGAATGTCGGTCAATGAGGCCATCCTGACAGGAGAGAGCGAGCCAGTCTTCAAGAGCGAGGCGGAGGGCAAGAATGCAGTTTACATGGGCACCACAGTGCTCTCCGGCCGCGGCGTGATCAGAGTCACCAGCACCGGGAAGGACACAGAGCTCGGGAAGATCGCGGCCAGCCTGTCGGAAACAGAGGAACAGGCGACGCCCCTCCAGGTCAGGCTCGCCGCGTTCAGCCGTACGCTCACGCGCATTGTGATCAGCGTCACCGTCGTGATCTTCCTCATCGGCCTTCTCACGGGTAAGCCCGCGCTGGAAATGGTGAGAGTTGCGATCATCCTGGCGATTGCGGCGATCCCGGAAGGGCTCCTGATAGCAGTTACAGTCATACTGGTCATCGGCATGCGCAAGATCCTGAAGCGCAAGGGACTCGTGAAGAAGCTGCTGGCAGTGGAGACCCTGGGATCCGTGACAACCATCTGCACCGACAAGACAGGTACGCTCACCGATGGAATCATGACAGTCACTCGCGCCAGTTTTGATGTCCCGGACCGCGCTGTCCAGGCGCTCGTCCTGTGCAACAACCTCGAGGATTCTCTCGAGGTGGCGCTGTGGAAGTTCGCTCGCGAAAACGGCGTAGAGGACCCCGAGGGGTTCGCCAGGCGCTGCGAGCGCATTGGCGAGGAGCCCTTTTCCAGCGAGACGAGGTTCATGCGCACGGTCAACCTTGTTGACGGGAACAGGGTGGCCTTCGTCAAAGGAGCCCCGGAAGTAGTGGCCAACATGTGCGTCCTCTCGGATGACCAGCGGGCGAAGATCAAGGAGAGCGTTGAGTCATGGGGGGACGAGGGGCTGAAAGTACTCGGCATCGCCGTGAAAGAAGGCGTCAACCTTGAGACCGCTGCGGGCTTCGAGACTGCTGCCGGCTACACATGGGCCGGCCTCGTAGGCATCGAGGACCCTGTTCGTGATGAGGTTGCGGAGGCAGTGAAGACGTGTCGGGGCGCCGGCGTGAGAGTAAAGATCATCACCGGCGACCACAAGCGTACAGCCCTTCACGTTGCAAGACGCGTGGGGCTCGACGTCTCCGAGGATGGAGTAATAGACGGGCGCGCGCTCGACGCGATGAGCGAAGCCGAGCTTGCCCGGCGCGCTCGAGACACAGTGGTTTTCACCCGCATCTCTCCGCACCAGAAGCTGAAGATAGTGTCCGCTCTTCAGAAGGCCGGCGAAGTCGTGGCCATGGTGGGAGACGGCGTGAACGACGCCCCGGCCCTCAAGAAGTCCAACATAGGAGTGGTGGTGGGCAGCGCAACGGATGTGGCCAAGGAGACCGCAGACATCATCCTTCTTGACAGCAACTTCAAAACGATAGTCGCTGCAGTCGAGGAAGGGCGGGTGGTGTTTGACAATATCAGGAAGGTAGTGTCCTACACCCTCTCTAATTCGTTTGCGGAGATACTTCTCATCTTTGGCGCAATGGCGATGAGGTGGGCGGCGCCGCTCGTGGTGGCGCAGATCTTGTGGATACACCTCATATGCGACGGTCCCGTGGACATCGTCCTCGGCTTCGAACCGAAGGAAGAAGGCATCATGCGCGAGAAACCGCGGCCGCTATCCGAGCCGATCCTCGGGAAGCTCGGCATCGCGCTCATCGCTGCGATAAGCGTCACGGCAGGAGTGGGGTGTCTGGCCATGTTCGGCCACTACTGGCTCGCCCATCGTGACCTTGCACTCGCGCGGACCCTATCCTACGCCACCCTGGCGATCATCTCGCTCGTATACGTGTTTGCGTATCGCAGCATGCGGAGGAGCATTTTCCACGCAAGCCACCTCCTGGCGAATAAACCGCTTTTGATCTCTGTGGCGGGCGGCTTTGTGCTTGCCATCGGGGCCGTGGTCGTGCCCGGAGTGCGCAGGTTGCTGGGCCTCGTGCCCCTGGCGGCAGGGGAGTGGGTCATGGTGTTCGGAATCGCTATCGCCTTGCTGCTCATCGTGGAGGTGGGGAAGTTCATCGCCCTCAGGCGCAGACGGGCGCTTTCAACGAATTCAGGCAGTTGATACCCGCGTATGACGGCACACCCGCGAGGTCCTGAGAGGTCCACGGCATGGGACCACCACAGCCAAATGCACTAATGGAGGTGTTAGACGGTATGGGACCCCCATTGCGGTGGGGGCCCCACGACACGAAAGATGGCAGAAGCTTCTACCCGGACTTGCTTGAGCGCACAGATTTCGTGAGTGCGCACATCAGGAGCGTCGTCAAGAGCATCGTCCTCGTTGGCGTTCAGGACATCCCCGTTGACGTCGCGACCTGCCGTGCAGCCGCTGCGGGGATGTAGAGCCGGCTGTAGTATTCCTCGATCATGCGGCGCGAGGAGAACCTCTCGCTCACTGACGCTATACTCTCCCTCATCATTTCCACCCATTTGGCCCTGTTCTCGTAGTATGTGGGCAGCACCTCTTGGAGGAGCACCCGGTAAAGGGCGTCCAGGTCGTGGTCGTCCTGGCCGGGACCCTCGTATCCATCGCCGAACTGCCAGCCGTTTACTCCGTGCTGGCAGGCCTCGGGCCACCAGCCGTCCAGGATGCTCAGGTTGAGCACGCCGTTCATGGCGGCTTTCATGCCCGATGTGCCGCTTGCCTCGAGCGGTCGCATGGGGTTATTGAGCCACACGTCGCACCCGCGCGTCATGAGCCGCCCGATCTCCATGTCATAGTCCGGCAGGAACACCACGCTCTTGGGGTAGCGTTTTGTCATGCTCACGAGCTTGGCGACGATATCCTTGCCGGCGTCATCGAGAGGGTGGGCTTTCCCCGCGAAAACCACCTGCAGCCTGCCGGTCCTGAGGTATGGCTCGATGACTTCCGGGCGGCGGAATATGAGGTCGCTCCGCTTGTAAGGCGCAGCCCGCCTCGCAAACCCCACCAGGATGCTGTCCTTGTCCAGCGCCACGCCGCACCTGGCTTCTATGGCCGCGAGGAAGGCCAGCTTCGCCCGCGTGTGTGCCGCCCACAGGTCGCCCCCAGAATCGTACGCCTTGCGTACGGCCTCGTCCTGCCACGTCCCGGGATGGACGCCGTTCGTTATGGCGATTATAGGCGCCCTGTCCTTTACGTCCTGCCACATCCTGTTGGCGGTCACGCCGTGTAGCTGCGCCACAGCACTCGCTATCCGAGCCAGGCGCAGCCCGGCCACGGTCATGTTGAAGGGGTCGCCGCCGAGCTGGACCATGTGCTCCCTCGAGAGGCCGTTGTAAGCGCCCATGTAACGCAGAAGCTCGTGCCTGTGGGCCTCGTTGCCCTCTTTTACCGGGGTATGCGTCGTGAAGACTATCTCCTGGCGCGTGGCGGCCAGAGCCTGGCCGAAGGACAGCCCCCTGTCGGCCATCTTCTCGCGAATGAGCTCTGTCCCGGCGAAAACCGCATGGCCCTCGTTGAAATGGTACACGTCCACGTCGATGCCGAGGGCACGAAGCGCTCTCACGCCGCCTATTCCGAGGACCATCTCCTGGGCGACGCGTTCCTCGCCGAACCACCCGTACAGTTGGCCCGTGATCCACCTGTCCTCGTTTCCCGGAACATTAGTGTCGAGAAGGTAGAGCGGCGCGTTTCCGTACCTGTCCGCCATCCAGATCTTGCAGGTGACGTCGCGACCGCGTATCTTCACCGTCACAGACTTGCGGGTGTCTTTGAGAAAACCATACGAGTAGCGCGGATACGCATCAAACGGCCGCCCGTCCTCGCCTATGATCTGCTTGCTGTATCCCTGTCGCCACAGGATGCCTATTCCTACGACAGGAAGGTTGAGATCGCATGCCGACTTCAGGTAGTCACCCGCAAGTATCCCGAGGCCGCCGGCGTAGGTCTTCAACTCTTCGTGCAGGCCGTATTCCATGCAAAAATAAGCTACTCTCGGCGGCTGCGTGGCGCTATCTGTGTACATGTTTTTCCCCCTCGCGTATTCTATGCTCCCCGGGAAGAGGTGTCCCATCGCCCGCGTCAGGAGTTGGCGCCCCGCGGTTATGAAAGCGCCCCGAAAGGGCTTAAGAAACGATCCTATCCGTTGCAGCAGCATCAAGGTGCGATCAGGCCTCCTCTTTCCGATCTTCCGGAGGTCCACCGGGCGCAACCTTGGCCCCCAACAACGAAGAGAAGGACGCGCTCCCGACAAATGAAGGGACGGCATCTGGCCTCGCAGAGCCCTCTCCTTAGGGCAAGGGGTCTCGCCCATCGCCCATCAGGGTATGATCAGACGGGCCCAGGTCTCACGTGGGCCCCGGTTCCACGTGGTGCATTATAGCGTAAGATCACGCTGACGGCAACCTCCAGAATACAACTCCCATAAATGGGGATAGCTCCCCACCTCCCGCAGGTAGCCCTCCATCTATTGGAGGTGCGGTGACAAGCATGACAGAAACGCGATGCAGAGTCGGCTGCCAGCTCAGAGAGTCGAAAACCATGCACAAGGCGGTCTCCCCATGTTACAATACTAGGGGCTATGCCATTACTTATCTACTATTAGGACGAGTGAGAGCTGATGCCTGCAAACCTGACGCCGCAGTATCTCGAAGCCGAACAGGCTTTCAAGGAAGCGAAGACAGTCCCGGAGAAAATCGCCGCGCTTGAGGAAATGCTCGCGCTCATCCCGAAACACAAGGGAACCGAGAAGCTTCAGGCCGACATAAAGAGGCGGCTGTCCAAGCTCCGTGAAGAAGGCGAGAAAAAGGCCAAGACAGGTCGGCAAGACCCGTTTCTCGTGGAGAAACACGGGGCAGGCCAGGTTGCGCTTGCAGGATTTCCCAACTCGGGCAAGTCCGCCCTTGTCGGGGCTTTGACGCGGGCCAAGGTCACCGTGGCGGATTACCCTTTCTCCACGGCCCTCCCTGTGGCTGGGATGATGCAGTTCGAAGATATCCTCATCCAGCTCGTTGACATGCCCCCCATGACCGAGGAGGGGCTTGGGCCGGGGCTCGCGGGCGCCCTGCGCAACGCCGACGCTCTATTGCTCGTTGTTGACGCTTCGTCCGATGACTGCCTGGACCAGCTTGAAGGCATCCTCACCCACCTGCGCGAGAGAAGGGTCCTGCGGGATGAGGTGGTAGAAGGGGTGCACGCGCATACGCTCGAAGACTGCATGGTCGTGGCCACGAAAATCGATGCCCCGGACGCAGCGGAGAACCTGGAGATTCTCAAGGAGTACCTTCCCTCCGGGCTCGAATTTGTTGCAACGTCGGCGGCGACCGGTGAAAACCTGGAGACCCTTCGGCGTCGCGTGTTTGACCTTCTGGGGGTCATCCGCATCTACACCAAGGTCCCGGGGAGACCGCCGGATATGGGCCAGCCCTTCATTCTCAAGAAAGGAAGCGCGGTCGTGGACATGGCGGCCGCAGTGCACCGCGACTTTCCATCGAAGCTGAAAAGCGCCCGGATCTGGGGATCCGCCAGGTTTGACGGGCAGTCTGTGCCCCGCGACTATGTCCTGCAGGACAAGGATATCGTGGAACTGCACGTCTAAAGCGAGGTGCGGCAACCCCGACCGATGCAAGATGATGCGATGGAGGGGGAGGTAGTAGTGGACGTCCAAGCGAAGGTGACCGAGCTCGCGGCATCGGCCGGGGGGGTCTTCGGCGTGGCTGCGAGGAGTCTGCACACAGGTGGTGAGATACTCCTCAACGAGGACGAGTCGTTCAACGCCGCAAGCGTCATCAAGGTTCCCATCATGGTCGAGGTGTTCAGGCAGGCTGAGGAAGGGAGGATCGACCTCGAAACCCGGATCGAGCTTGCCGACACCGACAAGGTCGGGGGGGCGGGGATCCTCAAGGTTCTATCGCACGGCGTGAGCCTCCCGATCATCGATCTTGTGCGCCTCATGATAGTGGTGAGCGACAACACCGCGTCGAACCTCTTGATAGACCTCGTCGGAATGGACCGGGTGAATCTGACCATGCGGGATCTCGGGTTCCCCGGGATAGTCCTGCGGCGCAAGTTCATGACCGTTCCCGTCGCGCGACCTACGCCCAACTCCGTCACTCCCCGCGACATGACCGGCCTTCTCGAGAAGATCGCCAGGGGCCGTGCGGTGTCGCAATGGGCGTGCGAGCAGATGGTCACCATCATGAAGCAGCAGCAGTACAACGACCTTATCCCGGCGCTTCTTCCTGTGTCGGGGGAGGAGGGCGAACTCCTGGCCGGGGAGGTGCCGCGAATGGAGATCGCCCACAAAACCGGGATGGTGTCTCGTGTACGCCATGATGCTGGCATCGTGTATGTCCCCGGCCACGATTACGTAATCACCATTCTTACCAGGGATCTTCCGCGACCGAGGGATGGCGAAGAAGCTATCCGCCGCATTTCTCTTGAGGTCTACGAGCACTTCACTAGGGGTTAGTCTGGTGCGCAAAAGCAGTCGCTGCTCTGCCAGGTTGCTGGTGCTTGCATGAAACTAGAAGCCTGGCTGTCACCCCAGAGGACGACACCCACGCCACGGGTAAGATCCCAAGACCACACATGGCATAGACTTCTCGAGGCCTACTTCACTTTTGCACCGGTTTACACCGGGTGGCATACGACTCCGATAATGCCCGGCCCACCGTGGACCGCGAGGGGGGCGCCGATGTCCGATACTATGATTTCCCCGCAGTCGAGGACGGTCTTGAGTCGTTCGCGCAAGCGCTTTGCCTCGGCAAGGGCATTTCCGTGAACGACCGAGACCCTCACCCTGGAGTCCCGGGCGGCGTCTCTAGTCAGTTCAACCAGCCTTTCCAGGGCGGCCTGGTATGTCCTGACCCTGTCCACCACCTCGACAACCCCTTCCTTCACTGAGACCAGCGGCTTTATTGAAAGCAGAGAGGCAATGAGCGCCTGACCCTTGTGGATGCGCCCGCTCTTCAGGAGGTGTCTAACGGAGTTGATAACCGCGTAGGCACTGATGCGGGACCTCAATTCTGTCAGGATGCGGAGGATTTCCTCTTTAGTTTTCCCGCCTCGCACGGCTTCGGCTGCCGCGAGAACCATGAATCCAGTTCCCATGGACGCTGACAGGGAATCGACTACTTCGATGTCAGCGTCGGGGAAACTCGCCTTTGCAAGGTTGGCAACCTGGTACGTGCCGCTGCCGGTGGAAGTTATGTGGATCGATATTATGGTCTTGGCACGCTCGAGCAGCTTCCTGTAGATGGAGATGAACTCCGCCGGAGCAGGCTGCGAGGTGCATGGCACGTCCGGTCCATTGAGCCTTTCGTAGAACTCCTCACGCGTGATGTCTATGCCGTCGCGGTACGTGTCGCTTCCGAACTGTATCCCGAGGGGCACGATGGTCACGTCGTATTCTTCGATAAGCTCCTGTGGCAGGCTTGCACCGCTATCAGTCACGATTGCGATGTCGCTCTTCATGATGTCGCTCTTCATGCTCTTCATAATGAACTTCCGCGTCGGGGCTGCTGATCCCAGCGGAACCGGACGCGGATTCCCTCCTTCCGGACCTGCCTTGCCGCCAAAGCATATGCCACAGGGCAGGAACCCATACTTAACGGTCGAATATTCTACACTGTATACTATTAGACGTTCGACGACGAACGCCAAAACCCTGCCCGGCTCCGACGTGCGGTCACAGTATCCGGGCGGACTCTTTCACTGTGGGGTGACCGTGTATGCCTCTTAAAGATGTTCTGCCTGTGCCGAGTCTGGAAAGCGCGAGGAGCGTGTTGTGTATTCAACCCCACCCTGATGACAACGAACTCGGCGCCGGCGGCACCATAGCTATGCTTGCAGACCGCGGAAGCAAGATCATGTACCTCACGGTAACCGACGGATCTCTGGGCACGCAGGATCCTACGATGACCCCTGAGAAGTTCGCCAGAATCCGGTATGACGAGGCCAACCGGGCGGCCAGGCATCTCGGCGCCTCGGAGTTCTTGTGGCTTGGCCTGCGCGACGGCGACGTCCCTGAAGAAAGGGAACTTGCCCGAAGAATCCTGGGGGTAATAAGGAAGGTGAGGCCTGACGCGATCCTGGTGCCCGACCCGTGGCTTCCATACGAAGCTCACCGGGACCACCGGCTGACCGGCCTCGCTACCGCGAGCGCGTGTATACTGAGCGCGTTTCCTCACGTGAAGTCAGATCCTGAAGCGCCGCCCCACGGCGTGTCGATGGTCGGCTTCTACTGCACCACCAGGCCGAACACCTGGATAAATGTGGACGCGACCTGGCACAGGAAAATCGAGGCCGTCAAAATGCACGAGAGCCAGTTCAAGCAGGGGTGGGCTATGGTCTCAATGTACCTGGAGATGAAGGCGAGGGAGCTCGCAAAGGGGCGAGGATTTGTCCGCGCAGAGGCGCTCAAGGTCCTGCCGCCGATTCTTCTCCACTTCAACGTGGATGCGGAGGGGTTTTGATGCAAAACGCGATCAAGCTTGCAGTAATTGGTGGAGGCTCGAGCTACACGCCAGAACTCGTGGATGGCGTTATCCGCAAGGTGGACGAGCTTCCGGTAAAGCATGTCGCACTGGTAGACATCCCGGATGGACAGGAGAAGCAGGATGTCGTTGCCAACCTCGTGCGGCGGATGATCGAGCGGGCGGGGCTTGACATCGAGGTCAGTGCTACCCTGGAGAGGGACCGGGCGATTCGCGGGGCGGATTTCGTGGTCACTCAGTTTCGGGTCGGCGGGCTCTCCGCCCGCGCGCAAGATGAGCGCATCCCCCTGAGGTACAACGTGATCGGCCAGGAGACCACAGGCCCGGGGGGGTTTGCCAAAGCGCTCAGGACCGTTCCGGTAGCCCTCGAGATCGCTCGAGACGTCGAGCGGTTTGCCCCGAACGCATGGATCATCAACTTTACGAATCCCTCCGGGATTGTGACCGAGGCTATAACCAGGTACACTCGAGCCCGCTGCATAGGTCTATGCAATGTCCCTATCGGTATACAAAGGGCCATAGCCGCGGGACTCGGGGTCAGCCCTCGAACAGTGAGAGTAGAATTCATCGGCCTCAATCACCTTAGTTGGGCCCGCAGGATAACCGTAAACGGAAAGGACGTAACCTCGAACGTTCTTGCGCATGACACTGTGAAGGCCCAATTCGAGCGCATGGGACCCCAGGGTGCGCGGGCCGACGGGCTCCTCGAGGCATTGGGGATGGTACCCTCCTACTACCTGCGGTATTACTACTTCCACGACGTTATTGTTGAAGAACAAAAGAGGCAGGTCCAGGAGGGAAAGGGAACACGCGCAGAGCAGGTCATGGCGATCGAAAAAGAACTTTTCAAGAGGTACGCTGACCCGAACCTTTCCGAAAAGCCTCCTGAGCTTTCGCAGCGGGGCGGCGCGTGGTACTCTGAGGCCGCGCTGTCTGTCATCTCTGCCATTTACAACGATAAGGACGAAGTGCACGTGGTGAATGTGCCGTCCCGGGGGTGCGTCCCCGACCTGCCTCACGACGCGGTGGTAGAGGTTAACTGCCTGATAAACGGGAGAGGGGCTCACCCGATCCCCACCAGCCAATGGCCAGCGTCGGTAAGGGGGCTTGCCCAGCACGTGAAGGCCTACGAGCAGCTTACGGTTGAGGCGGCTGTTGAAGGCGACGAGCAGCTTGCATACCTTGCTCTCCTGAATCACCCGCTCGTGCCTGGCGCTTCTACTGCGTCCTCTCTCCTTGAGGACATCTTGCATGTCAACGTCCAATACCTGACGACTTTTCACGAATTCTTTCGAAGAAACAGGGGGCCGAAGAAGGATTCATGACGTTGGCGTTGAGCCTCTGAAGCACTGGTACACCGTGGTGTACCCGGGTGCGGCTATAGTGCTCTTTGTTCTTGCGTGGAACCTGATAGGTGACGCATTCAGGGACATCTTAGATCCGAAGATCCAGGCTTAGTTGTTCTAGCCAACTCTGTCCGCGGGGGCTGGGGACTGGGTCCTTCAAGCTGCCGGCAGACTTCTATAGATTATAGCTAGCCGTAGATTCGATTACGCGATATTGCAGGATTGGGCTTCGACTTGCAGGCTTGCCGGAGGGCTCGCCCCGGGGGCTTTCGAGCTTGATAGCTAGCCACCTTACGGTGAAGGTGCGCTGGCTTCCGAGGTAGTGCTTCAGCCGAACGGTGAAGGTTCCGTTATAGGGTTTGCGCACCATTGCCGACAGGTGAACAGGCATTTCTGTCGGCGCCCCACTCGACTCGCGTCGGTCGTCGATAACTTCGTAATAGTCAAATCCCGGTAGATCAAGGGCAAGTAACAGGGCCACAGGAACGTTTCCGAGGCCGTGGTTCACGGTAGTATGCACCGTTTCTCTCGAAGGCGCGGTTATCGTGAGCACCCCAGAAGATGCGCGGAGCATCTGCCCGCCCCATATATCCTGAGTTCGAAGAGCAGCGAACCGTTCCTGCAGAATGCCCAGTACGAGCAGACACGCGCAGAGGGTGATAGTCCCTGCGGCTGCCAGAATACCGGAGATCGCTTCCTTCCTTCGCGGCTCCCGAGCCATCCCGGTCTTCCTCTCCAGTGTCCACACATGCGTCCGCCAAGCAGTGCAGGCGCTGCGCTCACAATGTAACTATGCTTCCGGAGCCACGGGTATGATGTAAACGCAGTTCGCAGCCAGGTTCCGAGTTCAACAGTGGCATGGTCTTTTACAGGAGACCGTTGGTTTCTCTCAGTTGGCTGGCAGTCCGCCGTGCACTTGGGCTGCCACCCGACTGCCGCCTGGCGGGCCGCACTGCGCGGTCGTGGCATGAACTAGTGGAAGTTCGAAGGTCCTGCCGACTTCCGGAGGTGCCGGTGATTGCATGACGGGGCGCTTCCAATTCGGCCACCTGCCTGCGGGCCAAATTACATCGAGGCGCCCGCCGGGGGCGTACCCGTACCCTGTCGCCAAACCCACCCGAAGGGAGGGAGGCAGGGTCGCAAGACCCGCCTTGCCACTTGGAGGGGGGAACGCCCCCTTCCGACGGGTCCTTCGGACCCTGCCTCCCCTGGGGCAAGCAGCGTCAGACCACGGGAGGGGTATGCCCCACTCCGGGTGGGAACCCGGCATGCAACACCGGCAACCCCGGGTAGGGTGCATGTTCCGAAAAGTGGTACGAGTTATGGCTCGATCCACTTGGAGAGCACCGACAGTCTCCTGCGTACCGACTTACCGAGCTAGTGCCGCTGCTCCGGCTGCTTGGGCTGCGGCTGCTGGCCTTGCTGCATGGCCTGCTGGTAGACCTTGTACTGTGGCTCCTGCGACTCAATGT
>JBFMGS010000023.1:17505-33298 GCA_040752635.1 Bacillota bacterium
ACCGACAGTCTCCTGCGTACCGACTTACCGAGCTAGTGCCGCTGCTCCGGCTGCTTGGGCTGCGGCTGCTGGCCTTGCTGCATGGCCTGCTGGTAGACCTTGTACTGTGGCTCCTGCGACTCAATGTAATCGACCCGCGACTTGAGCGGGTTTATAACTTGGTTTTGCAGCGTTTCAGAGAGTTGCGCATAGAGCTTCTGGGCGGTCTGGTCCTGGGTGTCCAGCGCGAAAGTCCTGAGATCTGCCGCTGCGCCTTCAAGCGTCGCCAGGCACTGGTGGACTTTCTGGCCTACGGTCATGGTCTTCACCTCCTTGTCTGGGCAAATGCCCCCGGCCTTAGACGCGGCGACGAAGCGCTGTGCTCTTCCCGAGGGTCTTCTTGAGCGTGCGGCGTTCGGGAGAGCGGAGCAAACGCTTCTTCGGGAGAGTCGCCCAGGCTATAGCATGGCACACTTTGCTCCTGTCGATGCAGGCACACAGATGGCGCGAAGAACAGAGCGATCCGAGCGAGGAGTTTCAGACCAGACGTGGAATACACTTGCCGGTAGACTACATTTGCCGGAGGTGTGCTAAATGAAAGAATCAGTGAGAATTGTTGCAGATCTCATGTGCCTTGCTGCAAGGACCGCTCCGAAGGCGGCAGGAAAGGACTTCGTGGTCACTCGGGTCGTGGACGGTGAGGACTTGAACCGCCTGGCGCAGGCTATGATTCACTATGGCAATCGGTCGGGCAAGAAGAATTTCGATCGCGACGGGGCGAACGTGGCGACGAGCGATGCCTGCGTGCTTATTGGGCTGAAAAACGCCCAGGTTACCGGGCTGAACTGCGGCTCCTGCGGGAACGACAGGTGCTCGGACCTTGCCGAGCTACACGAGGGACCGGAGTTCGCCGGGCCTTTCTGTGCCTGGAGGCTCATGGACCTGGGGATCGCGATGGGCTCTGCTGTTAAGGCGGCGTCCATACACAACGTGGACAACAGGATCATGTACAGGGCGGGGATAGCAGCAAGACAGGCCGGGCTCATCGATGCTGACGTCGCTGTCGGAATTCCTCTCTCTGCGACCGGGAAAAACATATACTTCGATCGGGGTTGATCTCATGTATCATCCAGGCGTGAGCAAGGAACGCTAAAACGAAACCGAACCTAGCCAAAGCAACGAGCGACCCGAGCAAGTCGTTGGTCATAGCGGAGTGCCGGGGGCTCGTTCCTTATGCCATGCCGGGAGAGTGTCGATCATGCCGGAACTCAGACGAGATCCTACATCTCGCTCGTGGGTGGTGATAGCCACTGAACGAAGCCGGCGGCCTTCCGATTTCCGCATGCCGAAGGACGAAAGGAAAACGGGGGTGTGCCCGTTCTGCTATGGCAACGAACACATGACTCCACCCGAGGTGCTTGCGCTCGGAAGAGACGTGGACGCCCCCAACCAGAAGGGCTGGTCCGTGCGGGTCGTGCCGAATAAGTTTCCTGCGCTCTCCCTGGGTGAGGGTGATGCCAGCGACACGGACGTGCTCGACAATGGCGACGGCGCAGCGGGGCTCCACAGGAGCATGCCTGCGGTCGGGGCCCACGAGGTGCTCGTGGAGTCGCCCGACCACGATTCGACTTTCGGCAGCCACTCGCAAAGCCAGATGGAGGATGTGCTTGCTGCCCTGGTGGACAGGTTCCGAACGCTTTCCCGCAACGGCAAGCTCAAATACCTCCAGGCATTCAAAAACTGGGGGCACATCGGCGGCGCCTCTTTGGAGCACACGCATTGTCAACTGATCGCCACCCCGATGGTCCCCGCAGTCTTGCAGGTTGAACTTGCGGCCGCAAGGGAGCACTATGAGGAAACCGGCCGATGCCTGTACTGCGACATCCTTGCCGCTGAGAAGAGCGGCAGAGAGCGCGTGATTGAAGAGTCCGAGCACTTCCTGGCTTTCTGTCCTTACGCCTCGAAGTTCCCCTACGAGACCTGGATTCTGCCGAAAAAGCACAGCGCTACGTTCGAACAGATCTCCCAGGATGAACTCAGCGACCTCGCAAGATCCCTGCGCCACACGGTCAGAAGGTTGGAGCTCGCGTTTGAGAACCTGCCTTACAACCTTATATGGCACACGAGCCCATGGACAGGCGATTTTGGCGCATACTATCACTGGCACCTCGAGCTATTTCCGCGCCTTGCAATCCTGGCAGGGTTCGAACTCGGCACGGGGTACTACATCAATCCTACGGCCCCAGAGGCGGCTGCCGCAGCCCTCCGCGAGTTGGAGCCCGGCGATGTGCTCGCCACAGACGACGAAGTCAGGGCGACAACTCTGGCGCCTGGCGGGGTAGACTCCGGGGCGCAGACCGGGGCGTAGAGGAAGGGGTATAAAGACAGTGAGTGTACAGGAGCTTGATGAGACCTACAGGATCTTGATAGCTTCCCCAGAGGTCGCGCCGTTTGCGAAGACGGGAGGACTTGCCGATGTGGCAGGGTCGCTTCCCAAAGCGCTTGCCGCCATGGGCAACGATGTCAGGGTGGTGATGCCGCGGTACAGGTGGATCACAGACGTGAGGACCGTCGGCGACTTCCCGGTGTGGGTGGGTTCTCGCAAGGCAACCGCGATCCTCCGGGAAGGCGTGATAAGGGCCAGGCTGAACGGGGCCGAGAAACTGGTGCCGGTGTATTTCATCGACAACTACCACTACTTTGACAGGGACAACATGTACATGTACTTCGACGAGGCGGAGAGGTTCGCGTTCTTCTCCAGGGCGATACTGGAGATGATCCGCCACCTCGGATGGGCTCCTCATGTCATCCACTGCAACGACTGGCAGACCGGGCCGGTGCCGCTGCTCCTCCGCGAATACTACTCGCGCAACCCGTTCTACCAGGGCATAGCTACCGTGTTCACCATTCACAACCTGCAGTACCAGGGAAACTATCCCCGCGAGGTCCTGCACCTGCTCGGTTTGGGCGACGAATACTTCACACCGGAGCGCATCGAGTTCTATGGGGACGTAAGCTTCATGAAAGCGGGGATCCTCTACGCAGACGTCATCAACACCGTCAGCAAGACCTACGCCAAGGAGATCCAGACGCCCGAATACGGGCAACGCATGGACGGAGTCCTCCGCACCCGCTCGCAAGACCTCCACGGCATCCTGAACGGTCTGAACTACCACGAGTTCAATCCTGAGACGGATGCGCGCATCTACCGGAACTACGGCCTCGGGAACGTCGAAGACAAGAAGGAAAACAAGTACGCGCTGCAGCGCGACATGAACCTGCCGACATCGGATGCGCCGCTGCTAGGGGTCGTGTCCCGGCTTGTCGATCAGAAGGGCCTGGACCTTATCGCGGACGCCATGGATGAGATGGTCCGGATGGACCTTCAGTTCGTGCTGCTTGGTACAGGGGACCCGTATTACGAGGAGCTCTTCCGGTCGCTCAGGCAAAAGTACCCTGATAGAGTAGCTGTGGAAATAGGCTTCAATGTTGTCCTTGCCCAGCGGATGTACGCCGGGTGCGATATGTTCCTGATGCCGTCCAAGTTTGAGCCCGGAGGCCTCGGGCAACTCATCAGCATGCGTTATGGGACGATCCCGATTGTGAGGAGCACGGGAGGGCTCGCCGACACGGTCACCAATTACGAGCCGGAGCGGCACGTCGGCAACGGGTTTACGTTCGCGGAATATTCGTCCAGCGCGCTGCTCGATGCGGTGCGACGGGCGACAAACGTGTACAAGGACAGACGCAAGTGGCTCGCCCTCATAGAAAACGCCATGCGCCACGACTTCTCCTGGAACAGGTCGGCGGCGGAGTACATGGGGCTTTACGGGATCGCTCGAAACAGACTCGAGGCCATCCCGGTTCCTGCGTAGCAGCTCGGGCGGCGGGTGGTTCTCCGCCGCCTTCATATTTCGCTGCACGTAGTGTGGGCACCGTCTGTAGGGGAAAGTCCCGAGTGGTGAGTGTAGCCCTGGAGAGTGGACTTCAAGAACGTGCTGATCGCCTAGAACCTGCCCGAGCGGATGATAGATACAAGAAGCCAGATGCCGAATACCAGCGCGGTGACGAACCCCACTTCAGCCAGAGGCACGTGCCAGAGCAGGACGGGAGGGGCAGTACTCACGACAAGCGCTGTGCCGACGATGATGCTTGCCAGCACAATGCTGAGAGCCAGGCGATTCACAAGGGCATCGATCCGCCGAAGAGGACGGTCCATGTTATCAAGTTCCCATTTGACCTTCAACTGGCCCTCCACAGCGAGGTCGAGTAACTTGCCGAGCCGTTTCGGGAGCGCCGACAGGAAGCCCAAGTATTCTGCGGCAACCTCAGTCATGCGTTGCGCCAGGTGCCCCGGCCTCATCCTCTCGCGTATAAGGCGTCTTGCAAATGGCTCAGCCGCTTCCGCGAGATTGAACGAGGGCTCCACCCGGCGCACAGTTCCCTCGACGGTTGCGAGAGCCTTTATCACCAGGGAGAAATCCGCTCTTATTCTGATATGGTGTTTGAACGCAACATCAAGCACGTCCCTTGTGAGGTCGGCCACGCTGATCTGTGCAACGGGGACGCCGTAGTATCTGTGCTGAACAATGTCTATATCCCGCGCGAGAGCTCTCATGTTGATTTCGGGTGACGCGACTCCAAGCCTCAGTAATACTGCCGCGACGCGAGGCGCGGACCTCGCGGCGACCGCCAGAAGAAAGTTGCCGAATTCCACCTTCAGCTCGTCGGTTACGTGGCCCGCCATGCCGAAATCCAGGAGCCCAATCTGCCCTTGCGGAGTTATGACCACATTTCCAGGGTGAAGATCCGCATGGAAAAACCCGTGCACTAGTATCTGCTCAAGGATGGTGTTCGCCAGGATCCGCGCCACAGCAGGTCTGTTGAACCCCATGAGGTCAACCTTATCTATTTCGGTTAGCTTAGTACCGCGGACTCGCTCCATCGTGAGGACGCGTCTCGTGGTGTATTCCCAGTAGACATGAGGTATCATAACATGTGGGTCTGCTCTCAAGTCTCCCGCAAGGCGGTCCGCATTCCTTGCCTCCGCCGTATAGTCGAGTTCCTGCAACAGGACGCTTGCCAGCTCGTCAACGGTGTTAGCGAGGTCGTAGACCCTCCCGAGCCTCGTTCGGCGTGCTGCAATGGCCGCTATTTCTCTGAGGATCTCAAGGTCGGTGCGAACAACTTTCTCAATGCCTGGGCGTTGAACCTTGACTACCACTTCCTCACCCGACTTTAGAACCGCATTGTGGACTTGCCCCAGCGAGGCAGCCGCGACGGGCTCAGGTTCAAATGCCGCAAAGACTTCCTGAGGAGAGCCGCCAAGCTCATCGACAATCGCCGACTCCACTTCGGACAAGGGGAAGGGTGGGGCCTGGTCTTGCAGCTTCTCCAGTTCGGAGGCGAGCCCGAGCGGGACGATATCCGGCCTCATGCTCAGGATCTGGCCAACCTTGATGAAAGTAGGACCGAGCTCTTCCAGCGCCTTGCGTAGACGTTCCCACCTGGGCATCCGGTACACGCCGGGGCGCGCCAGGTCGCGTTTGTCCCTCCACCTCGGGATTCCCCTGGCCTGTCCCAGCATGTCAGCGAGAAAACCGAATCCATACCTCGTTGCTACGCGCGCTATCTGTCGGTAACGCACGATGCGGGCGCAGCTTCGCATGACACCCATGGAATGTCACAGGCTACTGGCGAAGCCGCATCTCGAGTTCTTCCAGGTCTTTCTTGGTAGCAAGCCCGAGTTCGCCGACGAACTTTTCAACCTCGTTCCGAATCGTCTCTCTCAGGCGGGCACGTCCCTCTTCTCCCTTCCTGGTTAGCTCTGACACAAGCCTGTCAGCCTCGCTCCGGCCCATCTCGCCCCGCTTCACGCATTCGTCCACTGCTTTTTGGATCTTTTCTCTCGTTAGAAGAGCGGCCCCCAGGCCGAAGTCGATGATCTTGTTTACCGTGTCAATCATGTTGGTCCCCCCACAACATTATTCCCGGCACCTGTCGAGATACTTTCGCGGCGCCCGCCGCTCCAGTTTCACCTGCTATTCTATTACAAAACGATACCAGGTTGCCACTTGACCCACGTGGCTTTGGGGCCTCGTGGTGCCATCTGACGCTGTTACCTGTCGCAACACACATCGCGACCGACTGTCTCCGCACCTTGAAGTGGATATGGTGGCACGAGCGCGTTCGCAGTTGTACGCTTAGCGTGTTCTCGTACGCTGCTGGATATTCGAGGAGTTCGGCTAAACGCGTTCGCCTGGTTGTCGGGGGAACCTAGAGACCGGACCGAGCAAGAGCTCTACACGGTTGGGAAAGCGCTAGGGCGAGAAGATTCCGCGAATCTGTGGCCATTCCCGCCCCCTCCCGTGCTTAGTGCTGTACTATCATCCATGGATTGTCCGGCAGAATCGTGGATCGCAGCGGAACAACTGCAAATAGGTTGCGCCACGCGAAGGCCTCGGTGGAGGCAAAGCGTCCTGAGGCAGCACGAGCCTTCCGGGGTGGACTCCATGTAAAGGGCGTGTCTTGCGAAAAGCGTCCTTCATCTGCAGGAGGAAGGGTGATAGTCGGCGAACAACACGAAGAACAAGGATGCTAACCACAAGGATCTTTTCGGCGGGGCGGGGATGGTCTCGACGCAAGAAACGGTTTCTCGTCGTTGGAAGCGCAACCTCCTGACGGTGTCCGTAGGGTGCTTCATCATTCAGGCGTCTTTCACGGTGGTAACACCCCTCTTACCCATATTCCTCAAGGAGCTCGGGACGGCGAGCGACCTTGCGCTGTGGTCCGGGCTTGTGTTCTCTGCAAGCTCCTTGGCTTCTGCTCTAATGGCGCCCGTTTGGGGCTCGCTTTCGGACAGGTTCGGTAAGAGGATCATGCTCATCCGGGCGGGGTTAGCAATCGCGGCGACCTACGGGTTGACGGCTCTCGCCACTACCCACATGCAGGTTCTGTGGCTTCGGATCGCTAACGGCACCCTTTCAGGGTACATCCCTGCTGCTACCATGCTCATCGCAGCAAACACGCCCGATGACGAACTTGGCTTCGCCATGGGAGTCTTGCAGACTACCATAGCGGTGGGGACTATCACGGGCCCGCTCATCGGGGGCGTGCTGGCCGAGGCATTCGGCATTCGGGGCGCGTTCGTCGCAGGTGCCGTGATGCCGGCGATAGCTGCCTTGCTAGCCCTCTATGGAGTGAGGGAGACGAAAGCGACACGGGGCGAGGCAAGAAGCGTCCTTGGAGATGTCCGGGCGGTGGTTTCTATCCCTTCTCTGCAGGCTTTGTTTGTCATTCTCGTGCTTACACAGGCTGGCGCGCTCGCGGTGCAGCCGACTTTGCCCCTTTTCATCAGCCAGCTGGTCGAGGCCAACGTGCCCCTTGCAACCGGCTTTGTATTCTCGCTCTTCGGGGTCTCGACTGCCATTGCAGCCCCGCTTGCAGGTCGCTGGAAAAACTGCAGCTACATCGGAATGCTGGCGTACAGCCTTTTCGCCTCCGCCGTGCTCTCGGCGCTTCAGGGCCTGTCGCGGTCCATACTCACCCTCGGTGTATTGCGTTTTATATTCGGAATACCAGGCGCAGCCATGTCAGTAGCTATCAACGTTCTCATAGCGCAGTCTGTGAGCCCGGAGACGCGCGGCCGGGCTTTCGGGGTCATGAACAGTATCTCATACGGCGGAGCCGTTCTAGGGCCGCTCATCGGTGGTTTCCTTGGAAGTCGCTTCGGGGTGAGAAGTTCGTTTTTCGGGTGCGCTGCCCTGTATGGTGTCGCCGCGGCTGGGGTGGTGGCATCCAGGCGCCTCCTCGGCATCGCCCGGTTTGAGGCGAGTAGTAGAAGAAGCCTTGCGTCATGAGGTCCACGCCTCCCGGGGATACTACGACGAGACGCTCCTTGTGAGGGCAGGGAGGCTTCGTTTTGTGGATGAGCGGTTTTCTGGATTCGCAGGCAGGACGTGGCGGGACCGCCTGGACGTGCGCGACTTCATCCTGAGCAACTATGAGCCATACGAAGGCGACGGCTCGTTTCTTTGCGGCCCTACCGAAAGGACCAGGACTCTTTGGGAAAAGTGCACAGAGTTGCTGGCGGAAGAGCGGAGACGCGGCGGCGTATACGCGATTGACGCGAAAACGATCGCCGGGATAACGAGCCACCCTCCCGGCTATGTTGACCGGGACCTGGAGATCATCGTGGGGCTACAGACGGACGAGCCCCTCAAGCGGGCGATAAACCCCTGGGGCGGCATTCGCATGGTCGAGATGGCGTGTAACGAGTATGGCGCCAAGCTCGAACCGAAGGTCTGTGAGATATTCCACAAGTATCGCAGGACTCACAATGATGGAGTCTTCTCCGTTTACACAGACGAAATGCGTGCCTTGCGCGGGTGCGGTGTGATCACAGGCCTGCCGGACGCATACGGAAGGGGCCGCATCATAGGCGACTACCGCAGGGTCGCCCTGTATGGCGTGGACCGGCTCATAGAGGAAAAAAGGGAAGACCTGCGCAGCCCTGAGCTCACCACGATCACCCCCGACACCATAAGGCTGCGCGAAGAAGTCCACGATCAGATCCTGGCTCTCGAAGAGCTCAAAGGAATGGCCTGCTCGTATGGGTATGACATCTCCGGGCCAGCCACGAACGCGCGCGAGGCGTTTCAGTGGCTCTACTTCGGCTATCTTGCGGCAATCAAGCAACAAAACGGCGCAGCCATGTCGCTGGGGAGGACCAGCACGTTCCTGGACGTGTACCTCAGCAGGGACCTGCGCGAAGGGAGACTCACCGAGGAGCAGGCCCAGGAGCTTGTGGACGATTTCGTAATCAAGCTCAGGCTTGCCAGGCAGCTAAGGACTCGCGCATACGACGAACTCTTCGCGGGAGACCCCCTGTGGGTCACCGAGTCCATAGGCGGTATGGCAGAGGACGGCAGGCCGCTAGTGACAAAGACCAGCTTTCGGTTCCTGCAGACCCTCTATAACCTGGGCCCGGCGCCCGAGCCGAACCTGACCGTGCTCTGGGCGGAACGTCTTCCGAGGCCTTTCAAGGAGTTCGCCTGCAGGGTTTCGTACGACACCAGCTCGATCCAGTACGAGAACGATGACCTCATTCGGCCCATCTTCGGCGACGATTACGCCGTCGCCTGCTGTGTGTCAGCTATGAGAGTCGGAAAGGAGATGCAGTTCTTCGGCGCGCGCTCGAACCTTCCGAAAGCGCTTCTACTTGCGATAAACGGGGGAAGGGACGAGATTTCAGGCGCGAAGGTGGCGCCGGAGTTTTACCAAGTGAAGGAGGAACCGCTCGAGTTCGGCGCCGTCTGGGATGCCTTCACGAAGACGCTGGAATGGCTCGCAGGCAAGTACGTGGATACTATGAATGTCATCCACTACATGCACGACAGGTACGCCTACGAAAGCTTGGAGATGGCACTTCATGATACTCATGTGGGCAGGTTCATGGCCTTCGGCATGGCCGGGCTATCGGTGCTCGCCGACTCGCTTTCAGCCATCAAGTACGCTAAAGTCACCCCCAGGCTCGATTCCCGGGGCATCGCCACGGAGTTTGACATCGAAGGAGACTTCCCCAAGTTTGGCAACAACGACGACAGAGTGGACTCCATTGCGCGCGAGTGCGTCGTGCTCTTCGACACAAAGCTGAAAGCGCATCCGGCGTACCGGGAGGCCAGGCACACCCTGTCTATCCTCACGATCACGAGCAACGTTGTGTACGGCAAGATGACCGGCTCCACGCCGGACGGCAGGCGGCGCGGGGAACCTTTTGCTCCAGGAGCTAACCCTATGCACGGCAGAGATGTCCGCGGGGCTGTGGCGTCACTTGCATCCGTCGCAAAGATCCCATACGAGCACGCTATGGACGGCATCTCCTATACGTTTTCCATCACACCCGGGGCGCTTGGCAGGACCCGTGACGAGGCCATCTCGAACCTCGCAGGGCTTATCGACGGGTACTTTGCAAAGGGCGGCCATCACATGAACGTCAACGTGTTCGACCGCAGGACCCTCATTGACGCCATGGAGCACCCGGAGAAATACCCTCAGCTCACGATAAGGGTCTCCGGCTACGCCGTGAACTTTGTCAAGCTTACCCGCGAACAGCAGGAAGAAGTCATAGCCAGGACCATTTTCGAGCGGTAGCGCCGCCGCACAGCAGGAGGTCGGCTTCCTAGGGTGAGCTGTGAACAGGAGCGGGAAGAGGTCAAGGGTTATATCCATTCTGTAGAAACCATGGGCACCGTGGATAATGGTGGTATCAGGTTTGTCCTGTTCATGCAAGGATGCGCCATGAGGTGCGTGTTCTGCCACAACCCCGACACGTGGCTTCGGATGGGCAAGGAAGTCACTGTGGGCGAGATTACGCGGCAACTCCTTGATTACAGGGCTTTCTTCGACGCGTCAGGCGGCGGCCTGACTGTGTCGGGCGGAGAGCCTCTTCTACAGTACAGGTTCGTCAGGGCTCTGTTCGGGAAGTGCGGCGCGCTCGGCATTCACCGCGCCCTTGATACCGCGGGATACTGTAGGCACGGCGACTTTACGTCCGTCGTGGACTGCACGGATCTCCTGCTTTTCTCAGTGAAGGTCATGGACGAGGGCAAGCACTTGCGCCTGACCGGCGTCAAGAACGACGTCATCCTGGCCAACCTGCGCTCTGCGGCGGCCCGGGGCATGGATATCGTGGTGCGCTATGTTCTCATACCCACCATCAACGACTCGGACTGCGATCTCCACGCCCTTGCGGACTTTGTCATCTCGCTGAACGGCAAGGTGAGAGTGGACGTTCTGCCCTACAGCAGGATAGGCATAGCAAAATGGAAGCAGCTCGGGCTCAACTGCGAACTCGAGGGCGTGCCAGAACCGACCCCGGATCACCTCGCTCGTGCGCGCCGGGTCTTTCGCGAGCGCGGCGTGCCCCTTCGCACCGGCTGAACTGGTGCAAAAGCAGGTCTGACCCTTCACCTGCATGCCTGTTGCACCCTCGTGGCTGGCTCCAAAGCCCAGCCGGGACAGGCACAAGCGGTCCGGTAGAAACACAGATAACTCTTGCCAGAGCTACTCAGAGAATTTCGCGGCCGGGAAGGACAATAACAGTATTCGTCGAATATGCCAAGTTGTGATAGCACAGAAGGCACGTTGACCTGCATCGAGCTACGAAAGTAGTATCAGCATTACTCAATTGAGGTGGTTTTCGTGAATGACGTGGTCGTCCTGGATAAACTGGACAGAGCCATCCTGACTCATATCCAGCAGGATGGTCGCATGCCTTTCACGGCCATCGCAGAGAAGCTGAAGGTCGCAGAGGGCACGGTCAGAAAGAGGGTCGCTCGCCTCCTTGAGGAGGGGGTAGTTCGCGTCACCGGAGTCGTAGATCCATTCAGACTCGGTATGAGCTTCGTGGCAATGGTTGGCATAAGCGTTGAAGGGGATTCGCCAGAGCGGATCGTGTCTGAGCTCGTGAAGCTCCCGGAAGTGAGGTATGTGGCCATCTGCACCGGCGCGTACGACATCATCATGGAGGTAGTGCTAAAGTCCAACAACGAACTCTATGAGTTTCTCACGCACAAGCTCAGAAAAGTGGCTGGAATCGCAGGTTCGCAGACTTCGCTCGTTCTCAAAGTGTGCAAGGAGAGTCCCGCATGGGATGGGTGGGCTCGCGTGGAGGAGGTGGACGGTAGCCACAGACAGGACGGACTATCTCAGGCGGCAAGTTCAGATTAGGTAGCACCAACAGGATCACTACTACTATCAGGGGGGATTGACGTGGCTTCCAGGAAGTCGAACGTGCCACGAGTAGCGCTGCTCGTTGGGGTTCTTATCGTGCTCGTGGCCGTGCTCTTGGTTGTGAACGAGATTCAGAAGAGGTCGAGCGTGACGACAATCGGAATCATGCAGATCATTGAGCATCCCGCGTTAGATGCGGCGAAGAAAGGGTTCATAGAGGGCCTTGCCGAGGAGGGGTTTGCAGAGGGCAAAGAGCTTAAGTTCGAAGCCCAGAGCGCACAGGGTGACATGGCAACCGCCCAGACAATCGCACAGAAGTTCGTGAACGACAAGGTGGATATGATCCTTGCCATCGCGACTCCTACGGCGCAGGCGGCGGCCAAGGCCACCGACAAAATCCCGATTCTCATCACGGCGGTGACCGACCCGGTAGCGGCTGAACTGGTAAAGTCCATCGAGGCCCCTGGGACCAACGTTACGGGCACTTCGGACCTGACGCCGGTTGCAAAGCAACTGGAACTGCTCAAGCAACTGGTGCCGACGGCCCAGAAGGTGGGGATCGTTTACAACGCCGGTGAGACGAACTCCGTCGTTCAGGTCAACCTGGCCAAGGAAGCTGCGAGCACCCTCGGGATCGAGATCGTTGAGGCCACCGCGAGCTCCACGAGCGGTGTGTATGAGGCGGCGCAGTCGCTCGTCGGCAGGGTTGACGCAATGTACGTGCCGACGGACAACACGGTCGTTTCGGCCCTCGAGTCTGTGGTCAAGGTGGCGGAGGACTCCAGGATACCACTCGTAGTCGGCGAAGAGGACGGGGTCAGGCGCGGCGCGCTTGCCACCGTGGGGATCGATTACTACGCCCTCGGAAAGCAGACGGCGAAGATGGCCGCGAAGATCCTTCGCAAAGAGGCGAAGCCTCAGGATCTGCCCATCCAGTACCAGGAGAACGTGCGCATGGTCATAAATCTCAAGGCAGCGGAGAAGATGGGCGTCACCGTTCCTGAGTCTCTCATCGAGCAAGCTTATGAGGTGATCCGGTAGTGATTTCGCTAGGCGCACTCAGTGGGGCCCTGGAGCAGGGGCTCGTATACGCGGTGTTGGCTCTCGGGGTGTATCTCACATTCCGGGTGCTCAACTTTCCCGACCTCACCGTTGACGGGAGTTTCCCACTGGGTGCGGCCGTGGCGGCGAGACTCATAACGTGCGGGGCGAGCCCGGTCACGGCGACCGTCATCGCCCCCGCCCTCGGGTTTGCGGCGGGAGTGGTGACCGGGGTTCTCAACACGAAGCTCCGAATATCAGGCCTGCTCGCAGGCATCCTCACCATGACGGCGCTGTACTCGGTGAACCTGCGGATCATGGGCAGGGCGAACATCCCGCTTCTGCGAAGCGCGACAGTGCTGACAGGCCTTCAGGGCCTGGGAATCCCTTCGACCGTTTCGGCGATCGTGCTCTTCTCTGCGATCGTCGTGTTGCTCAAGATAGTCCTGGATGTCTTCCTTCGCACGGAATTCGGTCTTGCGCTGCGTGCGACGGGCGATAACGAGGTCATGATTAGGAGCCTCGGCGTGAACACCGATTCAATGAAGATCGTCGGCGTGGGCCTCTCAAACGCCCTTGCCGCTCTGGCCGGCGCGCTTGTTGCGCAGTACCAGGGGTTCGCGGACATAGGCATGGGGATCGGTATGGTTGTCGCAGGGCTCGCATCGGTGATTATCGGCGGGGCCCTCGTTGCACCGAACACTATCGGCGTCGCCACGCTTGGGGTCGTGGCAGGTTCGATAATATACAGGTTCGCAGTGTTCTTTGCGCTCCGGATGGGCTTTGCCCCGACCGACCTCAAGATCGTCACAGCGGTGCTCGTCGTCACGGCACTCTCGGGGCCGGCGGTCCGCTCGGGTCTCGGGCTGGAAAGGAGGAAAGCACCCCGCAATGGTAGAGCTAAGTCACCTGCGCAAAACATTCTTACCGGGCACAAGTAACGGCAGGATGGCCCTTCGCGATGTCTCTCTCCACCTTGCGCCCGGGGACTTCGTGACGATCATCGGCAGCAACGGAGCAGGTAAGTCTACGCTTCTCAACGCAGTTGCGGGCGTCTTCCCCGTGGATGAAGGAACCATCGTCATAGACGGCCGCGATGTGACCGGGCTGCCTGAGCACCAGAGGGCGCCTATTATCGGCCGGGTATTCCAGGACCCAATGCAGGGGACTGCGGGATCTATGTCCATCGAGGAGAATCTTGCCATGGCCGCGAGAAGAGGCGAGAAGAGACGGCTTGTCAGGGGAGTTGCGCCGAAGGACCGCAAAACCTTCCGGGAGTATTTGTCTCTTCTGGACCTGGGGCTTGAGATGAGGCTCTCTGACCCGGTTAGGCTCCTCTCGGGCGGACAGAGGCAGGCGCTTGCGCTGCTTATGGCTACAATAGCAAAGCCTAAGCTCCTGCTCCTCGATGAGCATGTGGCAGCTCTGGATCCAAAGACCGCCCAGGACATTCTGGCCCTTACAGACCGGATCGTCAGGCGGTACGCGCTTACGGTGATGATGGTGACCCACAACCTCCGTCACGCCCTGGCCTTCGGGAACAGGACCGTCATGATGCATGAGGGAGAGATCGTGCTGGATGTTCGTGACCCCGAGCGGTCGGGGATGACTGTGGCAGACCTCCTCGAGCGGTTCCACAAGATGCGTGGCGAGAGGTTATCTGACGACAGGATCCTTCTCGAGGTCTGAGCGATTTGGCTGCTTCTCGCTGAGTTGACTCTGCATGGGGTTGCCGGTGATTGCACCTTCCCCTCGAGGCGTCCTGCAGAGGGCACCGTCTCCGAGTGCAACACCGGCAACCCCCGAAATGAGGAAGACTTCTGAACCCTCTACGTGCGGGCGAGAGCGCTCCGTGAACGGCGCGCGACCGCGTCCTGCGCCCTCTTGCGTGCAGCGAGATTTACTCGCGATGCAGCCACCTCCAGGATCCGTAGCACAAGATCTTCGAACGAGAGCCCGGCAGCCATGGCCGCGATGGGGTAGAGGCTCGCTGTTGATAGGCCAGGCAGCGGGTTTATCTCGAGGAAGTTGGGGTTCCCGGCGCGGTCCAACCGGACATCCACGCGTGCCAGGTCCCGACACTCGAGCACCCGGTACGCCCTGACGGCCACATCGCGGATCTTCTCTGCAAGGTCGTCCGAGACAGGCGCGGGGCACAGGAACCGCTCCATGTTGTCATGTTTTGTGTTGTAGCAGTACACGAACGACTCAGGAGCGATATCGGCTACGGGCCGCACTTCCATGATAGGCAGGGTCTCGAGATCGTTGTTCCCCAGGATTCCCACGGTGAACTCGCGGCCCGGAAGAAACTCCTCCACAAGGGCGGGCTGGCGATAAGACCCTGTGATCCAGGATACCATCCTGGCGAGCTCTTCCCTATTAATGACCTTGGAAGAACTCCTCACACCCTTGCTTGATCCTTCGTAGGCTGGCTTCACAAAGAGGGGGAAATCCAGATCGACCTTGTGCAGCTCATCCGCGGCCTCAACTTTTACTGATCGGGGTGTTGGGACACCGTATGACGAAACGATCGCTTTGGTAACGGCTTTATCAAGGCATACTGCGAGCGTAAGCGGGTCCGAGCCGGTGTAGGGGATGCCTAGCGACTCCAGTATGGCTGGCACGATCGCTTCTCGGCACCGGCCGTCCCAGCCCTCTGCAATATTGAAGACTATGTCAACGTGGTCACGCTGCAGTCTCGAAAGAAGCCCCGGGCCGTATGGCATCCGAACCACGCGATGCCCGGCAGCCCTCAGGGCTTTCACAATGCGGTCTACCGTTGCCTGTTCCTCAAACTCGGCGTCAGCGTCTTCGACTACCATCTCGGACCTGGGACAATCCTTCTTGAGGTTGTAGGCAAGACCTACTACAAATCCCATGGTCATCCCTCGCATTTTTGATGGTGCTCTCTGGTGGAATATGTCAGGCTCTATGGTTTTGGGTAAAACAAACCCAGTCGCGGTAGACCCGGTTTTCTGCCTCCCTGCTCGGCTTTTGGGATCGCCTCCCAGGCCCCATGACCACCTCCGACGCGCCTCGT
>JBFMGS010000024.1:0-2136 GCA_040752635.1 Bacillota bacterium
CAGGGGTCTCCCGGGACTTCGTGACCCCATACCCCTGAGCTATCAACTCCTTCAGCTTGCTAAGGCCCTCGGACACCTTATTTACCTCCCACCTGCATAGATCTATTCCAGTGCCGGATGAATCATCAACGTTCGGTAGGCGGGGCCCCGAAACCCGCAATCATGGCTTTGAGCTTATCTGCCACGGCTATCGATGACCTTGCCAAATTGCCCATGCTTTCGAGTGATGCGCTCACCTCCTCTGCTGAAGCGGCTATCTCCTCAGCTGCGCTTGCCGTCTCCTCGGATATTGCTGAGACCTGCCTTATGGCCTCATGAACCTTAATGCTACTTTCAGCCATGTCCTGGGCGAAGAGTGCATTCTCTTCCGCTGTGTCTGCAACGTTACTAACCGCCTCCACAACCTTCCCGCTATTTGAAGAAAGTTCCTTTGCCGCCTCAGAGATATCTCTGATCTCGTTATTCGTCACCTGGATTGCCTCCACGATGCTTTCGAGTGCCTTCCGGGCGCGCTCGGCAAGCTCGCTCCCCTTGTTGACCTCATTTGTCCCGGAGTCCATAGCTCCAATGACCAGATCCGTCCCTTTGCGGATGTTATCTATTATCGTCCCGATCTCCTTGGCCGAATCACTCGACCTTTGGGCGAGCTTTCTTACCTCGTCTGCAACCACAGCGAAACCCCGGCCATGTTCCCCTGCCCTGGCAGCCTCGATAGAGGCATTAAGGGCCAGAAGGTTTGTCTGGTCTGCAATCAGATCGATGACCTGCAGGATCTCACCGATCTGCTTGGAATGCTCGCCCAGTTCCCTGACCCTTTGGGAGGCTTCCAGGACCGTTGAGCGGATCTGGTCCATGCCTTCGACCGTCGCCTTAACCGTTTCCTGTCCGATGTTCGCAGCCTCGAACGCCTCCTCCGCGGCCCTGGCTACGCGTTCCGCATGTTCTGCCACATCCTCGATCATCTTGGACATGCTTTTTATTGTCTCGGATACCTTGTGCGTGCTTTCAGACTGTTCCTGGGCGGTGGAGGCGATCTTGTCTATGGTGGCCTTGAGCTCCTCCATGAGCCTGACCGTATCAGTCGTATGCCGGGCCTGGTCTGCCGTACCTTTCGCGACCCCGTCAATGGCTTCAGCGATCTGAGAGGCTGCCTGCGATGCCTGGCCGGCCGAGCTAGCCAGGGCGTTGGCGTCGGAAATCACCTTCTCGGTTGCACTTCTAGCGCTATCAAGCAATCCGTAAAGGTTTGCTGCAACCTCGCCAAACGCCGCAGCAAGCTCCTTTGGAGCTCCCTTACCCCCCTTCGAATCCACCGGAGCCCCCGGACGGAACTCTCCGGAGACGATCCTTTGAGCCATCCGTACCGCGTGCCCAGTTATCCTTGACTTCTCCCTCTTCAAGAGGAGGATGATGCCGGCCATGATTACAAGGGCTGAAGGCACCAGGATATAGACCAACTGGCGGGCTCTGAAAACGCTGGCGATGACCTGACTGGCAGGTCCGCCGGCTTCCGTTGTGGAAAGCGTCTCGAAAGCGAGGTCTAAATTGGCTATAGCAAGGTAGCCCGTAAAGCTGGTCACAGCAACGAAAAGGATGATCGCAGTCAGGAACCCCAGGTTATTTCTAAGTTCCACGCCGAAACCCCCATTCATTTACCGGTATATTGAGGATAGTTAGCTGGGCCGGCCTCCCTTCCCTTCCCTTCCCGTTCCGTCCCGTCCCATTTCTTTCATATTCATTATATCGGCATTTTCGGGCGCGATGTTAGTACTGCTTTGTCAGATACGGAACGACATCCGGCAAAGCCGCCCTGGTTACACTATTCGGCAGTTTCACCTTTACCGGGACATAAGAAGGGCCTTTGAGGCAGAGCAGGCATCTTACCGTTTTCAGTCGCAGAGAATCGTCGTTCTCAGGCCTAGTCCCGAGACCCGCGGGAACGCCAGCCGGATAGGTGCGGCGGACATGATCACGCAGGCGGCGTTCGAGGAGATCGATTTCGTTTCTCGTCCCGTGGTTCGTCCTCTTTTCCAGGCTCCGGCTGGTCGATACATATCCGCTCTTCAGCTACTTTACGCCGTGTTTGTGTACGCACATATATCACAGGCAAGTGCCCTGCCAATAAGGATTGTGGTA
>JBFMGS010000024.1:2236-30662 GCA_040752635.1 Bacillota bacterium
TCCCGTGGTTCGTCCTCTTTTCCAGGCTCCGGCTGGTCGATACATATCCGCTCTTCAGCTACTTTACGCCGTGTTTGTGTACGCACATATATCACAGGCAAGTGCCCTGCCAATAAGGATTGTGGTAGAATACTAGTGGCGAAAAGGAGGGGGCAACTGATGCGGCAGTTCAAAGTTGTGCTGGAGAAGCATCCTGACGGTTATGTGGCTTACCCACTGGGGCTAAAGGGCGTTGTTGTGGGACAAGGTGAGACGTACGAAGAAGCGCTTGCCGACGTCAAGTCTGCTATCCGCTTCCACATTGAAACGTCTGGGGATGATGCGCTCGATGCCGGATCATCCAAGAATCAAGACATCAACCCTCCGGGCCATCTGCAGCCAGGCCGGTATTCCCAGGGACGAGTTTGTCGCGGCCTATGAACGTACATAGTTGCTCCATCCGGTAGACTTAATTAACTGCCGGAACCGTTCGGGAGGGTGTCATTTGTGAATGTTGTCACAACCATAAAGGGCAAGTGCAGAGGATGTTATGCGTGCGTGCGCAACTGCCCTGTAAAAGCCATCAAGGTCGAGGGCGGCCAGGCGACCGTGATGGAGGACCTGTGCATCGCCTGTGGCTACTGCGTGCGTGTATGTGCTCAGCACGCCAAGCACATCCGCGAAGACCTACCGAAGGTCCGCAAGGTGTTGGTGGACGGCGTGGGCAGGCCTGAGAGTGCAGGCGTTTTGGATAGTGCAGGCGGCGAGGGTAGTGCGAGTGGCACGCTGCGCGGAGATGGTGTAAATGGCGCGCGAGGCCTGGGTGGCGCAGTGTATGCCATGTTGGCGCCGTCGTTTGTTGTGGAGTTCTCGGACGAGTTCCGGCCCGGTCAACTCGTTTCTGCCCTCCGGGAGGTAGGGTTTGCCGGGGTCTACGAGGTAGCCTGGGGAGCCGAGCGGGTGACGCAGGAGTACCTCAGAGTGATAAATGGCCATCATCCAAAGGGCATGATCTCAACCCCCTGCCCGGCTATAGTCAACCTGGTCGAGGCCAGATACCCGGGACTGGTGTCGAGACTCGCGCCAGTAGTCTCGCCCATGGTGGCGGCAGGCAGGATGATAAAGAAGGAGCACCCCGGCGCATATACGGTGTTCATTGGACCGTGCGTTGCAAAAAAGAGCGAGGTTGTAGACCGAGAGGTCTCCGATGCAGTTGACGCTGTGCTCACCTTCGCGGAGCTCCGAACTCTGCTGGACGATCTGCAGGTCAACGTGTATACTCTCTCGGACGGGCCATTCGACCAGCCGGGCGCGCATCTTGGCAGGTTGTACCCTGTGTCCGGAGGTCTATTGCGGAGCGCAGCGCTTCAGGCCGACATGCTCGAGAACGACATCATCGTCGTGGAAGGTAAAGACAATTGCATTGAATTCCTCGAGGCGCTCAAGCGGGGGCGGGAGTGCCCGGAGTTTGTGGACATGCTTTTCTGCGAGGGGTGCATAAACGGGCCGATGATCACAAGCCCGCTCCTCGGATATGGGCGAAGGCGCGTGGCTGTAGAGTTTACCAAGGCTTCACGGGGTGCTGAGCCTTCACGAGGCCAGGTCCCTGCCATCACGTCCGAGAAGCCCGTCTTCCCTGAGATCGAGGCTCGGCGCGGCTTTCAGCGGAAGGATGTCCCGATGCCTGTACCGACGGAGGAAGACATACGGCGGATCCTCCGAGAGCTTGACAAGACCAGGGCTGAAGATGAGCTCAACTGCGGGGCTTGCGGCTACAACACGTGCCGCGAGAAGGCGGTGGCGGTCTTCAGGGGGCTCGCCGAGAACAAGATGTGCCTCCCTTACCTCATAACGCAGCTCGAGGTCCACAACAGGCAACTTGCTGAGCTTAAGGCGTACCACGAAGATATCATCCAAAGCATCACCGAGGGCATCGTGGTCGTTGACCGCGACATGCGCGTCACAAGTTTCAATGATGCTGGGGAAAGGGTGAGTCGGCAGGCTCCTGCAGGCGCTATCGGTAAGAAGGTGTTCGAGGTGCTGCCCGCGCTCGACACTCCAGATTGCAGACACGCCTTTGAACGCGCGATCACTCGGGGTAGGCCAACGGAGATCGGTGAGGTCACCTACCAAATCGGTAACGAGAAGGTGATCGTCAACCTCAAGGTAAGCCCCTTGAAGAACGACAGCGGGGACGTATACGGCGCCGTCCTCCTCAGTCAGGACATCACGGAGAAGAGGAGGCTCGAGACTCAGCTCATCCAGTCCGACAGGCTGGCCTCCCTCGGACAGCTTGCGGCCGGCGTCGCGCACGAGATCAACACCCCTCTCACCCTCATTTCGGGCTACACGGAAGTGCTTGCTGAGGCTGCTACGCGCGATGCTACGAGTTCTCTTTACCTCAAGACCATCGCCGAGGAGGCGGACAGGATCGCCGAGATAGTGCGGAGCCTTCTGAGCTTTGCCAGGCCGAACGCAGTGCGGGCAGGAAGATGCAAGGTGAACGAGGCCGTCGAACGGATTCTCAAGATATTCGGAGGTCAGATGCTGCACAAAGGTATCGAGGTCCGGTTGGGCCTTGATGAAGACGACCCTGAGGCTGCGATCGACACGGGGGAGTTACAACAGGTCCTCTTGAACATGGTTCTCAACGCGATACAGGCGATGCCCCACGGCGGAAGTTTAGAGATATTGACGAGAGCGGCATCCGGAAAGAGCACCCGCACCGCCGCAAATGAAGAGCGTCCTGGAAATGGAGAGCATCCTGGAAATGGAGAGCGTCCTGGCGCGACCGGTGAGGAGCCGGAGGCTAGTTTCGATAACAGCCAACGTCGCGCGTCCATGGACACAGTTGAGATCGTGGTAAAGGATACAGGCTGCGGAATACCGCCGGAGAACATACCCAAGATCTTCGACCCGTTCTTCACTACGAAGGAAGTTGGGAAGGGCACCGGCCTGGGGCTTGCCGTGAGCTTCGGCATAGTGGAGAAACACGGCGGGGCGATCGGTGTGGAGAGCGAGGTCGGCAAAGGTACTACGTTTACGATTACGTTGCCATCATGCGGCAAGGAGGTGTGATGCTGGTGTCCGGCGGCACTGTGCTGGTGGTGGATGACGAGCAGAAGATGTGCGAGTTCCTGACGCTCGTACTTTCGCAGGATGGTCACCAGGTTGTGGCGGCCTCCAGCGGCGAGCGGGCTCTCGAGGAGATCAGGACCCGCGACGACCTGGATGTCATCGTGACAGATCTCATGATGCCAGGCGTCGGGGGCATGCAGGTGCTCGATGAGGCCAGGCGGTCTTTGCCTGATACCCCGGTCATCGTGATCACCGGCTACTCGACAGTCCAGAGCGCGGTAGAAGCCATGAAGGCAGGCGCGTTCGACTACCTCCCGAAGCCTTTCAAGGTGGACGAGGTCAAGCTCGTGGTGAGAAAAGCCCTCGAGAGGCGCGAGATAGCCCTCGAAAACAGGAGGCTCCGCCGCGAGCTCCAGGCCATCCGCGAGAAGTCAGCGGACATCATAGGCACAAGTGAAAAAATGCAGGCCGTCTTCAGGCTGGTGGAGAAGGTGGCAAGGACGGACGCAACCGTGCTCATTCGCGGCGAGAGCGGTACAGGCAAAGATCTCATCGCGCGGGAGGTACACCGCCAGAGCCTGCGCGCGAACAAGCCCTTCATAAGCATAAACTGTGCCGCGCTGCCCGAGACGCTCCTTGAGAGCGAGCTCTTCGGCCACGCGCGCGGCGCGTTCACGGGAGCGGTTTCTACGAAGCGCGGGCTGTTCGAGGAGGCCGACGGGGGCACCGTCTTTCTCGATGAGGTGGGAGACGTAAGCCTTGCGCTCCAGGCCAAGCTGTTGCGGTTCCTTCAAAACAGGGAGTTCATCCGCGTTGGGGAGACTCTTGTAAGGCGGGTTGACGTGCGCGTCATAGTCGCCACCAACAAGGACCTGGAGGAAGCCATAGAGCGGGGCGATTTCAGACGAGATCTGTACTATCGGTTGAACGTCATAACCGTTCACCTGCCGCCGTTGCGCGAACGAAGAGAGGACATACCGCTTCTTGCCAAGCATTTCGCGAGAAAGTATGCAGCTAGTCTTCTCAAAGGGCCGATCACCTTCTCCGCGGAGGCCATGGCTGCTCTCTGCGCGTACAACTGGCCCGGGAATGTAAGAGAGCTTGAGAACGCTGTAGAAAGAGCAGTGGTGCTGGCTGAAGGCAATGAGCTCACCCTTGAGGACTTCCCTGGAGGAATTGTGCGGGCGAGCCTCCCGGATGGCGCAAGTGAGAGAGCGGAGTTGTCATTCAACGAGGCAGTCGATTCGTATAAGCGCGAGCTAATCTGCAGGGCGATGGAGAAAGCCGGCGGGGTCCAGGCGAAGGCCGCGCAGATCCTGGGGATCAAACGAACCACGCTCAATGAGATGATGAAACGCCTCGGGATGGTTGCTGGTTCGGGCGGGCACGCCAAGGAAATGGACGTAGGAGCCAAGATTTTGGACGCAAGTGCCTGCCGGAGACCTGAAGCCTGAGCACGGGAGCGAACGAGAACCCCGACGCGGCGCCGCTCCGCGAGCGCCCGGCGGGTTTTTTGCTTTTTGCGCAGCGTGTGGCACGCAAGTTGCGAGGGCCTCCGAGTGAGTTCACTCGGCAGGCGTGCAAGGGCAGGCCGCAGCCTCGATGGATGCCGTACCGCCGATTGTGAAATACGGCACAAAGGAGGAGTCTAGATGGCATCAGTAGCTCTAAAGACGGAGGCCACACGGTGTAAAGAAGCCGTACGACTCAACCCCACTCAGGACGTGAGCGACGATCTCGAGGTGGAATACGAGAAGGCCCTGGAGGAGTACGGCCTACCGTACCCTGATGGAACCTGGTTCAAGCGCGCGGCCAGGCTGGAGAGGCAGATGCGGGAGGCCCGGATGGAGGCGAAGTTCGACGAGAACTGACGGGGTTGGAGAGTGATCAAACAATGAGTCCGTTCTGTCGTGCGCACATTCTGGTGTGCTCTGGAGCCGGATGCGTGTCTTCAGGGTGCCGGGCGGTGTATGAAGCCCTCATGAAAGGCCTCGAAGCCGAGGGGGTTCTGGGCGAGGCCAGGGTGGTCCAGACCGGCTGCATAGGGTCGTGCGACCTTGGGCCGGTGGTTGTCATCTACCCTGAAGGCACCTTCTACGAGAGGGTTCGCCCGGAGGACGTATCAGATATCGTGCGGGAGCACGTAGTCAAGGGCAGGCCGGTCGAGCGGTTGCTCCACAGATGTCCTGAGGGCGGGGTCTCGGCCACGCTTTCTGCCATGGAGTTCTTCAAGAAGCAGGTAAAGATAGTCCTTCGCAACTGTGGGGTCATAGACCCGGAGAACATCAACGAGTATGTAGCGCGCGATGGGTACGAGGCCCTTGCGCGGGTCCTCACCGATATGGAGCCGAGAGAGGTCATTGACATAGTGAAGAGGTCCGGTCTTCGCGGGCGCGGGGGAGCGGGGTTCCCGACCGGCCTGAAATGGGAGTTTGCCAGCCGCGTGCGGGCAGACCGAAAATACGTGGTCTGTAACGCGGACGAGGGCGACCCCGGCGCGTTTATGGACAGGAGCGTCCTGGAAGGCGACCCGCACAGCGTGATCGAGGCCATGACCATAGCGGGTTATGCTATCGGAGCAAGCCAGGGGTACGTTTACGTTCGGGCCGAGTACCCCCTGGCTGTGTCGCGGCTGTCGCACGCCATCCACGAGGCCCGCGAATTCGGCGTGCTGGGTGCAAACCTCTTCGGATCGGGCTTTGGCTTCGACGTTGAGATTCGGGTCGGCGCGGGCGCCTTCGTGTGCGGCGAAGAGACGGCCCTGATGGCGTCCATTGAGGGCAAGCGGGGCATGCCGAGGCCGAAACCGCCTTTCCCGGCGAACGAAGGCCTGTGGGCTAAGCCCACGGTCATCAACAACGTTGAAACGTTGGCCAACATTCCGCCTATCATCCTCAGGGGACCCGAGTGGTTCGCAAGCATCGGCACTGGGAACAGCAAGGGCACGAAGGTGTTCGCCCTTGCCGGCAAGATCAACAACACCGGGCTCGTCGAGGTACCGATGGGGACCACGCTGCGCGAGATCGTGTACGAGATAGGCGGCGGGATACCGAAAGGCAGGGCGTTCAAGGCCGCCCAGACTGGAGGACCTTCAGGCGGTTGTATCCCGGCGTCCCTCCTCGATACGCCGATGGACTACGATACCCTGACCAAGCTGGGCTCGATGATGGGGTCCGGAGGCCTGATCATCATGGACGAGGACACCTGCATGGTGGACATCGCTAGGTTTTTCCTGCAGTTCACTCAGGACGAGTCCTGCGGGAAGTGTGTCCCGTGCAGGGAAGGCACCAAAGTGATGCTGGACATCCTTACCCGCATCACGGAAGGCAAAGGTCGGCCGGGGGACATCGAGACCCTGGAAGCGCTCGGCAACACGGTAAAGAACACAGCCCTCTGCGGGCTCGGTCAGACAGCCCCGAACCCCGTGCTCAGCACACTCAGGTACTTTCGGGACGAGTATGAGGCACACATCTACGAGAAGAGATGCCCTGCGGGCGTCTGCGCCGCCCTCGTCCGGTACCGGATAGAGGCCGAGAAGTGCAGAGGGTGCGGCCTCTGCGCGAAGGCATGCCCTGCAGGTGCGATCGCCCCGGTGGCGGTTGAGGAAGAAGCAGCCGAGGCTGCGGGCGCCGGCTCGGGCCGGGGTCCGCGCCGCAGGATCTACGAAGTCAACGTCAACAGGTGCCAGGGATGCGGCGCGTGCGCGCAGGCCTGCCGCTTCCAGGCGGTGTCCAGGAGGTAAAGGGAATGAGCGTAGCCATACCACAGGAGAAACCGAAAGCACAACCTGTCTCCGGTCAGGCGACACCACAGGCTACGCCGGCGAAGGCGCTCAGGCTAACCATAGACGGGCGGGTCGTCGAGGCCTACGAAGGTGACACCGTGCTTGATGCAGCGCGCCGGGCAGGGATCGACATACCGACTCTGTGTTACCATCCGGCCGTAGGGCGCATCGGCTCGTGCAGGGTATGCGTTGTGGAGATCGAAGGCGCGAGGACCCTTCCTGCGTCGTGCGTAACGCCGGCATCGGACGGCATGGTGGTGAGGACGAATACTCATGCTGTGCGGGAGGCCCGGCGCACCGTGGTCGAACTCCTCCTCGCGTCCCACCCGCAGGACTGTCTCGAGTGCGAGAGGAACGGGCGGTGCGAGCTCCAGGACCTGGCGATGCGTCTGGGGATACGTAAGGCCCGGTTTCAGAGGGAGAAGAACTATAGGAAGCCCGATGTTTCCAGCCCCGCGCTGGTGCGCGAGCCCGATAGGTGCGTGCTCTGCGGCCGCTGCGTGAAGGTGTGCAATGACATGCAGGGCGTCGGTGCTCTTGGATTCGCCTATCGGGGGACGAGCGCAGCCGTGACGCCCAGCTTCGAGCGTGGCATCGCGGAGGCCAGGTGCGTGTCGTGCGGCCAGTGCGCCAAGGTTTGCCCGGTAGGGGCCATATACGAAAGGGAAGAGTGGGAACGTGTCTTCGACGCGATAGCCGACCCCGACCTCCTCGTGGTTGTGCAGGTCGCTCCGGCGGTTCGGGCTGCCGTCGGCGAGGAATTCGGCCTCTCGCCGGGCACACCCGTCACCGGGAAGCTTGCGACCGCGCTGAGGAGACTCGGGTTTGACGCGGTGTTCGACACCCAGTTCGCTGCGGACCTTACGGTGATGGAAGAAGGCCACGAACTGCTGGAACGCGTTAAGTCCAGGGGCAGGCTGCCGCTCATAACGTCCTGCAGCCCCGGTTGGGTGAGGTACTGTGAGGCGTTCTTTCCTGACTTCCTGGGAAACCTGTCCACATGTAAGTCGCCGCAGCAGATGATGGGGGCTCTGGTAAAGACCTACTATGCCAGGAAAGCGAGCGTTGCACCGGATAAGATCTTCAGTGTATCGGTGATGCCGTGTACCGCGAAGAAGTCCGAGGCCGCGCGGCCGGAGATGACAGCCTCGGGCTTGAGAGACGTAGACGTGGCTCTCACCACCAGGGAACTTGCGCGTATGATAAAAGCCGCCGGGATCAACCTTGACGACCTCCCTGACGGGGAGTTCGATGCGCCGCTCGGCATATCGACCGGCGCAGGAGCGCTCTTCGGAGTGAGCGGGGGTGTCATGGAGGCGGCCCTGCGGACGGTCTGCGATGTCGCGGCGAAGAAAGCCCCGGGCGGAGTTGAGTTCACTGAAGTCAGGGGCATGCACGGGATACGTGAGGCCGTTCTCATGGTATCAGGCCAGGAGCTGCGAGTCGCCGTGGCGCACGGTCTTGGCAACGCGGGCAGGCTCCTCCAACAGATAAGGGATGAGAAAGTGAGCTACCATTTCATCGAAGTTATGGCCTGTCCCGGCGGGTGCGTCGAAGGAGGCGGCCAGCCGAGGTCCTGCGATCCCGAGATCGCCTTTAAGAGAGCGGCTGCGCTGTATGCCGAAGACAGGCGCGCGAAGGTGCGCAAGTCCCACGAGAACCTCGCGGTGCGAAGGCTCTACGATGAGTTCTTGGGGGAGCCTGGCAGCGAGGCCGCACACAAACTGCTTCATACGACGTATCGGAGCGTGGAAGAAGCTGCCGGAGTCGCCCGGAAGGAGGCTATGTGATATGTCTGGGAACACCTCCACGAAATCCACGAAGCGGCGACATCTTGAGGTTGCTCCGAGTTCGTGCAAGTGCGAGGGGAAGATCCCTGACGACAGGTACGCGAGACTTGACGATATAATCGCCGAGTACAGGGATAAACCCGGCTCGCTCATCCCCGTCCTCCACGAGGCCCAGGAGCTCTTCGGTTGCCTCTCAGAAGATGTTCAGGCGCGCGTTGCGAGAGGCCTCGGGGTGCCTGAGAGTGAGGTCTACGGCGTGGCGACGTTTTACTCGCTCTTCTCGCTACGTCCTAAAGGAAAGTGGACCGTGAACGTGTGCCTCGGCACGGCCTGCTACGTCAAGGGCGCGGCGGCTTGCCTCGAAGCTCTCAAGAAAGAACTCGGCGTGGACATCGGCGGGACCAGCCGGGACGGGCTTTTCACATTGCAGGCGGTGAGGTGCCTCGGCGCATGCGCCCTTGCGCCGGTGGTCATGATCGGCGATACCGTCTTCGCAAGGGTAAGGCCGGACGACGTCAAGAAGATCCTGGCAGACTACGCGGCAGCGCACGCTGACGAGTCCCGTACAGCGTAACAATACTCTTTGATAGCGCGACAGCACCACCTGTAATACTTGCCTGCGATATCACCGCTCCCATGCTGCGAGAGGCCCCGGTAACCCCGCCGGGGCCTCTCGAATTCTTGCCAGGATGTTCCCTCGAGAAAATCTTTCGAAAGCTGCTGTACTTTTCCCTGTGCCTACGTTAATGATTAAGCGGGAGTTAAGTTCCATAGCTTACAATAAGTCCGCGAGGTTCCAGAGGAAACTCTCCAGAGCCAGTGAATACTATCGTAGGTACGAGGGTACGATCGCGACCTTGGAGGACGCGGCCGAGACTCTGCGAGTCGCCCGGCGGATTCGAAGCATCCACAGGTAGTGCTCGGGAGGATCCGCAGGCAGTACAAGGAATGCAGGCGCATTTCAGCGTTTTGGATGGTGGACGGGAGGGGGGAGTTCCGGGGGGAGATGGCGTTCCTTGTTCCATAGCAACCGTCCGTGGAAGCAAACAATAATCCGTGGGAGCACGGTAAAGCAAGCAAGAAGGAGGAGGAAGAAAGCGATGAAGATGAATTTGCGGGTTCTGGCAGTCTCCGCGCTGCTGGTCGGGGTGCTTGTTGGCATGGTCACGATGGTCGGGTCGGCCCAGGTGATAACCTCGACAACGCAGGTTACTACGAATGTGACGATCCAGAACGTGGGGGCGGGGGTCATAGACTGGACCAACGGGATCATAAGGATCCAGTCGTCCGGCGTTGGCGATCCCAGTAAGCCCATAGCCCAGCGCAAGCTGCTCGCGAGGCGTGCAGCGGTAGTAGCTGGCTATCGGGAGCTTCTCGAGACTACCAAGGGCGTTCTCATCCAGAGCGAGACTCTGATGCGCGATTTCATGGTGGTAAACGATGACGTCCGCGCCGCGGCTGAGGGCATGATCAACAACGCAGTAGTAGTCCCCGGCAGCGAAACATACACCGAAGAGTCCGATGGCAGCATGACCTGCACCCTGACGATGGAAATGTCCTTAAGAGACATGCTCATACCGGTATACGCCACGATGAGACAGCAGTTCTCGACCGCAGTGGTAGCCACCACAACGACAAGCATTTACACGGGCCTGATAATCGACGTCAGCGGATTTGCCTTCCCGAAGCCTGCCGTCTTCAGGGTTGTAACTGTGGGAGGAAATGTCGTATACGGTGTATCTGTTGCGAGCTACGATTACGCGTGCCAGTCCAGGCTAGCGAGCTACATAAACTCCGTCATTGCCGCCAAGCAGAACCTGCAGGACAGGATCGGAGGCAACCCGTACATAGTCAGGGCGGTCCAGGTCCGGGGAACCGACATCATAGTCCCCAACGAAGTGGTCACTGTGACGAGCACCATGACCACGGTGCTGCAGCAGTGCAAGGTAGTCATTTCCTACTGATGCAGGACAGTGGGGCGAGATAATACGGCGCAACGGGGCGAGGGCCTGGTCTATCCCCGAAGTCGCGGCCTTCGGCCTTCGCTCCGGTGTCGGCCGATGTGAAGCACGGGCGTCTCGGGCTGTGCTTTCGGCAGTTTGCGATGTCCGGCAAGCACGGGAATCGCCGTGTGGGCGGCAGGAGAAGTGCCTGGCAGATCGGAAGCGTAAAGCGAAGTGGAAAGGAGGGGGGCCCCCTTATGAAAGGGACGCATTTCTGGGCGGCCGCGGTCGCCTTTCTGGTTATAGGGCTGGCCGTCGGCGCATCTACTGCGCCGGTTGCCGCTCAGTCTGTTGAGGTGGTGGCGGAAGGGGTCGGCACCATTGTCGGGGGCGACGTGGCTCGCGCGCGCGACGAGGCCTTGCGGGATGCATACAGGGTCGCCATAGAGCAAGGGGTCGGCGTGTCCATAGCGAGCCGCACCGATATGAAGGATTTCACGGTTTTCTACGATAAGGTCGTCGCCCAGGCGGGCGGGTACGTTCAGTCCTACCAGCTCCTGGGAGACTACTGGCAAACGCCTGACGGTCTCATGCACGTGAAGATCAGGGCGCGGGTAGCAAGGGGGGACGTCAGGTCGGACCTTCAAGCGCTTGGCCTTCTCATCGATATGATGGGTAACCCTGTCATAATGGTCCTCGTGGACGAACAGAACCTCAATATGCGCCAATCGACCTCCCTGGCGGAGACCAAGATAATCGAGAAGCTTTCGGCAGTGCGCTACCACCTCGTAGATCAGAAGCAGGTAGAGGCCATCAAAGTGAGCGATACCGCCAAGCGGGCGATGCAGGGAGACATCGCTGCCGCCGTTACGCTTGGTGAAAGGTTCGCCGCCGATATAGTGATCGTCGGCGATGTGAACAGCAAGTTCCTTACCAGCACCAGAACGGGCAACGTAACGTTCCAGTCGTGTACCGCTTTCGGCACGCTGCGGGCTATCCTGACCCAAACTGCTCAAATAATCTGGGCCGAGACGCCCCAGGCGACCAAGGCTCACCTCCAGGCGGAAGTCGCTGGGCTCGAGGCCATAAAGGCCATGGCCGACGACGTGGCCTCGCGTCTGATATGGGAGCTTCCCAAGCGCGCGGGCGGCGGGGCCTCCGGCGGGACCAGGACCATTCAGCTCATCGTGAACGGGTGTTCATACTCTCAGATGAACCAGATCATGCAGGCGCTGAGAGATATGCGTGGCGTTGCTGGCGCGAACCGCAGGACGTTCGAGAACAACATCGCCGTCATCGACATCCAGACCACGGGAAACGTGGACGACCTCGCAGTCAGGCTCGACTCCATGACCAGCCCCAGGCTCGAGGTGGTGATGGTAACCAGAGACAAGATCGAGGTTAAAGTCAGGTAACGTGGGCTTACTGGCCGCTATACCGTTCGCTAGATTGGGGGATGAACCATGGGTGGAGAGAAGAGCGTGGTAACGGGGAAGCGTGCGCTTCTCCTCGTGGTCTTGCTCCTGGCAGGGGCCTTGTCGCTGACGCCGGTTTCGGCCCAGGCTCCGCAGCCGAGCAAGATCCGCATAGCGGTAATGGACTTCCTGGATAAGACCAACCACCCGCAATGGGCGGTCGGCAGGGGCATGAGGGTGGAATTTGAAACGCGGCTCGTCCAAACCGGCCAGTTCGAAGTCATTGAGCGGGATCGACTCGAGCAGATCATGCAAGAGCAGGGTTTCGGGGCCACGGGCCTTGTGGATCCTTCGAGCGCCGCCCAAATCGGCAAACTCCTCGGGGTGCAGGCGATGATCCTGGGGAGTGTCACCAAGTTTGACATCCACTCGAGCAGGATATCCGTGCCGTTTCTGGGGTCGGTGGCATCGAGCGAGGCTATAGTCGAAATCCATATTCGCGTCGTGGACACGAACACCGGTTCGATCAAGCTTGCGGAAATGGCGGAAGGCAAGGAGAGCCAGGCCAATATCTCCCTCACGCTCGAAGGCATGCCGCCGATGGCGTTCGGCAGTTCCAACTTTCATAACACAATCCTCGGGAAAGCTACGTCGAAAGCAGTTGATCAGCTGCTCGGGAAAGTGATGCAACTCTTCCCGGTGGAGGGCTACGTGGTAAAGGTATCGGGTGACAAGGTCTACACCAACCTCGGGCGCGCCCAGGGCGTGAGGGTCGGTCAGAAGCTGCTTGTCTTCCGCCTGGGAGAGGTCATAATAGACCCGTTCACAAACCAGGTGCTCTCTGCGGAGAAGACGGAGATCGCGCAAGTCACGGTGACCTCAGTTGAACAGCTCCTCTCGATAGGCAATACAGATACACCTGGCGCGGGGGCGAAGATCCAGGTGGGCGACAAGGTAACAATCAAGTACTGATATACCGAGTAGACCTGAGACCGCTTGCGAAAAGCCAGCGGTCTCATAGCCTAGGCGGAGTTTTGGGCACCCTGGAACCAAAGAACATTGACGGCGTTATGAATAGTAGGGCAGGCCGGGGAGGATAAGGGTCAACATCCAGAGAGTGGCGGTGGAGGCCGTGTTAGGGGGAACATGAAAACATCAGTTGCCGGCGCAAGGTGACAGGTGGCCACGCGGACGGAGTTCCGAGGAATTCCGCCGTATGCTTGAGTTCGGGGGAAGGTTTTGCTACAATTGGGGCAACACGCAAGCCCGGGGGGAATATCGCCATGGACTTCGATGAAAAGTTCGGGCCTGTTGCTCTAACCTTCGACGACGTGCTGCTGGTGCCGGCCCGCTCGGATGTGATGCCGAAGGAGGTAGATGTGTCGACAAGGCTGACCGCTAACATTCGCCTGAACATCCCGCTTGCAAGCGCAGCTATGGACACCGTGACCGAGGCACGGCTCGCCATCGCGATTGCCCGGGAGGGCGGAATCGGCATCATCCATAGGAACATGCCGGTGGATAAGCAAGCGGGTGAAGTGGATAAAGTCAAGCGGTCGGAGCACGGAGTGATAGTTGACCCGATATTCCTCGAGCCCGACAACCTCATACGCGATGCCCTGGAGATAATGGAGCGCTACCACATCTCCGGCGTACCCATCACCAAGCGCGGCAGACTGGTAGGGATACTCACCAACAGAGACCTGAGGTTCGAAACGAACTACGATCAGCCCATCGAGAACGTGATGACCAAGGAGAACCTCGTCACTGCTCCGGTGGGCACAACCCTGGAAGAGGCCAAAGCGATCTTGCAGCGCCACAAAATAGAGAAGCTCCCTTTGGTCGACGAGAACTACATGCTCAAGGGGCTAATCACCATAAAAGACATCTTGAAGGCGAAGCAGTTCCCGAACTCTGCCAAAGACGGGAAAGGCCGGCTGCGCGTTGGAGCTGCGGTGGGCACTACTGACGCGGTGGCGCGGGCCGGGGCCCTGGTGGACGCGGGCGTTGACATCCTCGTGGTGGATACCGCACACGGGCACTCAGAGTCTGTCATAGAGACGGTGAAAGCCCTCAAAGCCAATTTTAAGAGTACGGATGTTGCCGCGGGCAATGTGGCGACCGCCGAAGGCGCCCGGGCTCTGATAGCGGCTGGCGCGGACGCCATCAAAGTCGGGATCGGTCCGGGGTCCATCTGCACTACGAGGGTGGTGGCAGGAATCGGAGTGCCTCAGGTGACAGCCATCTTCGAGTGTGCGAGAGTTGCGAAAGAGCATGGCGTCCCGGTCATCGCGGACGGCGGCATCAAGTACTCAGGCGACATTACCAAGGCTATCGCTGCCGGGGCGAACGTCGTCATGATCGGGCGGCTGTTCGCCGGGACCGAGGAAAGCCCGGGCGAGAGAGTGATCTACAAAGGCAGGAGCTTCAAGGTTTATCGCGGCATGGGGTCCGTCGAAGCGATGAAGGAAGGGTCGAGCGACAGGTATTTTCAAGATCCCGCGCACAAGCTGGTTCCGGAAGGCATTGAAGGCCGGGTCCCCTACAAGGGAGCGCTTGCGGACACCATATACCAGCTCGTGGGCGGCCTTCGAGCGGGCATGGGTTACTGCGGCGTGCATGACATCGCTGAGCTCCAGGCGAATACTAGATTCGTTAGAATCACCGGTGCCGGGTTGCGCGAGAGTCACCCCCATGACATCGTGATAACCAGGGAAGCCCCCAACTACAGCCTGGTGGATACGGAAACAGACGAAGTGTGACGAAGCGTAGTGTGGGAGCGCAACCTCAGCGGGCCAAGAAGGAGGAGTGAAGTGAATGCTCAAAAACCGAATTAGGTTGGTTGTTCTCGGTTTGGTGGTGCTGGTGGCTGTGGTGCTGCCGCACATAGGCATTGCGGCTGAGGAGCCGCCAGTGCGGCTGTTCATCAACCCCAATCCGAACCCTCAATACAGGGCGGAGATCTGGGTTGATAGAGGGCAGGGCTCAACTTACTACCCCGGGGATCCCATCGAGGTGTATTATCGGGTCAACAAGGATAGCTACGTCTACATCCTGGACGTCGATCCTTCAGGACGGGTGAGATGGCTGCTTCCCAGCGTGTGGTTTCCGAACAACTACATCAGAGCTAATAGAGCCGGCGTGCTTTCGAACATGGAAGTCACTCCGCCCTATGGGGTTGAGTATCTCATCATCTTCGCCTCAACGCAGCAACTCTCCATGCCTTACCTCGAGGAGTCCGTGAGGTCCGGGGAGTCCGCCCCCTACATTCAGGGTGAAGCCGACATCGTACTCGGCAAAATCCAGGCTAAGATCAAGATAGTTCCGCAGCAGACGTGGGTGAGTGCATATACATACTTCTATGTAGGCGGAGGGTTCCCGCCGCCTGTGCCTGCGCCGCCCGTGGTGCAACCGCCGGTGCCGCAGCCGCTTCCGCCGATTCAGCAGTACGGGTCGGTGAACGTGTCGAGCTATCCTTCCGGCGCGACGATATTCCTGGACGGCGTGGAGAAGGGCAGAACGCCCATGCTCTTGCAATACGTGCCGTTCGGAAACCACGAGATCACGCTCGTGCTTCCGGGGTACTACTCCTTCACGCGAAAGTTCGAGCTAAACTTCGCACACACCTACTACGTGAGTACGTCGCTACAGCGCATACCATAGCGCCGCAGAGACGGCCGCAGCAAGCCGCCGGGGCCGCCCTATTACCTGGCCAAGATCGGGCCGCCTTACTGCGAAACTGCGGGCGGAGCAGGGCGCTGCACGATGGTCTCACACCAGCGAATGAGAGGGAATGATGCTCGCCTTGAAGCCCGGGTGGCCGGCGCCACCCGGGCTTCTGCCTGGACGGCCTGCCAGTTTTTGTGGCAGCGCCCCCACGGGGGTGGTATAATATGAACGGCGCCGCGGCGCGACCGGGGGTTCCAGGAGTTTTGTGGAGGTGCTTTGTGCGGTGCAGAGCGTGTATGTATCACACATCGGTGAACATGAGGGAAAGGAAGTAGAAATCCGCGGCTGGCTCTACAACAAGAGGTCGAGCGGCTCCATACATTTTCTGATAGTCCGGGACGGGACAGGCTTCATCCAGACGGTGGCCGTCCGGGGGCAGGTGCCCGATGAGGATTTCGCTGCGTGCGAAAATCTTACGCAGGAGTCGTCCCTCATAGTCCGGGGCACTGTGCGCGCTGATAGAAGAGCGCCGGGCGGTTACGAGATCACTGTGTCCGGCATAAAGCCTGTGTCCATCGCCGAAGAATATCCTATATCCCTTAAGGAGCACGGCGTCGACTTCCTCATGGACCACAGGCACCTCTGGATTCGCACTCCGAGGCAGGTTGCCATCCTGCGGGTGAGGGACGAGATCGTGAAGGCCATCCGTGATTTTCTCGACGAGCACGAGTTCGTCCTGGTGGACGCGCCTATCCTGACGCCGTCTGCTTGCGAGGGCACAACCACGCTTTTCGAGACGGACTACTTTGACACCAAGGCTTATCTTACGCAAAGCGGCCAGCTCTACATGGAAGCGGCCGCCATGGCCCTTGGGAAAGTCTACTGCTTCGGGCCGACCTTCCGCGCCGAAAAGTCCAAGACTCGCAGGCACCTTACGGAATTCTGGATGATCGAGCCTGAGATGGCCTGGGTTGACCTGGACGGCGACATGCGGCTCCAAGAGGATCTGGTCAGCTACGTGGTGCAAAGAGTGCTCGAAAAGAGGGCGGGCGAGCTTGCGGTCCTGGAGCGAGACACCTCGAAGCTTCAGAAGGTCAGGCCGCCTTTCCCGCGCATCACGTACGATGAGGCCGTTGGCGTGCTGCGAAGGCACGGCGTCGAGTTTGAGTGGGGTAACGATTTCGGCGGCGGGGACGAAACGATTTTGGCGGATGAATTCGATCTCCCCGTGTTCGTCCACAGGTACCCCACGACCTGCAAGGCGTTCTACATGAAACCTGACCCGGACCGGCCCGAGGTGTGCCTGTCTGCGGATCTCCTCGCGCCGGAAGGCTACGGCGAGATCATCGGCGGGGGCCAGAGGATAGACGACCCGGAGTTCCTCCAGCGCCGCATCAGGGAGCACAACCTCCCTGCCGAGGCATACAAATGGTATATGGATCTCCGCCGGTACGGCTCTGTGCCTCACTCCGGCTTTGGCCTCGGCGTGGAGCGGACCGTCGCCTGGATATGCGGCCTGGACCATGTGCGGGAAACGATACCGTTCCCGAGGCTCCTGAACAGGATATACCCCTGACATTCTCCTTCCTAGACGTGGGAGGTTTGGGTCGAGGGGCTTGCGAGGCTGGGGCCCCTTGCAGGGTCGGGGTCTGACGATGCTTGAGGCGCTTGTGCCGCATGAAGAACTGAGGTGTGCCCTATGACAAGAAATGCCGCAGGGACACGGAGGTTGGCCCAATCCGCAGTCGCGGCTGGAATTGCGCTGGCTTTGTGCTGTGGGTTCTGGACCGCGCCCGCCCTGGCAGTGCGTGAGCTGTCCAGTCAGGAGAGCAGGGACGATATCTCCATCGGCACTGCCTACATGGAAAGGTGCATGTTTGAAGAGGCGGTCGCCGCGTTTTCCCGTGCCGTCAAGGCGGACCCCGAGGGCGCGCTAACTACCAAGGCGTATGACTGCCTTGGCTACCTGTACTGGTGTAGAGGCTGGAAAAGCGAAGCCGAAAAGGCATTTGGCGAGAGCTTGCGCCGCGCGGGCGATGCGCAGAGCCAGCTTCGCGCGAGGCTTGCGCTGGGGCAGGTCTTGCTGGAACTGGGAAGGATCGGCGAGGCCTGTTCCGAGCTGAACGAGGCCCTGAAACTTGCCGCGGAGCAGGACCGGGACATCGTTTACACGCTGCTCGGCATCGCCAGGTTTGAGGCAGGAGACACCACGGCCGCGGCGGAGCTGTTCTCGCGGGCGCTCGAGGCTTTCGCTGAGAACCCGGTTGCTCGATCGTACCTGCAAAGGCTGTCGTTAGGCATGCAACTGCATCTCCCCAGCGCCAAGACGGTCCCAGCAGTGAGGGCTACAGGTTCCGACAAGACGTCCGGAGCAGCCGTCCGGAGCGGCACCCCTGCGGGTGTTGGCCCCAGCACGAGCGGGGGCGCGCAGGCGCTCCAGGGGGTCGTTTTCGTTAACAGCGGGGCTGCGTACGCAATCGCACCGCATGTGACCCTTACTCTCGGTATGACTATGTCGGTCCCCGCAAGAGGGTTTTTCCTCGCGGCAGGGGACAACACCTTCAGATGGCACGACTGGCGGACTCCGATGATCGAGTGGAGGCTTCGCGGCGAGAGCGACGGCAGGAAGCCTGTCAACGTTGTGTACTACGCTCTGGAGCCGCGCGCGGCCATAATCGCAGAAGCGTCTATAGTGCTCGACCGGGAGCCGCCATGGGGATCTCTTGAAATAAACGAAGGAAAACAATACACGAACAGCACGCGGGTCACCCTTTGCCTCAGTGCGGGCGACCGGACGAGCGGCATACTCAACGTGTCCGCGAGCAACGATGGAGCTACCTGGAGCAGGTGGACCATGTACCAGTTCACGAAGGAATGGGACCTCCTGCCTGGCGACGGCACAAAGACGGTGTACGTGCGGTTCCAGGACAAGGCCGGAAACGTCTCGACTCCCGTGTCGGTCAGGATCGTGCTGGACACGGTTCCTCCGAAGTTCATTTGGGCCGATGTGGTCAAGATCGAGCCCACGGCGGCGGAGATCGTATGGGCGACGGACGAGGAGTCTGACTCGGCAGTCGAGTACGCCGCTGAGAAGGAGAAAGAGACGTCCAGGGTCCGTGATGAAGACATGACCATGCTGCATCATATCCGGCTCAAGGATCTAAAGCCGTCTGCGAAATACAGGTTCAGGGTGCTTTCGAGGGATCGCGCGGGTAACCTTGCGGTCTCCAGGGAGCTTGAATTCATCACAAAGGCGCCGAGCCAGGCCGGCGGGTAATGACAGGAGTTGGGTCGCAAGGTATCGCGTGCGGGTGAAGGAGAGGTTGGCTTGTGACGGCAGGAACAACACGAGAGCACTATGACGTGGTTATCGTAGGCGCCGGCCCGGCTGGCATTTTCTGTGCACTTGAGCTTGCCAGGGCCAGGGGCGGCCATGTTAAGACGATTATAATCGAGAAGGGGCCCGACCTCGAGGCTCGTGCGTGCCCGTCGAGCGAAGGGAAAAGCCCGTGCAGAAGGTGCCAGCCGTGCAGCGTTGTGTCCGGCTGGGGCGGTGCGGGGGCGTTCAGCGACGGGAAGCTCACCCTATCGACGCAGGTCGGCGGGATGCTCGACGTATACATCAGCGACCAGAGGCTGAAGGAACTGGTCGAGTATGTAGACAGCATCTACCTGGGATTCGGCGCTCCCACCAAGGTTTACGGCGGAGACGAGGAAGCCATACACGAGCTGGAGCGCAAAGCCCTGCTAGCGGAGCTGAAATTCATCCCTGCGAGGATCAGGCACCTTGGGACAGGCAAGACCAAAGAAGTGCTGGAGGGAATGAAGAACGACCTCGCGCGCTACGCTGACATAGCACTCCGCGAGAGTGCTATGAGGATACTCGTGGAAGATGGGAAGGTCGTCGGCGTCGAGACCTCGAAGGGTCGAACCGTGCGCGGCACGTATGTCATTGTAGCCCCGGGCAGGGAGGGAGCGGAGTGGCTTTCCTCCGAGGCGCGCAGGCTCGGCCTTTCCATGGCCATCAACCCCGTGGATATCGGCGTGCGCGTGGAGCTTCCGGCGGTGGTTGCGGAGCCGCTCACCGATGTGGCGTACGAGTCCAAACTTGTCTACCACTCGCGGTCGTTCGATGACAAGGTTCGCACCTTCTGTATGTGCCCCTACGGCGAGGTTGTTACAGAGAGCTCGGACGGTCTCATCACCGTGAACGGCCACACCCATTTTGAAAAGAAGACCGGGAACACCAACTTCGCGCTTCTCGTGAGCAAGACCTTCACTGAGCCGTTCAAGGACCCGATAGCGTACGGAAAGTACGTGGCCGGCCTCGCAAATCTTCTTGGTAACGGGGTAATCGTTCAAAGGCTCGGGGACCTCATCACTGGGCGGCGGTCTACCAGGGAGCGCCTGGCGAAAGGGACCGTCGTGCCCACGCTCGAGGATGCAACCCCTGGCGACTTGAGCCTCGTGTTCCCCTACAGGCATCTCGTGAGCATCATCGAGATGCTGAAGGCGCTCGACGTCGTGGCGCCGGGGGTCTATGGGCGCAACACGCTGCTGTACGGAGTAGAGGTGAAGTTCTACTCGTCGCGGCTCGCCGTCACGAGTTCTCTCGAGACGCAGGTGAAGAACTTGTTTGCCATCGGCGACGGCGCGGGCGTCACCCGGGGCCTCATGCAGGCTTCTGCCTCGGGCGTGATCGCAGCCAGGGAGATCTTGAGCCGCCTCGAACTGCGATAGCCGCGTGCGTGCCACAGAACGCTGCTCCAGAGGCGAAAGCAGTTGCGTTCAGCAGCGGCGACACACTGTCATCTCAATGCCTCCCAACGTCTTCTCTGCGCCTCGGCGTCTCAGCACGATGAAACAGGCTTTTGTGACGCCTTGAGGCGCTTCACTCGCTTGGCGATGAGGTTCCTTTGGGTCCCTTGGCTCGCCCTCGCTGAACAAGGAGATCTGCGAAGTCCCTGAGCGCCGCTTCAAGGAAATGCTTTCAGACCTGACGTCCCTCCTCGGCCTTGAGGACTTGTTGAACGTTCAGGTGAGGAGGCTTTCCCTCGGGGAGCGGATGAAGATGGAGCTGGTGGGCGCGCTGCTCCACTCCCCGCGGCTGGTGTTTCTCGACGAGCCCACGATCGGGCTTGACGTGGTGACGCAGAGACGGTTGCATGAGTTTCTGAGGCAGTACAACAAAGCGCGCGGAACTACCATGATATTAACCAGCCACAACCCACGTTCCCGCCCCGCGGGGCGGCAGGTGCCATGCCTGGTAGAAGCACCGGCAGCCCCTTCGGGGACGGTGAGTGCCCTCGGGGGTCAACTCAGCCCTTGAGCCCGACTCTGTCGAACACGACCTGCCCTGCCAACACCGTGGTCAGGACTTTTATCTGTATAATCTCGTCTGGAGGGATGGCGAAGATATCCCGCGAGAGGACGACGAAGTCCGCGAGCTTTCCGGCGGAGATCGACCCTTTGATGGTTTCTTCGCCGGACGCGTACGCGGCGCCCAACGTGTAGCCGTGCACTGCCTGCTCCACCGAAAGGCACTCTTCCGTATGCCAGCCAGGCATCAGCACTTCGTCGGCACGTTTGCGGGTGACGGCGGCGAAGATGCCCGTTATTGGGTCGGGGACTTCCACGGGTGCGTCGGACCCGAACGCTAGGCGCGCACCGGCATCTGCGAGAGACCTGTAAGCGTATCCGCGCGAAGCGCGCTCGCCCCAGTGCCGATCCGCCATGTACCGATCGGACGTGGCGTGGACGGGCTGGACAGACGCGATGATCCCGAGGGCCGCAAATCGCCGCAGGTCGTCGGGGTGAACGAGCTGGGCATGCTCGATCCGGTGCCGTAGCCGTCTCTGACCTATGCTTGAGCTGTCCCGAGTAGTGCCGCCGGCCATGTGAGCATCGTGCTCGGCTGACATGGACGTCGCACAGCGCGAAGCGGGCTGGCTTTCCTGGAAAAGCGTCTGCGCGTCCCGTGAGAGCATGCTCGCGGAGAGTGTGCTCGCGCTTTTCTCGAAGGCGTCGAGCACGTCCCTGTTTGCGCGGTCCCCGATGGCATGCACTGCAACGGCGATGCCGGCGCGAGAGGCTTGAGTGATGATCTCGACCAGCTCTTCCTTGGGTGTCACGGTGATCCCCATGTTGTCCGGGTTGCAGATGTATGGCTCCAGGAGCGCCGCTGTCTGTGAACCGAGTGCACCATCGGCAAAAACCTTTAGCGACCCCACGCGCAGGGTAGGATCTCCTAGCCCGGTTTGGAGTCCGAGCCGGATGGCTGCATCGAGGTTCGAACGCGGGATCATCATGAGGACCCGCAGCCCCAACTCGCCCCTGGAAGCAAGGTTCTGGAACGCTCGAAATGCAAGCTCATCCTCGCAATCATGGATGCCGACGACGCCAAACTCGTGCATCTGCGGGATAGCTTCAGCGATGGCGCTCTCACAAGCGCAGAGATCGGGGGTAGGGATGGCCCGATCGACCAGGCCCTGGGCGTTTTCGCGGAGTATGCCCGTCGGCTCGCCAGTATACGGGTCCCGTTCGATCTTGCCACCGTCAGGGTCGGGCGTATCCCTGTCTATACCTGCAACAGCAAGCGCAAGCGAGTTGACCCACTCTGTGTGTCCGTCCTTGCTGGTGAGCACGACGGGGTTTGCTGGCGATACTGCGTCGAGCTGCAGGCGGCTAGGTGTGTCCCCCTCCGGCCACAGGCTTCTATTCCAACCGTGCCCCAGAATCCACTCCCCGGGCCGCGCCTGCGTGGCTCTCTCGCTGACCCTGCGCGCAACTTCCCCGATGGACAGGACGCCGTCCAGGTTTAGCCGGCGTAGCCCCAAGGCGTACCATAGGAAATGGATGTGGCAGTCGGTGAACCCCGGCACCACCGTCAGACCCTGTACGTTGACGGTGTCGTAAGGCCCCGAGAGAGTGGATTCCGCCTCCGCACGCGTCCCGAGACCAACGATTCTATCGCCCCTTATTGCCACGGCCGATGCGCGGGGAACCCGCGAGTCCATGGTGTATATGTTGGCGTTGTAGTAAAGGGTCTGGTCGTGCATGTCCACCACGCATCCGTCTTTGAAATCTGCAAGACAAAACGAGTTTCTCCAACTGATCACCTGGCTCCTGCTAAACACAGGTCGTAGTCTGGTTTACGAGAGGTACTTGACAGGAGTCGCGTTTGCGAGCGTGTGCAACCGCTGCGAACCCGTAAGAGGCATTCTACTGATTTGACGATACTTTGACGGATGGGTCTTCTCTGACAGGCGCAGGCCGGCTATTTGTGCGGCCCCAAGGGCAAGCAAGCATGCAATCGTAACACAGGTTCCCTGCGCGCCAACTCTTTCCGATCCACGCTCCGCATGTACCCACATCCAGAGAGTCTTCTAGCCTGGTAGGATAATCTCGGAAGTTCGTGACTCGCAGGGCCCCTGTGGTGCATGCGTCGATGCACCGAGTGCACTCGCCGAACCGGTCATTGAGCAGTTTGATTTTACCAGAGAACGCCTGGGACGGCAAGCTCCGCCGAGGCGTTGTACGTTCGCAATTGTGGGCAGACATGTGCCATGATATAGTAGGAATGCCGGAGTCGTAAGTCGGCGGCGAGGGCGGGTGTGTAATGGGCTACAGGTTGCCAGACAAGAACGACAGGGTGAAACGGCTTACTGAAGAAATGGAAAGGATCGTTAGCATTCTGCAGAATCGTGGTGTTGAAAAGATCGTCCTCTTCGGCTCGCTCGCTCGGGGCGATGTGGGTTCCAGCAGTGACGTAGATCTGATTGTGGTTGAGAAAACCGACAAGCGTTTCTTGGAGAGGCTGGACGACGTCTATTCTGCTGTGCAGCCCCGAGTGGCAACAGACATATTGGTGTACACTCCCGAGGAGATCGAGCGCCTAAAAGAGAGCAGCAGCTTTGTAAGACAGGTCCTAAGAGAGGGGAGGGTGCTGTATGAGAAGGGATGCGAGTGAGGAGGCTAGGCGGTGGGTCCTGCAAGCTCAGCGTGACCTAGATGACGCTCGCTACGCTTCGGACGGCGGCCGGTTTAACTTGGCATGTTTCCTCGCACAGCAAGCCGCTGAAAAGGCACTGAAGGGCTTTCTGTATTCGGAAGGTGCGGAAACCGTTTGGGGCCATTCTGTTGCTGAGTTATGCCTGGATGCTGCCGAAATCGATGTCGATTTCAAGAAACTTATCGGCGTCGCAGGGCCCCTGGACAAGTACTACATCCCGACGCGATACCCGAATGGTCTTCCGGGTGGCATACCTGCGGACGCGTACACGGAAGGCGACGCGCAAATGGCCCTCTCCATGGCGCAACAGGTATTGGACTTCATACAAGCACGGGTTGGCTCGTAGGTTTCACGCTGAACCCGGTCTAGAGACCTGCCACAAGGGGGCGAAGTCGGAAGAAACTTTATCGCCTGACGCGTTTCCTGTCGTAAGGCGACATTATCATTGACGGCGGGAACTCCCACTATAGAGATCTTCGGATCGACCGGAGACCTCGCCCGGCGAAAGCTGTTTCCCGCGATCCACAGCCTTTTCCTGGACGACCTGTTGCCCCGCCAGTTCACGGTACCGGCCGTGGGGCGCCGCGCCTGCCCGCTTTCCGAATTACGCCGCCGGCGAGTTCGTCCTCGTCAGGACGAGGGATTCGTACGTCGAGGGTTTCGACCCCGGATTCGTGTGCCTTACGTCAGATGCGGCCGAGTACCTGGCGAGCGTCCCGGTACGCGGCGTCGGTATAGACACGTTGGGCATCGAGCGCGACCAGCCCGGCCACCCGAGCCACATGGCTTTCTTTCGCACCGGCGTCCTCGTTCTCGAAGGCCTGCGCCTGGCGGATGTCCCTCCCGGACGGTACTTCCTCATCATTGCCCCCCCTGAACGTTATCGGGGTCGACGCTGCACCCGCCAGGGTGCTTCTTCTCGAAGGGTCTTCGAATGACCAGCGTCTATACTATTGAGAAGGCAATCCAGGCATGACTTCTGCGGGGAGACTTCCCGGAGGAAAGGGGAGTATTGACAGCATGAGGAATGTAATGTATAGTGTAGATGTATACAGTTAAACGAAAGGAGTGAATGAGAGTGGAGCGCACACAGATTTACCTCACTGCCGAGCAGAAAACCGCGCTTGAAGAGCTCAGCAAGATGAGATCAGTGCCCATGGCGGACGTCGTGCGTGAAGCGATATCCGAATACCTCGCACGAAATGCGGTTGAACGTCGCTTAAAGGTATTGGACGATACCTTTGGGACTGTGCCTGAGTGGCGGGATGTGGACAGCGTGGAATTCGTCCGCAGACTCCGTTCCGGGTGGGAGGAGAGGCTGGAGCGACTCGCGAAGGGAGAAGCCGGAAATGACCAGGGGTAATGAGGGAGGAGAAAAGGAGGCGATGGCAGGGATGGGGGTGCGGTATCTCCTGGATACATGCGTCCTCATAGATCACCTCAGAGGCTATCCTCAAGCCCGCGAGTGGTTGAGGGACGTGACCCGCCAGTCCCCGGCACTTGAACTTGCGTACTCTGTGATCTCGTTAGCGGAGCTCTTCTCTGGCTTATCCGGGGCGTCCCCCGAGAATGAAGAAGCAGTCGGACGTTTGGTATCGACAATGAAAGCCGTCCGTGTAGGGGAAGACATAGCCCGCCGTGGCGGCATGTACGTGCAGAAGTGGGGCGCAAGCCACGGTGTCAAGCTGCCGGACGCGTTAATTGCCGCGACTGCTGGCTACCTCGGGGTGCCTTTAGTCACAAGAGACGAACGGCATTTCCCGATGGACGATGTTAGAGTCGTCGTCCCTTATTGAGTACTTCACCAGGATCTTGAGCCGGTTCATGGACGCTCTGGGACTCGAGAAGGCCAGCCTCGTCGGAAGTTGCATGGAAAGAAGTTGCCATCCTGCTGTGATGCGCCGTGCCGACCAATAATCCTCTCGGCCTCGTCAATGTAGAGTCCAACGTCCTCGGGCTTATGGGCATCTGAAGCTGTCACTATCTCAATTCCCTCCTGCTGTAAACAGGCAAGCAGATCTCTGTTGAGACCCAGCTCGCTGTGGCCATAGTTGATCCGCAGCCCATTGTTGAACTCAACTTTGACGCAGTGTTTCCTAGCAGCGGAGGCAATTGCCCAATATGAGTCAATGAAGTCCGCCCTTGGATGGTAACCGAAGCACTTCACCGAATCAGGATGTGCCACGTGATCAAAGAGATCGGACTCTATTAGGTCTTTAACCAGCCCATAGTACCGTCGGTAAACCTGGTCCACATCCTTCCTGTTCCAAACTTCGCTCGTGCTTGGATGATCAAACCCCCATCCGTCAATCCAGTGGACTGCTCCAGTAAGGAAGTCCCACTTGTAACCGGAGGTCACGGCAGCTATCTCCTGTTCCTCTCCAGGGAAGTAACACACCTCAAGGCCGCAGTACACGGAGATGGGGAAGTCCTCCTTCCGTATCTCCTCAATCAACTGAGCGTACTCATCCAAAGAACGCTGCATCTTGCGGCCAAGCCAATTCCTCTGATAGGCTCCGATATCAGGATCATGTACGTTGACATGCTTGTAAACTTTGCCAAACTCCCTGAACCTGTGGGAGTGTTCCAGCAGGTAGAGGTCGGTGATGCCTCGCTGCCCGGCGTAATCGACGAAGGACCATATCCACTCCATTGTGTAAGGGCCTCGTTCTATGTGAACATGGGCGTCAACCATCCTAATCCCTCCGCATAACCATAACTGGCACATACTCGGACTGCGTCGAGAATAGTCCGGACACATTCCTTTCTTAGAATGTTCATTCCCCAACAGTAAGCACATTCCTTCTCTCCGACAGTTGATACTACCAGCCGCGACTGCCGTAACTTAGAGGAGGAAGAGCGGCGAGAAGGAAGAATACAGGCAATACACAGGAGAAAACGGGAGGGCCAGGGTTTCCCTGCCGTAAACCTCCCGCGGGCAGCCGGGGCCGAACCCCAGGATATCCCCTAAAGGAGCGGTGCTCTCGTGGAGCTCGAGCGGAGCAGGTACACGGACGAACTTGTCCGTTTCTTGAAGCGGGATTATGCCAACAACCTGTATTTCTTCAGCTACATCGGCGAACCCGGCGGAGCTTCGCCGCCAGACCCCGATGCTAAAGTATTCGTAGCAAGAGAGAGCGGCGCCATCATCCTGGCTATCTTGATATCCGCAACACACTGTTGCATGTCGACTTCCAACATCGACTTCATCAAAGGCGTCGCCAGGCAGCTTCCACCAATAGAGAGCATCCACTTCTACGAGACGGAGGACTTAGCGCTCGCAAGGATGTACCACGGTGTGGGGTCTGATGCGGTTGGCTCCTGGGTTGTGGCAACAATCACGTAAGACCGTGGAACTCAAGTTTAAGGCCTGACGGGAGGCGTCATAATGATACCATTCGCAAGTATCGACCATGAGAGGTTCATGCGGGAAGCCTTAAAGGAAGCCGAAAACGCTCTGGAAAGAGGGGACAGGCCCATCGGTGCGGTCATAGTCCATGACGGCCGGATAGTAGGAAGGGCGTCCAACAGGTTTATGACCGGCAGGAGTTGCCTCGCGCACGCTGAACTCAATGCGCTAATGGCCTGCGCTCCTTATCTGTACGAGTATGGCAGCAAATGCATCATCTATTCCACGGTTGAGCCTTGCGTGATGTGCCTTGGGGCCATTGTCCAGACGAACATTCGGAATGTCGTGTTTGGTATGCCCGATAACTATATACAGACCCGCAAAGCCATCGGAGCCGTTGAGTACCTTAAGCAGAGAGTCCACAACTACCTTGGCGGCGTGTTGGAAGATGAGTGCGTGGAGCTATACAAGCGCTATTCTGAGCAGGAAGCAAGCCTTATGCTAACTGGCAGGAGGTAAGGCCTGCCTCCGTCGACCACCCTCGACCACCTTGTTGTAGGTGCGGCACCGAGTCCTGTTATGATGTTTCTGACGCTGGCTGCAGGTAGCGGATTCCGTAGGGGGCGACACGTTGTCGGGGGTGTGGGACCGTGGACGCGAGCATTGAGCAGAAGTGGGTCAAGAAGTGGGTCAAGTGGTAGGCCTTCGCATCCGTTGCTTTATACCTGTGAAGTGTCTTAAGTGCAGGGGGAAGTGAATTCGAATGGGGGATGTGCAAGAAGAGTACTCGGATATCCGAGACTTGTTGCTAAAGAACGGGGCGAGGATCATTCAAGGTTCGAGGCCTCTCGCTCCTCCATCCCGGACGATTAAGTGGGAATACCCGACACCGGAGGCCATCATGGACAAGACCCTCGAGGTGTTCGGTGCGGGCGCGAAGATCGCCATTGAGGCGGCGGTCATGGCTACCGACACCGGCGCGGTCAACGAGGGTGACGAGATCATATCTTGTGCGGGCACCTACAAGGGCCTCGACACCGCTCTGGTAGTTAGAACAGCATTCAGTGGGAGCTTCTTCAGAGCTTTTGAGGTTAGGGAGATAGTGGCCAAACCGAGATGCCGGGTACGTGAACTCCCCCGAGTATAGACATGAAAACTGGAAAGGGCACCTTGACAAGTACTACACGTGACGGGCTTAAGCGGCTCGTTGACGAATATGCGGCGGCTGCACGCCGTCCTGGCTGAGCCTCCAGTTCGCCAGAGGCTGGTGGATAGCAGTGATCCCCGAGCCGCGGGGCCGAACTCTGTCGAGACAGTCGATGCCGCGCAGCCCAACTCCAGTAGATACCGTCTCGTGGTCGAGCCCGCGGCTCGGGATCAAGACTGGTTTTTAGCCGAGATAGCTATG
>JBFMGS010000025.1:0-30416 GCA_040752635.1 Bacillota bacterium
TCATCAGATCCGTTTCCCGGGAAGCGGTGTTGGACTACTTCGAGTCCCTCTACCAACCCAAGAACATCGTGGTCTCCGTTGCAGGAAAGGTAAGCAGGCAAGAAGTTAAGGACGCGGTGGCAGGCCAATTCGCAAGCAAGACTGGCGAGAGGCACCGCATCTTCGCGCCTGCTGTAGAGAGGACTGAAGGCCCGGCTGTCAAGGTAGAGAAGCGTGAGACGAAGCAAGCGAACCTCGCGCTCGGGCTTTCAGGGTACGAGCGTCTCCATCCGCGCCGCTATGTCCTGGAACTGCTTAACGTGGTGCTCGGGTGGGGGATGAGTTCGAGGCTATTCCAGGAGGTGCGAGTCAGGCGAAGCCTTGCGTACTCGGTGGGCTCGCAGTATTCAGCCTACCTTGATACAGGGATAATGAGGGTCTACGCGGGGGTAGATCCGAAGAATGGGCCGAGCGCCGTTCAGGTTATCCTGGAGCAGCTCGTCCGGATGCGTGATGAGGAGGTTAGCGAGGAGGAGCTACGCAAGGCGAAGGACTTTTATAGAGGAAGCCTTGCCCTGCGGCTGGAGGACACGCTCAACCTGGCGCTCCGCAACGGGGAGCATATGGTGCTTACCGGCAAGATCATCCCGGTGGAGGAGATCATGAGAAAGGTAGAGGCTGTGACCGCCCAGGACATCGCTGACGTGGCGGGAGAGCTTTTCAAGAAGGAGAAGTTGAGCCTGGCCGCGGTAGGGCCGTTCGAGAATGAGGACGAGATGGCAGGCGCGCTCCACGCATCTGTGCTATAATACATCGAGAGACCGCGGGGGGAGGAGGGCGGCGTATTGCGCAACATAGCAGATGACGTCAGGCAAGAAATCCGAACTGTAGTAACTGGCGCAATTGCACGGAGCGAACTTGCATCGGCGGTTGGTTCGTTAGAGGCGCTGGAGGTGCCTGTGGAATACACACGTGAGAGGGCGCATGGCGACTTTGCCACGACGGTTGCCATGGTTCTCTCAAGACAACTTGGCCGGGCTCCCCGGCAGATCGCGGAGGCGATAGCAAGCAAGCTGCACGCGGGGGAGATAGAAACGCGCTACGTCGAGCGCGCCGAGGTGGCAGGGCCCGGCTTCATCAACTTCTTCCTCAACCGCGCCTGGCTTGAGGAGACGCTTCGAGCTATAGAATCCTGCGGGGCCGCATACGGGCGAAGCAACCTCGGCGGCGGCAAGCGCGTGCAGATCGAGTTCGTGAGCGCGAACCCGACGGGGCCGATGAACGTCGTCAACGCACGTGCCGCTGCGGTGGGAGCCAGCCTTGCGAACATCTTGAGGGCTACCGGGTATGACGTGAGCACGGAGTATTATGTGAACGATGCTGGAAACCAGGTCGAGGTGCTCGGCGAGTCGGTGGAGCTAAGGTACCGCCAGCTCCAAGGCGAAAACGTGGAATTTCCCGACAGGTGCTACCAGGGCGCATATGTAATCGACCTTGCGCGCGAGGCGAGCAAAGAGCATGGTGAGAACCTGAAGACTATGGCGCCGAGCGAAAGGAGACGTTTTTTCCGAGAGTTCGCGCTTTCTCGGATGCTGGAGAACCAGAAGAGGTCGCTCGGCCGATTCGGGGTGGTGTTTGACGTTTGGTTTAGCGAAAGGAGGCTCGTCGAGGCCGGTGCGACCCAAGAGATGCTGGACATCCTGCAGGAGAAAGGCATGGTGTACGAGAAGGACGGCGCAACCTGGCTGCGCACGACCGCTTTCGGGGACGACAAAGACAGGGTGCTCGTAAAGAGCGACGGCGAGTACACGTACCTTGCAGGCGACATAGCTTACCACAAGAACAAGCTGGATCGAGGCTTCGAGCTTGTAATAGATATCTGGGGGCCTGATCATCACGGCCATGTCGTGCCGACCAGGGCGGGCATCCAGGCTTTGGGCTACCCCGGCGAGTGTCTGGAGGTGCTTCTTCTCCAGTTCTTGTCTATCCTTTCGAAGGGCGAGCGCGTGAAGATGTCAAAGCGCGCAGGGGAATTCGTGACGATGGACGATCTCCTGGACGATGTCGGCCGCGATGCAGCCCGTTATTTCCTGCTCATGAGGAACATCGAGAGCCACCTCGATTTCGACCTGGATCTTGCCAGGGAACAGTCTCAGGAGAACCCGGTCTATTACATCCAGTACGCGCACGCGCGTATATGCAGCATCTTCAGGCAGGCCAGGGAGAACGGTATACGGCTTGTAGGCGCTGAGGAAGCGGACCTCTCCCGGTTGACGGAGGGAGTCGAACTCGATATCATCCGAAAGCTCGCGGCGTATCCCGACGAAATGGCTGCTAGCGCTGGAGAGCGTGCACCCAACCGGTTGGCAAAATATGCTCTTGACCTTGCAGGATTGTTCCATTCGTTCTACAATAGTTGTAGGGTCATAAATGATGATGGCGCGCTGACGTCAGCAAGGCTGGTGCTTTCGAAAGCGGTCGGCATCGTTCTCAAGAACTCCCTTGACACCCTGGGCATCTCTGCGCCGGAGAAGATGTAGTTGCCCGGGTACGCGGAAAGTGGGAGGCAGTGATGCAAGGGCCAAAAGATGAGGTGCTGAGAGCAGGCGCCGTGGTGAGAGGTTCGCTGGCGGACGCTTATGGCTACCTCGGAACCGTGGTGCTGTTGAGCCTCGCCTGGTTTGCGTGGCTCGCATGTGCTGCGTTCGTGTTGAGCTTTTTCATAAGGTCTTTCGTCGCGATGGTGCCCGTGGTGCTCGTCGTCGCCGCCCCGCCAGCAGGGGCGGCCTTTCATGTGACAGGGCTCATCTTGAACGGGCGTGATGCGGTAGCCCGCGACTTCGTCATCGGCCTGCGGAAGTTCTTCCTGCGCAGCCTGGGCGTCATGGCGGCACACGTGGGGGTCCTGGGAGTCGTCGTGGTTGACATCGTCTGGTTTCTGACAAGGCCGGGCATGGCCGTCAAGGTCATAGGCGGCCTGTGGCTTTACGCCTTGCTCTTTCTCGCCATGATGACGCCATATTACTTCCCCATCATGGTCCAGCAGGACGCCGGGCTTCGGAAGATTCTCAAGCGGGCTGCGCTGCTTGTGCTGGCGAACCCGCTTTATTCCCTTGTCATTCTGGTATTTGAGGTTGCTATCACTGCCTTGTGCGTTTTCCTTGCCCCGGCGTTCAGCCTGCTATACATGGGTGTCATTGCGTTTGCAGGAAACAGGGCTACCAGGATGCTTTTCGAGAAATACGGCGTTCTCTCGGATAACGAGGAACACGATGGCGCCGGCCCCGCAGAGTGCGTTGATGTCCACTCCATGGAGTGAGGGGGTATGGAGATGCTCACGAAGCTCCTTTCGGTTGGTGCAGCGGTTGTTACGGCGGGCTCCTTTCTTTGGACTACAGCCTGCGCTGCAGGGCGGGAGGCGGCGATCAGGTGGTTCGGCCACGCTTGCTTCCTCATTACCTCTCCCACTGGTATCAGGGTTTTGACCGACCCGTTCGACGCAACCGTCGGGTACCCCGTTCCTGCCGTCGAGGCTGACGTTGTAACAGTAAGCCACGAGCATTTCGACCATAACAACGTTTCAGCGGTGCGGGGGAAGCCTGCGGTGCTGAGGGGAAAAGGAGAATACCAGGGCGATGGGATCAGGATCTACCCTGTGGCCAGCTTTCACGATACCGAGGGCGGTGCGAAGCGCGGGGCTAACTCCATTTTTGTGATGGAGATGGGCGGCATCAGGTTAGTGCATATGGGCGACCTCGGGCACGACCTGTCCCGCCGCCAACTGGACGCCATCGGCAGAATCGATGTACTGCTCGTGCCTGTGGGCGGGACTTACACGATTGACGCAGCAGGAGCCAGGCGGCTTGTGGAGGAAACCTCGCCCAGGGCGGCCATCCCGATGCATTACAGAACCCCTGTCGTGGGGATACCCATTGCGGGGGTTGACGAATTCCTGGCGGGCTGCAATAACGTGGTCCGATGCGACTCTAACGAGGTTAGGTTCAGCGAGGGGTCGCTGCCCAGGGACACGACGGTTTATGTGATGAGCTACAAGTGAGAAGTGGCATGGATTTGTGGCGCTTGACTCAGCGTCTGTGCTGCTATTTGAGGGCGGGATCAGGAGGGAACGACGGATTTGGCAAAGTACGTTTTCGTAACGGGCGGCGTTGTCTCGGGGCTCGGCAAAGGCGTCACTGCTGCTTCCATCGGAAGGCTGCTTAAGAGTAGGGGTCTCAAGGTCACTGCAGTGAAGCTGGATCCCTACATTAACGTAGATCCCGGCACAATGAGCCCGTATCAGCACGGCGAGGTGTTCGTCACCGACGACGGCGCCGAAACCGATCTGGATCTCGGCCACTACGAGAGGTTCATGGATGTAGACCTCGGTAAACTCAACAACGTCACGACCGGAATGATATACTGGTCGGTGATCACCCGGGAGCGCAAAGGCGAGTTCCTCGGCGGGACAGTGCAGGTGATCCCGCATATCACCAACGAGATCAAGTCCAGGATAACGCGAGTGGGCAAGGACTCCAACGCCGACGTAGTGCTGGTCGAGGTCGGCGGCACAGTCGGCGACATTGAAAGCCTGCCGTTCCTGGAGGCGATAAGACAACTCAGAAGCGACCTCGGCCGTGAGAACGTTATGTATACCCACGTTACGCTCATTCCGTACGTGGGTGCCGTAGGGGAACTCAAAACCAAGCCTACGCAGCACAGCGTCAAAGAACTGCGCAGCATAGGTATACAGCCTGACGTTATTGTATGCAGGTCGGAACGGCCCCTGGCCGACGAGATCAAGGCGAAGATCGCCCTGTTTTGCGATATCGATGAGCATGCTGTCATTCCCAATGTCGATGCGTCCACGATATATGAGGTGCCTCTCATCTTCGAGAGGGAAGGGCTTGACGACATAGTCATAAAGCGCCTCGGACTTGAGGGCGTGGCCAGAGAGAGGGACCTTACCGAGTGGCGCGAGATGGTATACAGGTTCCTCCACCCGAAACGTCACGTAACGATAGCTATTGTGGGGAAGTACGTCGCTCTGCCTGACGCATATCTTAGCGTGGTTGAGGCGCTGCGACACGCGGGGATCGCCCACGATGCCGAGGTGAAGGTGCTGTGGGTCAACTCTGAGTTCCTGGACAGCAGCAACGTGACGAGAGAGCTGGCACAGGCGGACGGCATTCTGGTGCCCGGCGGCTTCGGGTGCAGGGGCATCGAGGGCAAAGTGCTTGCGGCTGCCTACGCCAGGGAGAACAGAGTACCCTATTTCGGACTGTGCCTTGGGCTCCAGTGCGCCGTCATCGAGTACGCCCGCTCCGTGTGCGGGCTCGAACGGGCGCATAGCTCCGAGTTTGACTCGAAGACTCCTCACGCGGTCATAGACCTTCTACCCGAACAGAAAGATATTGAGGAGATGGGCGGCACGATGAGGCTCGGCACCTACCCTTGCAGGCTTGTGCCAGGCTCTCTCGCGATGGCGGCATACGGAAAGGAGATAATCTACGAGCGTCACCGCCACAGGTTCGAGTTCAATAACGAGTACAGGGACCTGCTGGAGAAGTCAGGTTTGTGGGCTACCGGTCTTTCCCCTGACAAGCGGCTGGTTGAGATAGTCGAAGCGAAAGACCATCCGTGGTTTGTGGGAACGCAGTTTCACCCGGAGTTCAAGTCGAGGCCCAACCGGCCGCACCCGCTCTTTCGGGACTTTGTCGGGGCAGCCTTGAAGTATGCTGAGACAAGATGAGAGAAGGAATTCCCGTTCTTGTGGCGAAATAAATCTTGGGTTGGGGTGCTATCCTACATTTGGGCGTCTACTTCTTACCGATCCTCTATGCCGGTCCGCAGCCGGCGACATCAAGGAATGAAAACGTGGCTTGTCTTGAGTTTAGTTGGCTCACATTCTGCACCCGGGATTTCCATATAGTTCCATAGCATGCTTGCACGTGGTCCGGGAGACTGTAATGCCACATCAGTAACTGGAGAGTCGGATATCATACCTGATAGCGAGGATTGTGAGATGACCGCGCCGACTCGATGATGATGCTACGTTTGTTGCCTTTTCCGAGTTTCCCCAGTTCGTAGCTTCACGGGTCCAACGCCGCGTGCGGGAGCAGCTCTGACACCTTGTTTCTACTTCGTTTCCGGCCTATCAAAGGTGGGGCTTGCCTGGCAGATTTGTCGTCAGCCGACTGTGAAGCCGTGCTCAAGCGAATAGCATGGTTGCTGCTACATGGGCGTGCCTGGCACATCAGGCTGCCTGGAATAGTAGAATACGAAATGAAAGGATAGGATACATCTATGTCGCGAAACGGACAAGGTATAACTGAGGAACCAATGAACATCAGCGATCTCGAGGCCAAGACCATTCATGAGCTCTACGACATTGCAAAGAACTTGGGCATTACGAGTGCGACGAAGTTCCGAAAGAAGGAACTAATCTTCGAAATCTTAAAGGTGCGCGCGGAGAGGGAAGGTCTTATCTTTGCAGAAGGCATACTCGAGATCATGGCTGATGGGTTCGGTTTCCTGAGAGTAGCCGGGCTAAATCCGAGCCCTGACGATATCTACGTCTCACCGTCGCAGATCAGGAGGTTCGCGCTGCGCACGGGAGACCAGATATCCGGCCAGGTAAGGCCCCCAAAGGATACCGAAAAATACTTCGCTCTACTGCGAGTCGAAGCTGTAAACGGCACCGATCCCGAGATAGCCACGAGACGGCTTTTCTTTGAGGATCTGACGCCGATATACCCTAACGAGAGGTTACACCTGGAGACCACGTCGAAGGAAATAACGACCCGTATGATAGACCTCATCGCCCCGCTCGGGAAAGGCCAACGCGGCCTGATAGTCTCACCCCCTAAGGCAGGCAAGACCACGGTTCTCAAGAAGCTCGCTAATGCCATAACTACCAACCACCCCGAGGTCGAGATGCTGGTGCTGCTCGTTGATGAGCGTCCCGAAGAGGTCACCGACATGGAGCGGTCCGTCAAAGGGCTGGTCACGAGCTCTACCTTCGATCTTCCACCGGAAAACCATATTCGTGTCGCGGAGATGGTGCTCGAGCGTGCCAAGCGCCTGGTTGAGCACAGCAAAGACGTGGTGATCCTGATGGACAGCATCACGCGCCTGGCGAGGGCCTATAACCTGGTTGAACCGCCGAGCGGCCGCACGCTGTCGGGGGGCCTGGACCCCAATGCCCTTCGGAGCCCTAAGAGGTTCTTTGGTGCGGCGCGGAACATCGAGGAAGGCGGGAGCCTGACCATTCTCGCAACTGCCCTGGTAGAGACGGGGAGCCGCATGGACGACGTGATATATGAAGAGTTCAAGGGCACAGGCAACATGGAGCTTCATCTCGATCGCAAGCTCTCTGAAAGGCGCATCTTCCCCGCAATCGATATAAACAGGTCCGGGACCCGCAAAGAGGAGTTGCTTCTGACCGAAGAGGAGCTTGACATGATGTACCTCTTACGTCGGGCCATGGGGAATCTCGGCTCTGCCGAGATGACCGAGCTCATGCTCGAGCGACTGCACCACACCAAGAACAACGAGGAATTCCGCCAGCTCGTCGTGAAGTCCGCGTTTGCCGAAAACGTGAGGGCGCTGAGCTAGATAGTGGCTTTAACGCGCAGTATACTTCTGGGCTGGGTTGCACATATCATAAAATGGAGGTAAGATCTGCAGCCTCAGTAAAGACCAGGCAAAGCTTCCCTCCCTTCACGGGAGGCGGGTAGCCTTCTCTGACATGGACTCTGAAAGAAATGAGCGAGGCCATGAGATGTGGGAGCAGGTTCCTTGCATTTCCCCTGTGCTTTCTCCTCTTGACGTCCGGGGCTGCCGGAGGCCGAGCAGTTAACCCACCTCTATCAGGGATAGTGGCGCAGGCTCGCTTGCCCGGAAAAGCGTCAATGCATGGTGCCCTGGAGTGCAGCAGACTATTCCCAGCCATCGATCGCACCCCTATCAGGGCCCTGACCCACGTGGTTGCCGGCGGCGAAACCCTGTCGGAAGTCGCTGAGTCTTATGGAAGCGACGTGGAAACCCTGGCGCACGCTAACGGGATAAGAAACCCGGACGTCCTCGCAGCAGGCGATAGAATCATCGTGCTCACGGGGAAGGGTGTAATCCACACCGTAGCGCGTGGGGAGTCGCTCTCGATCATATCCTTAGCCTATCAGGTGCCAATTGGCGAGATAGCTATTGCGAACCACCTTCTCGTACGCGGGTCGCTCACCCCCGGGGCCACGCTTATCATTCCCGGCGCCTCCCCTCCAAGACCTGCCAGCCAAAGGAACTCCCGGTCTCTTGCGTCGCGATCCAGTCCCTCCAGAGACTTACCTGCAGTGGGGTTGCTCCGATGGCCGCTTCAAGGGGAGATCACCTCGGACTTCGGGCGGCGCAGGGGGCGCCTGCACTGCGGCATTGACATCGCGGCAGAGCCCGGAAGGTGTGTGGCAGCGGCTGCAAGCGGCGAGGTAACCTACGCAGGGAGGAGAGGCGGGTACGGCTTACTTGTAGTTATCGACCACGGAGGCGGCCTTGAAACATGGTACGGTCACAATTCAAAGGTGCTGGCCGGCGCGGGATCCCAGGTGGCGGCGGGCCAGCCTATCAGCGTGCTGGGCAGCACGGGCCGATCCACGGGCCCTCACCTTCACTTTGAGGTGAGAACAAACGGTCGGCCCCAAAACCCCCTAAGGTTCCTTCCATAGCGCTGGCAGCAGCACAGGGTCAGGCAGTGCAAATCCGTACCACTTGTCTTCGTGCGGTTTTGGTACAGGGTTGCCGGTGTACGCTCCCGGACGGCCCCTCTCGTACGGGCACCGGCAATCCATCCCAAATCAGGAAGTACTTCTGCATCCTGCTCAGTAACGCTGTTCATCCTCCCATAACCGGCCTCGTTCCGGATCCACATCGGATCCACCAAGAATCTTGCTGTTCTTGCGACGCACTATCCCGGAAGGTATAATTGTTGCGCGAGACTTTCCGGGTGAGTTTGGGGGACGGGCAGACGTTGTTTTGGCTAGCATACTCCGACGAGCACGGCGCCATGTTCGACGAACCAGGCCTTATAGCCCTGGGCCGCTCATGGGACGACATATGGGAAGTGCGCGACCAGGACATGATCCCTCTTCCTGAGGGTTCCACCCTTGTGATGTTGCCCGGCCGCCAGGCGCTCGGCATGAGTAAGGCCACAGGCGAGGCGCAAGTTGTGTGGATCGACCCCGACGGGTCGGGAGAGCGCGAGTTCCCCGGGTGGGCCGTGGGGGCTCTCCTGCCGGCGGGCTATACGCGCACGCTTCTTCCTGCCTACGCACTCGACTGGACGGAGATGCCTGTAACCCTGCCCCTTTATGGTTACACCGCTGTAGGAATGCGCGGAGGGCAACCTTACGTAGCAGCGCTGAAGACCGATGACCCGTCGAGATGGGATCCGCGCTGGTATAACACTCCTGATCTCAGTGCTCTCGTGGATGCCAGAGTAGGGGAACTCCCGGGCAACAGGATCCTGCAACAGCTGGCCAAGTGTGCACTCGAGTACCGCTGTTTTACAGCCCAGAATGTCTTCTACCGGCGGTGGGAGGCCGGTATACCTGTATCACCAGCTTGTTCTGCGGCGTGCATCGGCTGCATCTCACTGCAGCCTGCTGAGTGTTGTCCGTCGCCCCAGGCCCGAATCGACTTTGTTCCTTCGCTGGAGGAGATAGTGGAGATCGCGGTGCCGCACCTCAGAGACGCCCCGGAAGCGATCGTCAGCTTTGGGCAGGGGTGCGAAGGGGAGCCGCTGCTCCAGGCGGACCTCATCGCGCGTGCGATAAGAAGTATAAGGGCGGTTGCAGGGGAGGGCCTTATCAACATCAACACGAATGCAGGGTCTGCTGAAGATGTGAAGAAGATCTGCGCGGCCGGGCTGGATAGCATGAGGGTGAGCCTTATAAGCGCCCGGGCCGAGGTCTATAACCTGTACCACCGCCCTCGAGCGTACAGATTCGAGGACGTTGAGGTGTCGGTGGCCGCAGTAAAGGACAGCGGGGTATACGTATCGGTTAACCTTCTCGTTTTCCCGGGCCTTACCGACCGGGAGGAGGAGCTAGATGCGCTGTGTGCTTTTATCGACAGGACCCGTATAGACATGGTGCAACTGCGGAACCTCAACATCGACCCTGACGTTCTAACCAGTGCCTTGCCTGGCCCGAAGGGGCGGGTGCTGGGCGTTGAGGAGTTTGTTCGGGAGATCCGTGCGAGGTTTCCCAACCTGCGCGTGGGGAATTTCAGCCCCTCACGTGAAGGGCTTCGGGGCTCTGCTTAGGACTGGTGAGAGGCGGGGTGCTGTGATACAGCCAAGGAGCACTAAAAGCCTGGTGCGTGGGGCGGCCGGGGCGGTTCTTTTCAGCACTTTCGTCATCTTCATTCTTATGAGGCTCACAGGAAGGGGCGAAGGTTGGGCCAGCCTCTTCAAAGTGAACCGGGCGTGTCTGGCCATAGCCGGCGGCCTTGTGGTGGCAGGATGGGTGCTAGAGGCCGTCCGAATTGAGACTCTCACGCGGGCTATTGGTGGCAGGCTGGGCTTCTGGAGCGCGCTGCGAATCACCCTGGCAGGGGCGTTCGCCGCGTGCGTCACGCCCTTTGATACCGGCGGCGAACCTCTTCAGGTGTACCTTCTTCACCGCCTCGGGTTTGGGGCGGGGGAGTCCACCGCGGTGATCGCCGTGAAGACCATAATAAGCTCGCTTGCCAGGCTGTTCTTGGTGCTCATTTTCCCCGCGTGGTATATCATCGGCCGGCGGTCCTGGGATCTCCCCGGGGGGCTTGAAGTAGCTCTCTTCGTAGGGCTATTGGTTTACATCCTGGTTTTTGCACTGATGGCCTTCTTTACGGCCTACCCGGAATCAGTCGGCGCCGTGCTCGGCCGGGTCCTTCGCAACAGGTTCGGTAGGAGGGTTATCCCGGCCCATGCGGCAGACGCCCTACTGGAGAAGGTGAGGACGGGCGCGAACGATTTCCGCGCGGCCCTTCAGATGTTCGTGCGTGAGCGGAGGCCTGCGCTCATCGTGATAACTGTCTTGAGCCTGTTGGGCTGGGCGATAGCGTTCTTCATCCCTGTTCTGTTGCTCCGGGGTCTCGGGGTGGACCCGCCCTTTGCGCAGACCATGGGCATAGCGGGAATCTTCTATCTGGCTGCGGCGTACGCTCCTACGCCCGGGTCCAGCGGGGCTGCTGAAGCGAGCCTGGCGGCGCTTTTCGGCTCCGTGGTGCCTTTCAGGCTTCTTGGTGTATTTGTCATCCTATGGAGGAGCATCACATACTACCTTACGTTGCTCGTCGGAGCGACTGCCGTTGCCATCAGTTATGTTCAGCGGCGGCCGCGCCGGGACGGGAAGTACGAAGAATAGACAAGCGGAAGGTGCAACAGGCTATGGCCCATGTTCAAGTGCGCACGTCCCGCAGCTTTGCGCAGCCGCGCCGGAGAGTATCGCGGAGAAGAGCGTTTAGCGCAGTTCGACACAACTTCATATGCACCACTCTCGAAGGGATGGCGACTAACGCTGCCTTCGGCCTTGTCAACCCCTTCCTGGGAGTTTACGCCATAGCCCTCGGGGCCTCCAGTTTCCTGGTCGGCCTTCTCACCGCAATCCCTGCTCTCGTTAACGCGATTGTCTTTCTTCCCGCTGCGGGGCTGGTGGAGAGGCAGAGATCCCGGCTTCCAACGGTGCTCCTATGGGCGGGTTTGCACCGGATGCTTTACTTGCCTCTCGCCTTCATCCCGTTCCTCCCATTCCTGCCGGAGCTGAGAGCCGGGTCCCTTGTGGCGATCGTTGCCCTAATGTCCATCCCGGGAGCAATATCGGGCGTCGCATGGACGGCCATGGTGGGCGACATGTTCCCGGAGCAACAGCGCGGCGAGATCTTCGGGCTTCGGAACATGTACGTCGGGCTTACAGGCGTCGCCGGGACGCTTGCTGCAGGGTACCTGCTAGACGTTGTGCCTTTCCCCGGCAACTACGTGGCGCTCTTCCTTGCGGCAACGGTCTTTGCCGGGGTTGGCCTCGCTTTTATGTCCAGGATGCGCGAGGAGGCACCGTCCCCGGATGCATGTGCCCCGGCGGCGAGCATTGTTTCACGGGTGAAGGATCTTCTCACCGACGAGGAGTATGGCCGGAAGTTCAAGTTCTTCACGCTGAGTTGCTTCATGCTGTGGTTCGGGTTCGGGTTCACTGCGGCGATGTGGCCGATATACCACGTCGAAGTGCTGCTTTTGTCCAACACTACCATCGGCGTCTTCGCAATGCTGGCGGGGATGGCCACGGTCGTAAGCTCTGTGTACTGGGGGAAGGTGGCATCGTGCCAGGGGAACAGGATAGTCCTTTTGATCTGCATGGCAGGGCTCGCCGTTTTCCCGGTCATGTATGTGCTGTCGAGGTCGGTGACTTACCTATATCTGATGCAGGCAGCATCCGGGTTCTGCCTCGGGGGACTCAACCTCGCCGTGTTCAACCTGGTCCTCGAGTACTCCAAGCCTGGCAGGAGCGCGAGCGCTGTCGCAGTGTTCAACATGCTCATGAACGTTGCCACGTTTGCAGCACCTTTCCTTGGAGATGTATTCTACAATGCATTCGGTATCCCGACCGTTTTCTATGCCGGGACATGTGTGCGTCTTGTGTCACTGCTACTGCTTTCCGCGATCATAGAGCGCCCGCACCTCGCATTTCCGCGTGTGGCGCGGCTGCGCCGTCGGTGTGCAGGCATCACAAAGGGGGGGGATGATGGTGAGGTTGGTGGTGGCTATTGTCAGAGATAGTGACACCCCGGCTCTTCTCGACGCATTGGCGGAGAGGCGCATCGGTGCAACCAGGCTTGCTTCGACCGGTGGATTTCTCCGCGAGGGTAATACGACGTTCCTGATAGGTGTGGATGACGAAAGGGTTTCTGAGGTGATCGAGGTTATCACGAAGTGCTGTCCCAGACGCATCCAGACTGCTCCCCAGTTTACGCCAGGACCTGGACAGATGCCGTCCGGAGGAATCCCTGTGCAAGTTCAGGCGGGAGGCGCTATCGTATTCGTTGCTCCGGTGGAGCGCTTCATTCGAATCTAAAGCCGCTGTGCAGGCATGTTCCTGATTATGTCACGGGTTGCCGAAGGCACGCAAATCTCAAGCGCGTCTGATATGGGCACTGGCAACCGCTGGCAGGGTTTGTATGCTAATCAAACGACACGACCCCTGGCGACCAACCCGGGGAGGAACGAGCAGGTCTTGCGTAGAAGATCAGGAGCATGGCGCCGCGAAACACATGGATTAAGACAATAGCTGCAGGCATAGTCATAGGAGCTGCGGTCGCGGCTACGCATGTCACGAGCCTTGGCGAACGCATCGAGTTCGCAGCATATGACCTGTGCCACAGGCTTGCGCCCGGCCCGAGCCCGATGCCTGACATAGTCATCATTGCAATCGATGACGAATCCTTGTCGAGGCTTGGAGGATGGCCGTGGCCCAGGTCGTATTACTCCAGGCTTCTTGGCATTCTTGCGAAAGAAAAGGCCAGGGCCATCGGCATCGACATCCTGATGCCTGAGGTATCCACAGATCCGGCGGCCGACCGGGCGCTCGCCGCTGCCGCTGCACTGTCAGGGCGCACGGTGTTTCCTTTCTACAGCGAAAGCAAGGTGCTTCCCAGAGGATCACAGGTATTCCATGCCACCGGCCAGCGAAGGCTGCCTTACGCTGAGCTTGCTCGCTCCAGCCTGGTCGGCAGCGTGGTCGCAGTGCCGGACCCGGACGGCATCCTTCGCCGACACCTTCCGGTTATCCTCGACGAGGGCAGGCCTTTCTACTCGATGGACTTGGAACTTGCCCGCCTGTATCTTGGGCTTCCCTCTTCTGAAGTCTCGTTTTCCCGAAGCGGCCTTCGGGTGGGCCCGGTCCGCGTGCCGCTGGACTCGACCGGGCGTGTTTTCGTAAAGTATTCGTCCGGCGCGCCTGGCGGCCCCGGTTACAAGACAGTTCCATGCTACAGAGTTCTGAATGGCGAGTTTACGCCGGGAGAGTTTGAGGGCAAGATAGTCCTCGTCGGGGTGCGCGCTCAGGGTTTGCACGACTTCTACTTCACCCCGCTTTCGTCAGCGGGAAATCCCGTGCCCGGCGTGGAGGTCCATGCCAATACAGTGCAGGCGCTCCTTGAAGGCCGGATGGTGAAGGGCGTTCCGGAGTCGCTACTTGCCCTGACATGCATCGGGGCCGCCGTCATCCTGACCGCGATGTTCCGCGGGCTTCATCCGGCGCGGGCTGGGGCGATCTCATGCGCAGCCGGGATCTTGGCAGCTTTGCTGAGCTTTGTGCTTTTCAGCAGAGCGAACGTGTGGGCCGATCCCACGCCGATCATTGGTGTGGTGGCGGTGAGCCTGGCGCGTCAACTTGCCACCTCCTTCATCATTGCCGAAAACGAAAAGGCGAGAGTCCGGGCCACGTTCAGCCGGTATGTTTCGCCTGCGGTGGTCGATGAGGTCTTGCGGGCGCGAGAAGAAGTATCTCTCGGCGGGAGGCGGCTCGACATCACTGTCATGTTCGCGGACCTCCGCGGTTTCACGGCGTTTGCCGAGCGTGAGTCCCCGGAGCGTGTGGTGGACGTTTTGAATGCGCATCTTTCTATGATCGCCGAGGCTATCTTCCGGGAAGGCGGCACGCTCGACAAGTTCACCGGGGACGGAGTGATGGCTGTATTCGGGGCCCCGGTGCCGCAAGAAGACCACGCGCTTCGTGCTGCGCGGGCCGCCATTGCTATAAGGGAGGCCTCACGCAGGCAGACGACGGCATCTGACCGGGGAGATGGCGTCTGGCTTCCGATAGGGGTGGGGATGGCCTCGGGCGAGGCTGTCGTGGGCAACATCGGGACGCTTGCACGGATGGATTACACGGCAGTCGGGGACGTTGCAAACCTCGCGGCGAGGCTGGAGAGCATCGCCGGGCCGGGGCAGGTGCTGATGTGCGCTCGCACGTACGGGGCGCTTTGCGGCAGGGTTGCTGCAGAAACCGTCGGCTCCATCACGGTCCGGGGCAGGTCCTCGCCAGTGGACATTTATCAGCTCTTGTGATGAAGATCACGGAAATGGTGAGCTACTTATATCACGGTAAAGATGGGGGCCTCAGCCCTCGGACTTGGAGCTCCTAAGGGAACGGCCACGTTGTGTAGGCGCGCATGGGTCGCGCAACGACCAGGCGGCACGGTGGGCGGCACAATCAACAGACCGCGGGTGGTGCATGCAGCATGCTACGGGCTAAGAGAAGTGCGCTCCTTTTGTCTGCGGTGTCTATTGCCTTCTCGATTGGGCTGGGCTTACACGGCGACGCTTCCGCCGAAACCGGGCGACCGAAGGCGGTGGCAGAGATTTCGAGACTAGAGGGTACGGTGGTAGTCTTACGTGCAGGGTCCAAACTCTGGGAGGGTGCTGCAGCTGGCCGGAGCTTGTACCATGGGGATCGCGTCAAGACCGAATCTGAATCCTGGGCAACGCTCGCGCTTGCGAGCAGCGGTTCTCTTATGCTCGGTCCCAGTTGCGAGGTCTGCTTTGACTCCCTTCTGCACCTGCGGCTTTTCATCGGCCGCATCTGGGCAAAGGTGCGGCCCGTGTTAGGCGGCGCTGAGAGCTTTAGGGTCCAGACCCCCGCCGCGGTGGTGGGCGTCCGCGGGACGGGGTTCAGCGTGTGTGTGAGCGCGGACGGTGCGACTACGGTATCCGTAGTGTCCGGGCTTGTCGAGGTTGCCGGAGCGGACGGGATGGTCCTGGTGCCTCCAGGATACGCCACGCACGTCAGGAGGGGCCGTGCGCCGGTGCTACCGCGGCCTATGGACGATGAGGAAAAGCGTGCATGGGATGAGAAGAAACGCCGAGCAAGAGACGACGACTGGAACGAAGACGACGACAGACACGAAGAGTCTGAGGAACACAGTAGTAAAAAAGATCGTGGAGATCACGGCGCGGCCGACCATGGTCCACCTGACACGAATGCCCCGCCCGGCAACGGCCTTCCTGAGGAGGCCGGTAAGGGCGGCGACGCCGGCGATGGTTACCGGGACGATCGTGGCGATGATAGTGCGAATGATCAAACTGATGATCACGACAACAGAGGTCGTACCACAGAGTAAGGAGTTGTATCTCGTGTCTGAACGTTGCGACCCCATATCGGTCATGGGCGCAATCCCCCTGTTTAGCAGGCTTGACCGTGCAAGCCTCGAGAGACTCCTGACAATCGCTCGAAAGAGGCGATACGCGCGGGGCCACCTCATTTTCTTCGAAGGCGATCCCGGGGGCTCGCTCCTGATAATCGTTTCTGGGGTGGTCAAGATCTATAAGGTTGCCGAGGATGGTCGGGAGAAGACGCTGGCGATCCTCGAAGCAGGCGACTTCTTTGGAGAAATGGGCGTTTTCGACGGGGCGCCCAGGTCGGCTGCGGCTGAAGCTCTTTCTGATTGCGAGCTCTTGATCATAGATCGAGGTCCTTTTGTTGACCTCATGAAAACCACCCCGGGCCTTGCCACCGACGTAGCACTTGCTCTGGCCGAGCGACTGCGCAGGACCAATGAGGACCTGGAGCGACTTGCGTTTCGGGACGCGCGCGGTCGCGTTATCGAAGCCCTGCTACAGTTATCCCGCGCCCATGGCGAGAAGACCGGCCCAAGGGTGAGACTCACGGTGAGATTGACCCATCAGGAGCTCGCAAGCTATGTTAGTGTGACAAGGGAGACAGTGACAAGGGTTCTTGCGGAGCTCCAGGATAGCCATCTCGTCTCGATAGACGCTGACAGGCGCATTGTTATTCAGGACGAGGACGGCTTGCGCAGCCTTGTGACCTGAGAAGCAAGGAATGTGAGGAAGAACACACTCTTGCTGTGACTGGTAAGACGGGCATTCATCCCCGGAGGCCCTATGATTGAGTCGGAAGCCTGGAGGGAGTACGAATGAAGACAAAAAGGGGGATGGATGCAAGATGAAAACGTTCGGCAAGAGGGGATGGGAGGTCGTTCCTCTAGGGCTCTTGGTCTTCATGCTTGTGTTGACGCTTCCTGCGTGGGCGAGAGGCTCGGCACAGACCGGGCCTTCTGACAGCCCGGGTTACAGCGGCTCGCCTGGGAATAGCCCACCGCATCCCGGCGACTTGCATGACGATGCCGGCGACAGTAATGATGACGCCGACAGCGATGATGGCAGCCATACTGGCGGCACCGACGATGACGACGATTACGTCGGAGGTGGTTCCGGACCGGGCGGCGGTGACAATGATGACCCCGACGAGTTCGTTGACGACGATAACGGAGATGATGACGCTGGCTCGAGTCACGGTGATGGTCAGAGCTACCAGGGCGGTGACGATAACGGCGACGAAAGCGAAGACGAGGATGACAAGACAGAAGATGAAGATGCTGGAAATGGTGGCCAGGGTCAGGACCAGAACGGAGACCAGGACCGAGAGAGAGACCGGGACCGGGAGCATGAACGCGACCGGGAAAGCCTTGAGGATGGCGACGATTCGGAGGGCGCGAGGTACGCCCGCTCGCTTGGGCTCTGTGAAGAGTTCGCGGCCTCGATGGTGCTCCTGGCGCGCAGGGCTGGTGTAGATGAGGGCAGCCTCCAGGCCGCGCTGGACATTATGGCTCAGCTTATGCAGCAGGGCTACTTCCCCGACATTGCCGCAAGGAGCGACGATCTGCATGGTGGTAGCACCGGTGGCGCGTCGTTTGCTGAGCTTGATGACGATGTCCAGTCTGCCGTAATCTCTGCGCTTGTGGAACTCATGCGCACTCGGGACCGGGAACGGCTACGCGAAGAGCTCGAGGAATGCGCGAAAGTCGGTATGACAGTTCGTCAAGCAGTGGAGTCTCTCATCCGGCAATAAGGCGGTAGTTGCAAGCAGACAAGGACTTGAGGGTGTGTCTGTAATCGTCGGACCTCCGGTGCCCGCAACCCCACGCGGGCACCGGAGGTCGCCCTATCGTATGGAGCCTTCACCTTTGGAACCGGCTTCAGCGCGAAGTCAGACATCACAGATCTATGCCGTTTTCCACTCTACGACTTACTGTCAGCTTCAAACGCCCGCCCAATCACAGTATCCTTCTCATTCTCCTGGCTCCTGAGTTGTGCCTTTTCTCTCCTCTTCGTCTGCCCAGCTCCCTTCACAGTGGGGAAAGAGGGAAATGGGGATAAGAGTAGAAGACACACGAAAAGCCCTGGATGCGTCACGACCCAGGCTGTGCGGGGCAGGGAGGATGCGAGGTATGTCTGCAGCGGCCACTGCATGTCAAGTATTCTGTTCCACGGCTGACTCCCCTATAGGCGCCATATGGGTTGCCTCGACTGCTGCTGGCCTCATAAGAGTGGGGCATCCCAGCGAAACCGAGGACGAGCGGTTGTCCTGGGTGTTCCGGGCGTTCCCGGGTGCGGCCGTTGTCCACGGAGAACGGGAAAATGCGGAGGTCCACAAAGAGCTCGACGAATACTTCGCCGGTGTTCGGAAGGCCTTTGACTCAAGAATTCGCCTCGTTACGACTGCGTTCGGGCACCGTGTTCTCGAGGAGACCAGTCGCATCCCTTATGGGAAGACAGTGTCCTACGGTCAGATCGCGGCGGCCATCGGAGCACCCTCGGCTACGAGGGCGGTGGGAAGGGCTCTTGCAGCAAACCCGCTGCCCATCATCATCCCGTGCCATCGCGTTGTCGGCAGAGACGGGTCTCTCGTAGGGTTCGGTGGGGGGCTTCGTCTCAAGGAATGGCTCCTTTCACACGAACGACGGGTGGCAGGAGTCTGAGCGTTGCGTGGGGCGACAACCTACCACCTGTCTCTCGTTATTGAATTCAACCAGGGAACTTGGGCCACCTCGCTCGTCTGCGCTTAGAGTCTGGAGACTCTAAAGCTTGGTAGACAGACAAAGCTCCAAGCCTTAGCACGAGCAAGTGCCAGAGTAGCACGAGCAGACGCCTGCGTGCGTGTACAATAGCGAAGCTCAGCAACAGCGCGGTAGCGCGATCAAATCGCGCTCTAAGGCAATTTCTGACCGTACACGGCCCTCCATGGTCGATTGTTGAGCGTGCATATTCCGAAAGCGTTGGTATTATAATATAATCGAAAGGTCAGGAAAGGTCAAAGCCAGTACGGGCAACATCAGGTATGGACTCAACAGCGTGATATCGGGAAGGGACGCAAGTGGGCAACCTTGCAGATTACATTGAAAGCTACCTGAAACGTCTCCTGGAGAGCGCTGCAGAGGGCGTGATCGAGATACAGCGACGCGAGCTCGCCGAGAGGTTCAGGTGCGTCCCGTCGCAGATTAACTACGTGCTTGCTACGAGGTTCACTCACGACAGGGGCTACATCGTAGAGACCAGGAGGGGTGGCGGCGGGTACATCAGGATACTCAGGCTGTCTTTCGGGTCTGACCAGGATCTCGCGTCGCTCATACAAACCGAGATCGGGGACGACATCAGCGCCAGGCGGGCGGATGCCTTGCTTATCAGACTCGAAGACGAAGGTTTACTCAATGAAAACGATAGGGCGTTCGTCAAGGCGGTACTGGCGCGAGAGACTCTGCGGGTGCACCCGAGCTACCGGGGAGTCGTGCGGGCCAGCCTGCTGAAGGCGATGGTAATGGCTCTTCTGAGGCAGTAGCCAACGGCAAGACAGGTTTCGCCGAAGCGTCTTGGGAAACAGGCTTGTAGCCGATCCGGAATCTCTCAGTGCAAGGGAGTTGGAATCCCGCGGTGTAAGGCAGGCGGTGTTTCGAGACCGCGTTGCCCGCCGGACGCGCGACCAGGAGCCGAGGTTGAACTCGCTCGTATACTGAAAACCGACATAGATTTGTGGTGCTGAGCCTGACGGCGGCCGACTTATCCGGAGGTGATAGTGATGCTTTGTGATGAGTGCGGAAAGAGACCGGCGAACGTCCATCTGACCAAGATAGTCAACGGGGTGAAGAGCGAGTCCCACCTTTGCGACCAGTGCGCTCGAGACAAAGGCGAGCTCGACTTGTTCTGGGAACCCAAGTTCTCGTTCCCGAATCTTCTTGCAGGGCTCTTGGGGCACGAGCCAGGTTTTCAGGCGCCGCTCGCTATCCCAGGTGGCACTCAGGATCGCTGCAAGAACTGCGGCCTTGATTTCCCCGATTTCACGAAGACCGGGTTCCTGGGGTGTCCAGATTGCTACGAAGAGTTCCGACCCCGTCTTGAGCCGCTCCTCAAGAGGATTCATGGCAGTACGCGCCATACGGGGAAGGTACCAAGGAGGACCGGAGGGGCTGCAGGAGTGAGGCGGGAGATCGAAAGCCTCCGTGCCGAACTTGCGAGGCTGGTTGCCAGGGAGCAATACGAAGAAGCCGCCAAAGTACGTGACAGGATACGCGCCCTCGAGAAGGGCCTTGCTGATCAAGCATAGGGGGTGGTCGGATGTCTCTTGGGGACATAATAGATAGGACGTCCAGCACGTGGATGAAGGCTGACGCTCCTTCTGCGGATGTCGTGCTGAGTTCACGCGTGAGGCTTGCCCGTAACCTTGAAGGCATTCCTTTTCCGCACCAGGCATCGGACGCGGATCTAGCTCGAGTCGCGGACCAGGTTCAAAGGGTAATCCGGGCGGTTCGGGGGCTTTCAGACCTCGTCGTGATTCGTCTGTCTGAGGCCCAGGCACTAGACAGGCAGATCCTTGTAGAGAAACACCTCATAAGCCCACAGCACGCGCAAGGAGCGAAACACCGCCTTGTCGCGATTCGTGCCGATGAAACCATCAGTGTGATGGTGAACGAAGAAGACCATATCCGCATCCAGGCACTTCTACCTGGCCTGCAGCTTGAGGACGCGCTCAAGCTGGCAAGCGAGGTGGACGATATGTTTGAGAGCAAGCTGGATTATGCCTTCGATGAGAAACTCGGGTATATCGCAGCGTGTCCGACCAACACCGGCACGGGGCTACGCGCCTCAGTAATGGTCCATCTGCCTGCGCTGGCAACCACGGGCCAGGTCGGGCGGGTGCTTACCGCCGTGTCGAACGTGGGGATCGCGGTCCGCGGTCTGTACGGCGAGGGCACGGAGGCGACCGGCAACTTGTTCCAGCTATCCAACCAGGTGGCTCTCGGACGATCCGAAGGCGAACTCGTGGAGAACCTCGCAGGGGTCACAAGGCAGGTTATAGACCAGGAGCGCAACGTGAGAGACAGGCTTGTGCGCGAAAGGAGAGACCAACTCGAGGACAAAGTGAACAGGGCCTACGGGCTGCTGTCTCACGCACGACTCATAACATCGGAAGAGGCGCTCGGGTTGTTGTCCGACGTGAGGCTCGGCGTCGAGTCCGGGCTGCTCTCCGGTGTAGATGCCATGGCGCTCAACGAGCTTATGGTGATCACTCAGCCCGCTTACCTGCAAAGGATCATGGGGAAAGAGCTCGGACCCCAGGAAAGAGACGTCAGGCGGGCCGCGCTCATACGGGAGAGAATCAGGGCGAGAAAGGAAGGGAAGTAGCTATGATGATGTTTGGTGGACTTACCGAGAGAGCACAGCGGGTTCTGCAGCTCTCTCAAGAGGAAGCGAGAAGGCTCGGCCACGACGTGGTCGGCACCGAGCATCTCCTGCTCGGCCTCGTTGGAGAAGGACAGGGCATTGCGGCCCGGGCGCTCCAGAACCTGGGCATAAACCTCGATAACGTCCGGGAGGCTGTAGAAGGCATGGTGGGGAAGGGCGACCCGGAGAGGGTGCGCATGCTCACCTTGACCCCGAGGGCCAAGAAGGTGCTGGAACTGGCCATGGCTGAAGCTAGGCAACTCGGCCAGGGGTATATTGGCACAGAACACATCCTGCTCGGGCTCATCCGTGAGGGCGAAGGCATCGCTGCCCAGGTGCTCGGCAGCCTTGGCGCGGATCTCGAGAAGGTGCGCAAGGAGGTCATCAGCCTCTTGGGCGAGGCGCCGGGGCCTGCCGGGAAAGGGAGGAGGGCCGGCCACAAGACGCCAACGCTTGACCAGTTCGGGCGCGACCTCACGGCGCTGGCCGAGGAAGGGAAACTCGATCCGGTTATCGGTCGTACCAAGGAAATCGAGAGGGTCATCCAGGTCCTGAGCCGCAGGACGAAGAATAACCCGGTGCTTATAGGCGATCCGGGCGTCGGCAAGACCGCAATCGTTGAGGGGCTTGCGCAGAACGTAGCCAAGGGCGACGTGCCGGAGGTGCTGCTCAACAAGCGCGTCATCACCCTGGACATGGGGTCCATAGTAGCTGGAACCAAGTTCCGCGGCGAGTTCGAGGAGCGCTTGAAGCGCATCGTTGACGAAATTAGAACCAGCGGCGATGTAATACTCTTCATAGATGAAATGCACACCATAGTGGGCGCGGGCGCCGCCGAGGGTGCGATCGACGCGGCCAACATCCTCAAGCCCGCGCTCGCTAGAGGAGAACTCCAGTGCATCGGCGCGACGACGATTGACGAATACAGAAAGTACGTAGAGAAGGACGCCGCCCTCGAGCGCAGGTTCCAGCCGATCATGGTCGGCGAGCCCACCGTGGATGAGACAATAGCCATACTCGAGGGCTTGCGCGACAGGTACGAGGCTCACCACCGCGTGCAGATCACCGACGAGGCGCTGAAAGCCGCTGCGCGGCTTGCGGACCGGTACATCACTGACAGGTTCCTGCCGGACAAGGCCATAGACCTCGTGGACGAGGCATCATCGAAGGTGCGGCTGCAAACGACCATCGCGCCGCCAGATCTTAAGAAGCTTGAAGAGGAATTCAACAGGATAAGGACGGAAAAGGAGGCTGCCATCAAGAACGAGGAGTTCGAGAAGGCGGCCGGCCTCAGGGACAAAGAGCAGAAGCTCAAGGAGGAGATGGATGCCAGGAAGAATGAGTGGCAGAGCAAGCGCGGCATGGCGGAGGCGACGGTCACGCCCGAGCACATAGCCCAGGTTGTATCCTCGTGGACCGGGATTCCAGTGGCGCAGCTTGCCGAGGAAGAAACCCAGCGCCTTCTCAAGCTGGAAGAGATCCTGCACCAGCGGGTCATAGGCCAGGACGAACCCATTCAGGCGCTTTCCAGGGCTATCAGGAGAGCGCGGGCGGGGCTCAAAGACCCCAGGCGTCCGATTGGCTCTTTCATCTTCCTCGGACCCACCGGAGTGGGCAAGACCGAGCTTGCGAGGGCACTTGCGGAGGCCCTTTTCGGCGACGAGGACGCCATGATAGCCTTCGACATGTCTGAGTACATGGAGAGGCACACTGTGTCAAGACTCATAGGTGCGCCTCCCGGCTACGTCGGCTACGAGGAAGCGGGCCAGTTGACCGAGAAAGTGAGGCGGCGGCCTTATTCAGTGGTTCTGTTTGATGAAATCGAGAAGGCTCACCCGGATGTCTTCAACGTTCTGCTCCAGGTGCTCGAGGACGGCCGGTTGACCGACGGCAAGGGTCGCACAGTGGACTTTCGCAACACCGTCATTATAATGACTTCGAACGTCGGCGCGAACCTCATCGACCGTGGGACGAAGCTCGGCTTCGTAGCCAGGGAAGATGAAGAGTACGGCTACGAACAGATGAAGGAGACCATCATGACGGAATTGCGCCGCACCTTCAGGCCGGAATTCCTCAACAGGATAGACGAAGTTATAGTCTTCCACGCCCTGACGCCGGAGCAGATCAGGCGGATCGTCGATCTACAACTCAAGGATGTTGAACTGCGGCTGAAGGACCACGACATCCACCTTGAGGTGGCGGAGGAGGCCAGGGATCTCCTGGCGAAGGAGGGCTTCAGCAGGGAGTTCGGGGCACGCCCGCTCAGGAGGACGATAGAGCGACTCATCGAAAACCGCCTCTCGGAGGAACTGCTCGAGGGCCGCATCAAGGACGGCGATACCATCAGGGTGACCGTCAAAGACGGCCAGATGGCGTTCGAAAGGAAAGAGAAGGTGGCCGCCAAGTAGGGGAGGATTCCTCCTGAAAAGAGCCGTACAGCTTTGCTTTGTCAGATACGGAACGGCATCCGGCAAAGCGGCCCAGGTTGCGCCGTTTGGCCGGCAAATCACTGGCACAAATGGCCTTCGAACCCGTGATTTCGGCAAAGTCGCCCGTGCCGGGCATTCCCCGGCACCATCGAAGCGTAAAATGAATTATGCATGCTCGGGGTAAAATGCACGCGTGACAGGCCACTAATAGTGCAGACAGAGGGTTTGCGCTCTGTCTCCTGAGAGGAGGAGAGGTCAGGGAGCCGGATTTGCGGCTCCCTGACCTGCTGTTCGGACCTCTTTCCCTTTCCACTTCTGTAAGGAAGCTGCCGGCGCTCCTTCCGAGACATATATCAACCCTGGTGGGAGGTGTTTTTGCGTACAGAGGTAAGAGGTAAGGGGGTCATTGATATCAGAGAAAGGGAGCTTGACCTCTGGCGATTCACACGCACGCCGCTCAACAAAAAACTTCCGAGAGCGGCAGGATTTTCGCGAGAGACGCCGAATAAACGTATTAATAGCATTAATAGCATTAAGGTGAGGAATGCGCAGTGCGGGTAGATGCAAAGGTACCACACTATCTAAGGATCAAGGCTGATCTGCAGAATCGCATCCTCTCTGGTGGGCTGGCACCGGGGGAGCGCCTTCCTTCGGAGGCTGAACTGAGCACGGAATTCGGGGTCAGCATCTCGACGATTAAGAGGGCGATTGCCGCGCTGGTTTCGGATCACCTTCTTGACCGGACGCCCGGGCGCGGAACTTTCGTTACCAGACCTGAGAGCGCCGGCACCGATGTGCCGCTGCGTAGCTTTCATGAGGAAATCAGGGCCCGTGGTCTGACGCCGGGCTCTAGACTCCTGGACAAGAAGATTATACACGTGGACGGTGAGCTTGCCTGGCAACTTGACCTGCCTGAGGGCAGTGAGGTCTGTTTCGCTCGGAGCTTGAAGACGGCCAACTCCTTACCGGTGGCACTGGAGGAAGCCTACGTGCCGCGCGCTTTCTGCCCTGATCTTATCGAACATGACCTTGAGGTCTACCCAATCGAGCGGCTGCTCGAGGAACGCTACCATCTCGCGTTCCTGAAGGCCGTCGAGTACGTCCATGCACGTCTGGCGACTTCGGAAGAGGCTGCCTATCTGGGTGCGCAGGACGAGCAGCTTGTTCTTCTCGTGGCGGATCGAACAATTGAAGGCGTCGGGCGGCAAAGGGTTGAGTACGTCCGAACACTGTACCGTGCTGACCGGTACATCTTGCGCTTTCAGTTGCGGCGGTTTGCTGCAGGTTCAGAGGAAAGAGGCGAACTCGCTTGAGGAACCCTCGCGACTCGATGTTGATTGGCGTGGATAGCGGTGGTACAAAGAGTGTCGGTTGTCTGGTATCAGCGGACGGAACGCTGTTGGGTCTTGGCTACGGCGGCCCGACCAACGTGCTCTTTGTCCCGGAGCGTGATGCCAGACATGCGGTGAGGGAGGCGGTTTTAGGTGCTCTCGGCCAGCGCGGAGGGGCTACTGGAGTGTTCCCGCAGGTGCGGGTGGTTTATCTTTCGGCGCCAGGGTTCCCGGCCGAGAGTGCAGAACGGTCCCTGCGCCCGATAGTGCCGGAAGCGAAGATCGTCGTCGAGTCAGACGCCTATGCCGCCTTTCGCGGTGCCCTGCCACAGGGAGACGGAGTCGTGGCCCTATCCGGTACCGGCTCCTTCGCCTGCGGGCGCTGGCGGGACTGCTGGCTTATCACTGGAGGTTGGGGCCCGCTCGTCGGCGACGAAGGCAGCGGTTACTGGATCGGCGTCGAGGCTCTCAAGGCGGTTGTGCGTGCTGTTGATGGTCGCGGGCCGACAACCCGGTTGCGGGATATCTTCCGCCGCACGTTGCACTATTCATTCGACCGGGAATTACGCCACTTCATCTACAGCAACGAGTTGAACAGACAGCGCATTGCTGGTTTGACGCTCCTTGTCGCGCAGGCGGCTAGAGAAGGCGATGCGGTGGCGCGAGACATCCTTGAGCGTGCCGGGAAGGAACTGGCCATACTGGCGTGCAGCGTGGTGGAGCGCCTGGGCGTGGAGAAGGGTCCGATCGCAGTTTCCGCCACAGGCGGGGTGGTGAGGCCCGGCTCCCTTGTGCTGGAAGCGTTTCGTTCTGAGGTCCAACGGATGGTACCCCGGGCACGATATGTCCCTGCCCGTTTTCAACCGTGGGTGGGCGCTGCTCTTCGCGCCCTCGAGCTGGACGGGATCAGGATCACCGAGACTCACCTGACGAGGCTGGAAGGGTCAATTGTCTCCCTAGGTGAGCCGAGCTTTGCGGCGGCTCCCAGGCAGAATGGCATGTCGTGAGGCGTCGTATGCTGCAAGGCACGACGAGCCGAAAGGAGAAATTTATGCTGCGAGAACGCCATTTCTCGGCCCTGAGCGAAGTTTTGAGGCAAATAGAGGAGAGCCAGGGGGTGGCGATAGACGCTGCTGCCTCCGGTGGGTATTAGGTACTTAGCTGGAATCCGAACCGAAAGGGGGAAAAACAAACGTGCCTGCAGGGCAACAGAGGTCGCGTTCACTGCAGCGACGCGAGCAATGGGAGGCGTGGCTGTTTCTTACGCCGAATCTCGTCGGGTTTCTCGTTTTCACCGTGTTCGCGGTGATCTTCTCCTTGTGGATAAGCGTTCACGAGTGGGATCTGTTCAACCCTCCCACTTTCGTCGGCCTTGCCAACTTTGCCAAACTCCTGACCCGGGACGCCAATTTCAGGCGGGCGCTGTGGAATACGCTCTACTTCGCGTTGGGAATCGTGCCGTTAGGTACAGCGGTCGCCCTGGTACTGGCGCTCCTGGTAAACAGAGCCTTGAAGGGCATGACGCTGTTTCGCACCGCGCTCTACATCCCGTCGGTGAGTTCAACCATCGCCATCGGCATCGTTTGGGTATGGCTTCTCGATCCCCAGTTCGGACTCGTCAACTGGTTCCTCAAGACGGTCGGCATCGCCTACCCGCCGGACTGGCTCAACTCCACCGTCTGGGCAAAACCAGCGCTGATCTTGATGGACATATGGAAATCCGCTGGCTATTACATGGTGATTTTCCTGGCGGGCTTGCAGGGTATTCCAGAGCAGCTCTACGAAGCCGCGCTCATCGACGGCGCCACCCCGTGGAGGAAGTTTTGGAGCATCACGCTCCCTCTGCTTTCTCCCACGACCTTCTTCGTGGTGGTCATGCGCGTAATCGGCGTCTTCAATATCTTCGAGCAGCCTTACATCATGACGCAGGGCGGGCCGGCCGGCTCTACGGAAACCATGGTGTTCTACATTTACAAGAACGCGTTTGAGTGGTTCCAGATGGGCTACGCAGCGGCGATAGCCTGGGTTCTTTTCCTAATCATATTTGCCGTGACATACCTGCAGTTTCGCTATCAGAGGAGGTGGGTGACGTATGAGTGACATAGTCCAGGCGACCGCTGCTGTAATGCGCGGGGCTGCGCCCAAGGTTGTTAGGGAAAGATTGGGGAGGGCGGCGGTCTACCTCTTGTTGAGCCTGCTCTGTGTCGCCACGATCCTTCCGTTTCTCTGGACGATCTCCTCGTCGCTGAAGGGACCCGGTCAGGTGTTCAACTACCCGCCCGAGTGGATTCCGCGTCCGGCTCACTGGGAGAACTTCGTGACGGCCTGGAATCGGGTGTCTTTCGGGCGTTTTCTCCTCAACTCGACCTTTATCGCTTGCTCCGTTGTGTTTTTGCGCCTCTTGACCTCGTCACTGTCGGCATATGCTTTCGCCCGAATGCGCTTTCCGGGGCGGGACGCCATCTTTGTGCTCTATCTCGCCACGTTGATGATCCCGGGACAGGTAACCATCATCCCCAGGTTCATTCTCATTCGTTACCTCCACTGGCTTGATACCTACACTGCAATGATCCTTCCTGGAGCCTTTTCTGCCTTCGGCACCTTCTTGTTGCGCCAGTTCTTTCTGACGCTTCCGTACGAACTCGAGGAGGCGGCCCGCATCGACGGATGCACCCGCCTCGGGCTCTACTGGCACATTATCCTGCCGCTTTCTCGACCCGCTCTTGTCGCCCTGGGGATCTTCACGTTCGAGGGCGAGTGGAACTCGTTTCTGTGGCCGCTGGTTGTGGCCAACGACCCGATGAAAATGCCGGTTCAGGTCGGTCTTGCTTTCTTCCGGGGCATGTACTCGACTGAGTGGGAAATCATGCTTGCCGGTACTCTAATCGCTCTCGTCCCAACGCTCATTGTATTCGCTGCAGGCCAGCGGTACTTCACGAAAGGGATCGCCCTTTCCGGCATGGGAGGCCGCTGACCACCGGCAGGTGCGACCAAGAGGAAAACGCGGAACTGAAAGGGGGGATACACCGGAGCGAGTCGTTGGATTCGTCTCGTGGGGCCACAGAGAGGTTACGCGAAGTCTGAATTCTATCACAAGGAGGGCATGACAATGCAGGTCAGAAGGTTTCTCGTCGGCATCCTGGTGTTGGCGGTGCTGCTCGGCATCGCAGCGACGCCGTGCGTTGCAAGGACGAAAGTGCAGGTGTCAACATGGTGGAGTTTTGAGACGGGGGGTCCTCTCGACACGCTGAAGAGGGCCTTTGAAGCGGCGCACCCCGATATCGAGATCGAGTACCTCCAGATCCCGTCCTCCCAGTACTACACGAAGGTCCTGACGATGATTGCAGGTGGCACTCCACCCGATGTCGCCATGCTGGGCATGGATAAGCTGGGCTCGTGGGTCCCGCGCGAGGCGCTGCAGGAACTCACTCCCTATATCAAGGAGGGTGGGTACGACCTGAATCAGCTCTTTCCTGCGGTGCGCAAAGCTATTGAGTTCCGGGGCGGTATCTACGCGCTGCCGCGCGATGTAACCACCAGCGTCGTGGCGTACAACAAGACCCTCTTCGATCAGGCCGGCGTTCCTTACCCGAAGGAAGGGTGGACGCGGCAGGACTTCTTGCGGGCGGCAAGGGCTTTGACCAAGACGGAGGGCGGTCGCACCACGATATACGGTTATGCCTTCGATACTTTCTCCGACGGTTTTGTGGACTGGCTTTACCTCAACGGCGCGAATTTCATCAACGCCGACGCGAGCCGCGACGCGTTGCACGAGCCGAACGCTATAGAGGTTCTCAAGTTCCTGCAGGGCATGATCAAGGAAGGCATCGCTCCTTCTGGGGGTCAGACGGAGGCCTTCAAATACGCCTCTGCCGCGTTCCGGATTCAGAAGAGCGCAATGTATGTCGCCACAGTGGGGTGGGCCAACAGTTTCGCCAAGGAGGAAAAGCTCAACTGGGACGTGGCGCCGCTACCGGTCTGGGCGGAAGGGATGAAGCCCGCGACCCGGCTGTGGGTCAACTACTGGACGCTTCCGAAAGGCTCCAAGCATCCGAAGGAAGCCTTCAAAGTGATGGCGTTCTTCGCCGGACCTGAGGGTCAGAAGATCGTCGGCGAAACCCGCATGGGCATTCCTGCTATTCCGGACATTGCCTATGGTAAATCGTTCTTGGGTCTTCCTGGCGCGCCGGAACACCGCCGGGTCTATCTGGACGTCATGCAGTATGCCATCCCGTTCCCGCTCTTCCCCGAGAGCGACCAGTACTTTACGGTCATGAAGCGCGAACTGGACCAGGTGTGGACAGGTCAGCGCGCCGTGGAAGATGCTGTCGCGGCCATTGATCGGGAGACGCGTTCGCTGTTTGGTAAATAGGCGAGTTTGCGAGATAGGTTCGTTTGGTTCTGGGACTGGCGGGGGAGCGCCGTGCGAGACAGCCGGCCCTCTCCTGCCTGACTTCTAAGAGACTGGGGGCTCTTGCAGGTGTACCGGTATCGGGCAAATGGCTTGCAGACGTGCGGCCTGCGGACCGGTGTTGTCGTGGATATTCACGCGGGGTGCGACCAAGGCTCGCAGTCGGGAAGCCACGCGCCCCTGCTGCCTGAAGAGTTCCTGCGTGAAATGGGAAGGTTCAAACCCGACCTCGTGGTGGACCTGGGAGACCGCATCAACAACGTGAACCGTGCCGAGGATACATTTCACCTGCATAGACTGTTGCCTTTCTGTCTCAATGGCCATCTGCACTGGAATCATGTACTTACCGGGCGGTCGTTCACGCGAGTCACAGTTGCTGCGCTGGTCGAAACATGGGAGTCATCGGGAAAACCGTCAGGGTCGTTCGCTGAGGTGCTCGTAACGCCTGGTAGCATAGAGATCCATGTAATGGGACGCCTCGCGTCCCATTACAGATTTGAATGGGAGATTCCCCTGGCATGATGGGACAGGATCACCCGTTTGGGCGAGAGGGAATCGCGTGCGTCGTGGAGAAGCCAGGTTGGGGCAAGGCCTTGTCGAGTATTCCGTCCCATTCAACGTCTAATTAGTTGGGGTAAGGGGGCGAAGGCCTGGTCATGGGGAGACCGCCTGACTGGAATTGGGGACAGCTGGGTTTCCTGAACCAGGCGGCCTTCGAGGAGATGGTT
>JBFMGS010000026.1:0-30354 GCA_040752635.1 Bacillota bacterium
AGACGAGAGCCTCCCAGGCTTCGCGGTTGCCTTCCAGGCACCGGGTAACAAGTTCGCCGTCGGTGGGAGCGCGCGCCAAATCCTCTTCACCCCAAAGCCAGTATTCGACGCAAGGTGGGCGTTTCCTTCCGTGATAAGCCTTGCACGGATGCCAGGTGTTCACGACCATGCGATGAAACAGTGGTCCTTCATACCGCGTCGCACTGTGGACTCGGTCTCCGCCACACCGCCGCCGAGCGCCTCGGGCCAGGTCAGCGTGGGGTAGGCGCTCGCGTTCTGAGCGGCGCCCGATCATCTGCTGCGCGGTCACCTCACGGAAGGTTCACCTCAGGGCGAAAAAACCATTGACTGTGTTGTGGCCTTGCGGTAATATGTAAATGGAATATCTTCCCGTCTTTGCCCGGCAAAGCCGGTCTAATATCCACCCCGCCATTGCCATGCCAACGGCGGGCAAATATGTGCGAAAGGTTGGGCCTTGCTCCCAACCTTTCGCCGTTTATGGGAGGGAGTATTAGGTGGAAAGGGTGATGATCTTTATTGACGGAAGCAACCTTTACAACGGGCTTAGAGCCCTCGGCATCAGAGGAAACCTGGACTTCGCGCGCTTTGTAGAGAGGCTATGTGGTTCCGACAGAAGGCTAATGCGAACCTACTACTACAATTGCCCTCTGATCAGACAGATTGATGCGCAGTCTTATCGTGAACAGCAACAATTCTTCGCCGCGCTGCAGAGAATCCCGTATTTCGAAATACGGCTTGGACGCTTGCAGAGGCGAGGCAGCACGTGGGTAGAGAAGGGCGTAGATGTCGCCATTGCAACAGACATGCTCGTCCTCGCCTTTGCCGATGCGTACGACACCGCGATACTTGTGAGTGGGGACGCCGACTATGCCCGAGTCGTTGACGAACTAAAGAGACTAGGCAAGCACGTCGAAGTAGTCTATGTGGCTGCATCAAACGCTCATGAACTGTGGACGGTAGCAGACAGGAGACGGGAGCTTTCTCAAGAGTTCCTGGCTGGTTGCTTGCTGCGGTAATGAGCGGACAGGTCCCAGCAATGACTGCACGGGCGGACCATCGTCTGTGCAAAACTGTTGGCAGGCCGCGCCGTTTCTAACGTTTTTTGAGGTACTTTTCTTTGAGGTACTTAGGGAAGAGGCCTGAGCGTGTTTCCTCCAAAAGCGACTCGAGCTGTTCCCGGGTGATGCCGCTTCGCCGAAATTCCTCTTCACCCCAGGTGGGTTATTTTGCGCAGGTAGAGGATCTCCTCCCGAGCCAGGCATTCGGCCAGGTTGACCTGCAAGGTCTCGCGAGGGCTGACTTGGCGAGTGGTACAAAAGGAGGGCAGGATCCCATTTGCGGATGCCTACTTCACAGCTAGTTGATCCTGGAAACAACGAACTCCCTTACCTTTCGGGCGTTTTCTATTGCTCTTTTTGCGTCGCTTTCTTCAATATCCAGGTGGAACGGATACCTGACCTGGACCCCATAGTCAGTCAAGTCTATACAACGTTCCTGAAGCTCAGCAAAGCCCTGGTCATAGCCACCGCACAGCTTGTTGAGTGCAACCAGGTCATGAGTCCTGGGGACTTCGCCCGCGTTGAACGCAATGAAACCTTTGAGGTACTTCTCCGCGCATTGCTGGCAATGATAGCATATTATCTCGACAGGCATTGGCCTCATTCCGAGAAGGAATGCTGCTGAGTCCAGATCAAGATCTCCCATGGCAAACCATTCGTGAGCTATCTCTCTATTGTTCATACAGCTTGACTCCTTCTGTTCTTATCCTGTACTCCAGAGTGGACCGGTTACCTGCCCTTTCGTCAAACTCGTCCTGGTTATAGACTAGGATATCCACAGGCACTGACACAACAGGTGCGATTATCCTGCGTAACTGCCTCATCAAGTCCAATCGCCTGGCGCCACTTGGGCTAGTTATCACGCAAAGATCAATGTCGCTATCCTCTTGAGCCCCTCCGCGTGCGTGGGAGCCAAAAAGGATGATTTGCTTTGCTGGGAACTGCTGCCGGATATGGTCAGCCAAAACGCTTATCTGATCGCTGATCGCATCTGTCACAGCCTTCACCGCCTTCACTAACCATGTGGTCAGACTATCCTTATTATACCATAGGGAGCAGGGTCCAACTAACCGAACGCGCGAATGACGTGCATGTAACGATTGTGGTCACAAGGGTTTCCATCGTGAACGCAGCCTGCCAGGTGCTACAAAGGTCACACCCTTCCTCCTGGCCGTTTTTGAGTTGTCGGCCTTTTCGAACGGGCTCTTCTTGCATGGTCTGCGGAGAAGGTTCCCGGAGCTGCCTGATGAAGAGATCAAACGCTTATACCTGGAGCGCATCGCGAAATGCTACAACAGGAATTACTGAGAAGGGTCATAGAGACGACACGATCTTGGCCAAGCTCAAGTGGGCCAAGCTGTCCGGCGGCAGCGAGAAGCAGTTCACCGATGCTCTACGGGTCTACGAGGTTCAAGGCGATAAGCTAGACGCCCAGTACTTGGAGCGTTGGGTCAAGGAACTGGGAGTTGAAGACCTCTGAGAGCGGCTAAAGGACGAAGCAGAGGTGATATGAAAGGTTACTTGACATATGGTGTGCTACAATGATAAGCTTTGATAGGGTGATAGAAATGGAAAAAGCGGCGTTCTCTCCAGAAGAGGCGGCCATCTACCTTGGTGTGCACCCGCAGACCGTATACAAGCTTCTCAGGACCGGCGAGCTTCCGGGAAGGAAGGTCGGGCAATTGTGGCGGATTCCCAAGGAAACCCTCATGAGATACCTGGAACGAGGCAGCCATGATGAAGTGGGAAGGCAACAAACCGGGAGGCAAGAGGTAAGGGCAAATCGGGATATCGGCCAGCCGGTTACTCCAGAACTGTGGCAACTTGCCGGCCTATTCAGCGGAGGGCCTGAGGACCTCGCCGAGCGCCACGATAAGTACATTGCGGAGGCGCTCGAAAGGGAGGGCCGGCATTGACTGTTCTTTGGGACACCAGTGGAGTTGTGGCTTTCGTGCGAGCTGACGACCCACACCATGGGGAAGCTGTAGCTTGTCTCAGGTGGCTCGAGCGCAACCGGTGGCGCTTGGTCTTAACGAACTTCATCTGGAGTGAGGTGTATGCTTTGCTTCTCTCCCGTGCTTCGCCCGATGTCGCAAGGCGCTGGCTAAGAGAGAATCCCATGGCGCCCGAGCGGGTCACCGAAGCTGACGAAGCCAGGGCCAGAACCATCCTCCTCACATATGAGGACAAAGATTTCTCATATGTGGACGCTACGAGTTTTGCCGTCATGGAGCGACTTGCGATCGACACGGCCTTCACCTTTGATACTCACTTCCGGCAATACGGTTGGAAACAGCTCACCGGCTAGCGCCAGCACACGCACGGACCGCTCCCAACCGGCATCGTGGCTCTCCGCGTCCCGGTCTGATCGGGAAAGCACCAATAGCACTCACCTGGGTTCGCCTCCCGCAGGTCAATCGGGGTCTCTCAACTACAGCGGCCTGACCGCAGACGCGCGGGCCAGGTTCTGACGCGGCATGTATCTGAAAGTCTCCCCGGAACGGTGGCAATAACCACCTCCTACCAGAGGCGAGACCCGTGCGGCCGCACGGGTCTCGCCTCTGGTACGCTTGCCTCAGGGCCCTTGGCACGTTGAACCCTGTCAACCGCTGTATGGTGTTTTAGGGGGGACGTGTACGCCTCGCTTGCGCAAGTGATCACACATGGTATCGGCATCTTTCAGATATGCCTCGATGATCCAGGGTTGTGCGAGGACATAATTCGCAACCGTGTGCCTATTGACCTTTCGAGTTTCGAACCCCACTGAGCCTCCAAAGCCGCACGAAATCTAGACCCCCGATCCCGAAAACCCCCTCCATGTGCCCTGTCGCTGTCGAACCCGGGTTTGCGGACCTCCGGATATGCGCAGATGCGGATAGAAAAGCCTGGTATGTCGGCGCCGACGATGCTATCGCCGGAGTCCTACGCGATGTAGCTGGCGGTGCCCGTTTCATCTCTCGGCACCCTCTAGTAGCGCGGTCACGGCAGGCGCAGCGGGCGGGGCAGGGCGCGGAGGCGGGGCTGTCCGGTCCCGAAAGGGCACAAGTCGCGGCTCGGCGCGTAGAATCTGGAACTCCCGATTATGGTCGCGCGCACTCACCAACGGCTACGGTCTGTCAGGCAGAGCGGATGCGTACGGCTGAGTAGACAGGCGCCGGAAGACGCGGCTCGAAGCCAGTTTCATCCGTTCTCTCGATAAACGTGCCCTGGTATCTGGACACGTGTGCCTGCCGATTGGTACCAGGCTGAGCACTTATGAGACCTCCCGATCCCTGTTAGATACCTGTTTGGTTGCTTGTTTATCCACGCATGCGTAATTGGCATGATGATTGCGACCAAATGCGCGGGGTTAGTTCGTTGGAGCTAGTAAGGCAGGTTCCTGCTCACTGCCAATCCACCGAACGGTGAGTATCACATCGACATTCTCGGTGAGGCAGGCTTTGCTTGGGAGGTGGCGGACCAGGTCGGGGAGTCTGGTTCGATTCCGAAACGCCAGGGCCTCTCCACAGGTACCGGCGTGAATTGTTCCAAAACAAGGAGGACAGCGATGGTGAAAAAGGCCACAATTGTGCTGTTGTGTGCTACGGTGATGTTTGTCGTGTCAGCGGCCCCTGCAATGGCGGCCGGCGACTCTCCCATCGTGAAGTTCGATCTCAAGTACTGGGCGCCAAGAGTAGGAGGCGAAGATGAGTCCCCGCTCGGGATTATGTTCCACGGGCACGACGAAGAGGACACGTGCCACGAGATCTGGCAGTGGGTGCCCCTCGATCCGATTGCCCCAGCCACCTATATAGTGTCCGGAGAGCTCAGTCTCGGCGGCGGAGCAGCCCTCGGAGTGGACTACTGGTCGGTGGGAGCGCAGGACTCGTTCGGCTCGTGGACGGAACCTTTCGACTACGAAGCTTACGCCCCCGGGTTGTTCGGTGACGAGTATTTCAATGGCATAGCGATTTGGGGTACCTCGGCCTTCGACTGGTGGTACGACGGGGACGGGGACGAGGAGTTTTACGCCGCCGGCTCCAAGAAGACTTCAGCGTCGGCGCTCGATGTGAAGTACAGCAAGGATCTCCAGAAGAGTGACAGCCTTGACGTTACCTGGTCCGTCGGGCTGCGCAAGGCACACCTGAGCCGCAGTGCGGATCTTGGCATCGGCATCGGAGGCGTGTACGACGGGGGCGGGCGGTTGGGCCGCAATGGAAACGGTGGCATTTACATCGAGAGGTTCCGCTCGAGTTCAAACCAGAACTTCAGTCTGCTCGGGCCTCAAGCGGGTATCGCGGCCAGGAAGAGTCTCTGGGGGGCGGTGTCGCTGTATGGCGGCGTCGACCTCGGCGTTCTTTTCGGTAATCTCGAGGAGACGGGCTTGTTCGTAGCAGAGGAGTACGTGTACGTGGACTCCGCTACCGGCCTGGAGGAAGTAGACGATCCGGGTTATCACATGCAGTACAGCAAATCTGTGAACGCGATAGTACCCACGCTCGACCTTGAAGTCGGCCTGGCATACAAGCTGGCGGACAACGTCGATCTCACGGTGGGGTACTACAACTCGACATGGCTGGACGTGCCGGGCCCAATGTCGGTGGACCTCCAGTACTACTACGAGCTCATGAACTGGGCGCCCGGCCAATCCAGGGCTCTTGGTTACAGCGGCCTGACCGTGGGCGCGCTGGTCAAGTTCTGACCCGGCATGTATCTGAAAGTCTCCCCGGATCGGTGGCAATAGCCACCTCCTCCCAGGGGCGAGATCCGTGCGGCCGCACCGGTCTCGCCTCTGGTACACTTGCCTCAGAACCCTTGGTACGTTGAACTACCATCGCGCAACTCCCCATTCTGTCCCCGGCCGGGAACGCGCCCCGTAACACCCGCCGGGCCTCACGCTTTGCAGCCTGGATGTTTACAGACAGGTACGATGTGTCCGGCATGACGGACACGTCCGCTCGCAGAGACACTTCCCGAAACCGTTGCTAAGAAGCAAATACAGCGCTCTATCCTCCGGGCCTGTCTGGATATCCGGACGCCTGTTTACGTTGCGAACAGCACCGCACGCAACTCGGACGCGACTTTAATGCCTGTTAAACGTCGGTTTCGGCGCGTGTTTGCTTTCCAAAGAGCACCTGGCACGCCTATTGCGAGTAGACACCGCAGGGGTTAAGCCATCCGGCTTGGCCATGAGCGGTTCATTCTCACTGGTGACCAACGGGACTGTACTAGCGAGGGGCGGTGCGAGGCGCAATGGCATACGGGTTGGAAGCCGGCGAAGCGCGCAGAAACGGCGAGCCCGGGGGTGCGGAGACTCCGGCAGGTGGGAGCGAGTGGCCTTCTGCCAGGCGGGGGGCGAACGAGCTTAGCCGGGAAACGCTCGACCAGATCGCCCGGGCCATCCAGAGCGTGGTTTACGGCCAGGTAGTCATCCTTGTCCAGGACGGCAAGGTGGTTCAGATAGATCGTACGGAGAAGGTCAGGCTGAGGTAAATACTCCTTATAAACGATATTCTCCTCATCCTTGAGGTTCAGTGGTGTATGGGAAAGGCGGTATCCGACGGGAGGTGATCCACGTGGGAGCCATCATACGGTTGAGGGGCGGGTAGCACCCCTACTCGTGGAGCGAACAGGTAATCGACCGCAACGAGGTTGATTATGCAGAGGAGAAAGGGGAGAACTAGATGAAGCGTATCAAGCCCAAGTGGTTACTTGGCGCCATGATTGTGGCTCTTGCTGTGGCGGCCGGCCCACTGGTCGCTGAAGCGGAGGCCCCGGTGCTCGGAGCGATCGTTTCTCCAACCGACTCGCAGCCGGCCGCCGTTGCATCGGGCAACAATGTCTGGGTGGAGTTTACGTATACGTCGGTGCCGTCCGCAGGGAAGTCCAACACCACGAGCGCAACTATCGAGGTGACGGACGATGCGGGCATCGTATATGGGACCCGCGCCTACGCGTATCCGACGATCAAGGATACCAACGACCCGACGGTGGAGGATTACGATCCCCTATTGCCGGACGTGCAGTTCATAGGGAACGTCACCGTTACGGCACCGAACGGGCTGTACAACGTTAGGGTTACCGTAACGAACGGTGACGGTTCAGACTCCGATGTGAATTACGATTCGGTGCTTGTGGACAATTCGCTGCCGAGTGCCGTGTCAGGTCTTGCCGTCTCTGAGGACTTCGACGGAGACGGGGTTCCGGGGAATGCTGAGGTAGATGCGACTCCGGACGGGTATCTCAAGGACACGACGCCGACCTTCACCTGGACTGCAGCGACGGACAACGGTAACCCGCCGTCGGGTATAGCCAAATACTGGATTCAAATCGATGGGAAGTTTACGTGGAGGGAGGTTGCAGGAACCACCTACACGGTGCCTGGCGTGGATGCGCTGGCTGACGGCGCATACATCGCTCGTGTCAAAGCGGAAGACAAGGCGGGCAATGTGGGTCCGGAGGCCACAATCGACTTTACTGTTGATACTGCTGCCCCGAGCGCTCCCACGCTCGATGCCGAGCCTACCTACACCAAAGGCACGAGCAACACGATCACGTGGCCCGCGGTCACTGATCCTGTGACCAGCACGTGCGAGTACTACGCGGAGTATAGCGACGACAACTTCGCGAGTCCTCCGCTCGGCAACAGCGGCTGGATCGGAGCCACGAGCTGGACGGTCAGCGGTCTGACGAGCGGAACCACGTACTACTATCGCGCCAAGGCTCGCGACCTTGCGGGCAATGAGAGCGGCTGGTCTACGGTCCAGTCCTCGACGCAGGATGACGCAGCGCCTGTGTTCAATACATTGACGTACACGCCGGCGGTTGGGTCTTGGAGCAACGTGCCCAGCTTGACCGTATCCGTCGAGGTGACCGACGCGCTAGCGGGCATCAACACGTCGGCGTTTGTGTTCACGGTTGATGGCAACCCACCGGATGCCGGCACGCAGGCCTATCATGGTGGGACTGGCGTCCTGAGTGGAACGTTCTCAGGACTTACAACTGGAACGCATACGGTCTACGTGAAGGCGTTCGATAACGCCGACGCCGGTGGCAACTGGGCTGAGACTACATGGACCTTCGGGGTGGACCTCGAAGGACCAGTGATCTCTAGCACTCAGCCACATGGGTGGATTACCAATAGTTCGCCGACCGTGAGTGCGGACTATAACGCTGGCCCCTCAGGTCTCGACACTTCGGTGAACACCGTCAGGTTGCGCCGGAGCGACTACACTGGTCCCGGCACGCCTGCTGGGGCGGATCACGACGGGAGTTGGACCGCGACCGGCGGGCCGGAGTACCTGAGTGGCACGCTCAGTTACGCTCCCGGCGCCCTTACTGACGGCAAATGGAATGTCGGTTTAGACGCCAAGGACAGAGCAGGAAACACCCTTTCGGCTGGGTGGTTCTTCAACATTGACACTACGCCGCCGGGGGCTCCGGGGCTGGCTAGCACGACAACGCCCACAAACAATACAACTCCAGACTGGACGTGGACGGCTTCCACCGGTGACCCCAATGCTCCGGACGGGACGGCTGGATCAGGCCTCGACCACTACGAGGTCAAGATCGGCACAACAGCGGGTGGTGACGATATCCTGGCCGCGACCAACGTGGGGAACGTCACGACGTGGACAACCGACCTCGACCCGTCCACCCCTGGCAACCAGGGCTTTGCCGACGACGGCACATACTTCATCTCCGTGCGCGCGGTGGACGCCCTCGGGAACGCCAGCAACTGGGTTGGCGACGCCACCACAAAGGTCGTGGTGGACACAGTTGCGCCGACGCTTGGAGGCAACGTCCCGACAGGGTTCATCAACAACGCTAGCCCGACTCTGGAAGTCGGCTTCGATGATACCGTGGGAGCGACGGTCGTGAGCGGCTATGGCTCGACGACCTCGTTTACGCTGGACAGTGTGACCCAGCTTCCGCTCACCATCCCCCCCGATTCTGAGCCGGGAAGCGGGGCTGGAACTGGGTCGATCAAGAAGGTCACCTCCGACCTCTCAGAAGGTAGCCACACGGTTAGCATAACGGTAAGGGACGCGGCGGGCAACACGACGACCCTGGGAACCCTCGAGTCCCCATGGACCTTCTTCGTCGACACGGTACATCCGATTCGGCCCGCGAGCGTGACGGTCGCGAGTCCAACCAACGACCCGAGACCGACGTTCAGCTGGACCGGTGCGACAGACCTTGCTCCGAGCAGCGGGATTGACGACTACACCGTGGAGATCTGGACGACGGGCGGCGCGCCGGTGAAGGTCAAGGGGCCGTATACGGTCGACCATACGTCCGATCCTCACAGCCTGGAGCTGCCCCCCGGTGACGCGTTTGCAGCGAACGGTTCTCAGGACGGCACGTATGAGGTTCGCGTGTGGACCAATGACGCCGCAGACAACACCAGCGACGACTATCGGTCCACCACGTTCGTTCTGGACACTCAGCGCCCGTCCCTATCGAACGGTTCGCCGACCGGCTACATAGCCACCGATACCCCGACGATCTCGGCGGACTTTGCTGACGTCGGTGTTGGGCTCGATGCGTCGGAGACGACGCTGACCCTCACCTACGACGGGAGCTCGACCGAAATCACGTCCGGGTTTACCGGCTCGGACGGCGACTTGTCCGTCACCATCCAGTACATGCCGACGTCGCCTCTTGACGACGGTGCGTACACGGCGGACATGGTCGCGTACGATCTGGCTGGCAACAAGAGCACGCCAGATCTGACGCTCCAGTGGACGTTCAACATCGACACCACGCCGCCAACGGATCCCGGCAGCCCAGTTGCGGGCAACGCCCACGATTCCAACGGCAAATGGTACATCAATACACTGCGACCTACGTTTAGCTGGACTGCGAGCGCGGACCGGAAAGCCCCGGACGGGACTGATGGATCCGGCCTGAGCCACTACTGGTTCCAGTTCGGGCTGAAGGCGGAGAAGGATGTCCTGCCTGACGACACATGGGCCACTGCGCTTGTGGACGAGTCCGGAGGGAACCCGGGTTCGACTCCCGGCACCGGGTACATCGCACCTACGCCTGGGGTCGCCATTCAGCAGTGGACGCCTTCATCCGATCTGCCGCTCGAAGCCAATAGGGAGTACTCTGCCAGAGTGAAGGCGTTTGACGAGGTGGGCAACCACACGTCGTGGGTGGATCCGCCGATTATCTACGACCCGGATCCGCCGACGGTGCCCGGAGTCCCCTCCACGACCAGCCCGACCAACGATGCGACTCCGGTATGGACGTGGACCGGCTCTACGGATGCAATCTCGGGCGTTGACCTCTACCATATCCAGATCAGGCGTCAGGGCAACAGCGACTGGGACGTCCTCGACACCACTCTTGATGTCCCGGACTTCCTGGGTGACCCGCTCGATCCTGACGACCAGGTCTGGGAGCAGGGTCAGCAGCTCGAGAGCGGCACCTACGAGATCCGCGTGCGGGCCATGGACGTGGCGGGTAACTACTCCAAATGGTGCGATGACCCCAGCGTCATCGGTGGAGGCGTCGGGACAGTCGTGGTGGACGTGGATCGTCCGACGGCTCCTATCATGGCGGCTGAGCCTGAATTCACTGGGGGTCTGCAGAACACCGTGTCCTGGGGCACCTCCAGCGACATCGGAAGCGGCGTGGCACGGTACGAGATCAGGATGGTCGCGGACCTCCGGGAAGCTCTCGAGGGCGCTGCGGTCGAGAACATGGGTCTGGCTACCGCCAGAACCTATGGGGCCGCGCCTGATCCTCCGCTCGTAGACGGCAAGACCTACTACTACCAGGTCCGTGCCGTGGACGCCGTGGGCAACGCGAGCGACTGGTCGGAGATCGTGTTCTCGACGCAGGACAACACACCACCTGACATGCCTGAGGGGCTGGTGGTGGTCACTCCTCCGACGGACGACACTCCGATGGTTGTATGGAACGCGGTCAACGACAGGGGCTCCGGAGTCGCATTCTACGTGCTGACGATCACACCCCAAGCTGGCGGCGGGACGCTAACGGAGTACCCGTCGGAGGCACAGTGGACCGCACTAGCACCCCTGGCGGACGGCGAGTACACGGTCCAGGTCTACGCTGTGGATAGAGTCAGCAACGCAGGTCTGCCATCCGCTTCGGTGTCCTTCGTCATAGACACTGCCGCTCCAGATGTTCCCGAGATGGACGACGATGATACCTACACTTCGGGGACGTCGAACGAGGTCTCCTGGAGCGACGAGTCCGAGTCGGGCGCAGTGGCCTACTGCGTGGAGTACAGCGACAACGAGGACTTCTTGCCGCCTCTTGGCAGCTCTGGATGGATATCCACCACGAGCTTCACCTTCGAGGGGCTGACGGAGGGGACTACGTACTTCTACCACGTGAAGGCCAAGGACGCCGTGGGCAACGAGAGCGACTGGTCGGGTTGGATAAGCTCGACCCAGGTGACCGCTGTCCTTCCGCCGCCCAGCATCGAGGAACTGCCGGTCTACTCAACCGACAATGACGTGACGCTCACCTGGACGTCCGTCGAGGACGCTGTGGGCTACCGGCTGTACAAGCGAACCGAGGCGGGCGCGTGGACCGCGGCCTGGGAAGGCGCTGACGTGACCACAACGGTGTCGGACCTCGGTGAAGGAAAGTGGTACTTCAGGGTCTGTGCGTACAACGAGCTCAACGAGGAAGGCACATTCTCCGAGGTCGTGTTCACCACGGTCGACACGGTGGCGCCCGATGAGCCAGAGGCGGACACACTGCCTCCGTACACAGGCGGAACCAGCGTGGCGCTCCATTGGCGGCCATCGGATGACGAGACTTCTGGAGTCGCCAGGTACGTCATCGAGTGCTACGAAGGGGATGACCTCTGGGCGACCGGTACCGCCGGTCCCGAGGCCACCACGTACGAGTTCTCCGGGCTGTCCATCGGCTCGACCTATGAGTTCCAGATCCGGGTCGTGGACAATGCCGGGAACGAGAGCAGCGCGGTGTCCTTCGGAACCACCACACTCGAGCACTCGGCGTTGTGCCCCCCGGTGATAAACGAGGTAGCCGACTACACCAAGGGTCTGGAGATCACCGTGAGCTGGACGCCTGTGCAAGGGGCGACCACATACGTGTTCCAGTACTCGACGCGGGAGGACTTCGACCCCGAGTACACAGTAGACGTCACGCGTCTCACCGAGGCACAGGCGACCGTGGAGGTGGAGTTCGAGTACCAGTACTGGTTCAGGGTGATGGCGTACAACGACGTAACGTCGAGCGAGTGGTCTGCTTACGAGTACACCACGTTCGACGACACGGCGCCGGCGATGCCTGAGACGCTCGTGCGGGTCACCCCGATGAACGACCCGTATCCTACCTTCCACTGGTCGCAGGCGTTCGACGCGGGGTCCGGCGCGTATGCGTATGTGGTGGGAATAGACGAAGACGACTCTGAATACCCGCTTATCGGCGCTACTACCTGGACCTGGCCTCAGGAAGAGGACCCGCTCGGGACTGGCACGCACACGCTCCGCATGGTGTGCATAGACAAGGTGGGCAACGTCAACTTCCCGGCATATGAGTTCGAGTTCGAGATAGACGTCGACGGTCCGAACGCACCTGGGTTGACCCCGTTGCCGCCGTACACGCCAGGCACCAGCCTCAGCCTGCAGTGGACCGTGCCTGATGACGTCGGGCCAGCGGGCGTGGCGGGCTTCATCGCCCAGAGTAGTCTGGACGCTGGGTTCTCGCAGGTCGTAAGCGAGATCCGGGTCGTCCTCAGCGAGCCTGAGGCAGAGGTTGCAGGCTGCGAGTTCAGAGGCCTGACCCCTGGCACCACATACTACTACAGGGTCATGGCGTTCGACGCGGCAGGCAACCCGAGCGAGTGGTCCCATCCGGTGGGCTGCTCGACGCAGGATCCGGTGCCGCTCCCGGCTCCAGTGATGGCGGCCGAGCCCGTGTTCGGGTTCACGTCCGGCTTGTCCAACACGGTCTACTGGGGTCCGGTGGCGGGCGCGGACAAGTACCTCGTCCAGCGCTCGATCGACTCGACGTTCGAGAGCTATACGCTCGAGGTCGAGGTAGTCGAGGGAGAGGGTGGGCTCCCGGAGGAGTGCACCTTCGAAGACCTGGTGGACGGCACCACGTACTACTACAGAGTGCGTGCGATCGACACTGACGCGTCAACGCCGATAGCCAGCGAATGGTCGAACATCGTGTCCTCCACGCAGGATAACACGGCGCCCCGCCAGGTCGTCGGCTTGACCAGGTGCGATGACCAGGCTTCGGATAACATCCCGGCGTTCCAGTGGACTCCGGGTGAAGATCCTGCGCCTGGCGAAGCGGGGCTCGCCTCGGGTGTAGCGAGGTACCGGTTGCAGCACAAGCTGAGTACCGCCGCCTGGCCGAGCGACGCCAGTGGGGAAATCGTCACTGGCACGACCTGGACTGCTCCAGGCGCGTGGGTCGACGGCCAGCACAACATCCGGGTCCGCGCTATCGACGTAGTCGGCAACGAGGGTCCGTGGAGCGAGCCGCTCACGATCACCATCGACACGACGCCGCCGGTCATCACGTTCATCAACCCGACGCACGGTGGCGAGTTCAACATCACGACGTCGTCGACGATCATCGCCGAGATCACCGGCGAGCCCGATTGGGACGAGGTCTGGCTGTGGGTCGATGGTACCAAGGTCGCGCCGACGGCGATAGTCGGCAACATAGTCTACCATGTCGTCGGAGTCCCGTTCGCCGCAGGGGATCACACGGTGAAGATCAGGGCGAAGGACGCTGCGGGCAACGCGGCGAGCGCCGAGATAACGTTCACCGTGGAGAACTACCGCGAAGGCTTCGGCTTCGGCAGGCTGAGGTTCCCTGAGCCTCCGCCTGAGGGTGACTAAGCCTAGCTACGCAGGTAGGATCGAGACCCGAGCGCATACGCGGGGGTGGGGCCGGCTCCGGCCGGCCCACCCCTGGCGCGGGCGAGCGGGGTACGGAAGACGCGGACCCACGATTTGGAGTCAAGGAGGGTATGCGTAGATGATAAGACGAGTCATGCTGTTGATCCTGACAGCAATAGTCCTCGTCACGCTCTCCGGCTGCATGGGCGGCGGACCGGGCATCGATACGGCTGCGATCACAACTGCCATCGGTCGGGTCATCGACGGGTTCGAGGCTGACATCGAAGCCTATGACATAGACGAGACCGACGGTGCGTTGTCGTGTCTGTCGGGCACGGGCTTCAAGCTCACGCTGGAGGAGGCGGGGGCTAGTTACGACAAGACCTACGCCACGCTGAAGCAGGAACTCGAAGACGACGAGGAAAACCAGCTTTACTGGCGCACAAACAATGGTTACAGGCTGGACCTTCGGCTCGGCACGCGGGTGTTCTCGAACGTCAGCGCCACCGGGGCTGTTGTGACCCAGCGCTACAGCGTCGCGGAGTGGGCGACCAGGATTCCCGTGGTAGTAACGGACCAGGGGAGCATAACCTGGCAGTTCGCCAACGTAAGCGGAGCCTGGAAGGCGACAGCAATGTGGATCACGTTCGAGCCGGTCCAGACTAGAGCTGCCGGAATTAGAGCTGGAGGGGCTGCCCCGACAGGGTTCGGGTTCGGCGTCGGCTTGAACGGCCTGTAAGGCCAAGCTTGCAGCCACCCCTGGCGATGCCGACAGGCTCCCCGGAGGGAAAGTTCTGCGGGGCGTAGCTTCAAGCCCCGATACGGTGGTTTGCCTGTCGTGGGCGCGAGCTGGAGTGGGGTCCTGATTGACTAGACCCCCGGCGCAGCCGCGGAGCCACGCGAGGCGGCCGCTGGAAGGCGGCAAGCGTGCAAGTTCTATATGGAGTTGCAAAGGGCAGGCCTCCAAGCCTGCCCTTTGCAGCCACGCGGCGGGTCGCACTGCGTCGGTGCCTTTGGATCGCGAAGATCTAGCTGAGTGGGAGCTCAGAAGTAACGCCCATTTCAGGGAGTTGCCGGTGCTTGCATGACGGGGACTCTGAATTCGGCCATCTGCCGGCGGGCCGGACTAATACGACGCGCCCTGAAAGTGGCGCGAATTCATGGCGACACACTTAGCAAGGCAAGGTGCGGACCACGAGGAGGCATTCTCTATGCAGACACTGAGGTTGTTTCTAGCCATGGTCTTGTGCGGGGCGGTTCTACTTGCGTTCGCCTCTCCTGTTGAACGGGCACACGCGCAGGAAGCGCCGTCAGTGCAGGACCCGTCCCTCGAGATTGCCTCCGACATATTCCCTCCGACCATCACCGTGATCTCCCCGGCGAAAGGCGAAGTCGTGACCACAGGCACGCCCTTGATCGAAGTAGCTTTCGAGGACCCGGGCTCCGGCATCGACGAGACAACGATGCACCTCGCCATCGACAAGGCCAACGTCACGTCGCGGGCCACCATCTCCGAAGATCGGGTCACCTATAGACCCGGCGTGCCTCTTGCCCGCGGGACTCACGAAGTGTATTTCGGCGTCCGGGACAGGGCCGGGAACCTCGGCGAGGTCAGGTGGAGCTTCGAGGTCAAGCCCTTTTTCGAAGGAATGCGGGTGGGGGGCAGGAACACTCTCAGAATGGAGTGGTACCCGATATCGAAGGCCACCGATACTCTAGACCTCACCCTCCAGGCAAGGGTTGCGGATTCCGATGTGCGTCTGCGCCTCCTTGGACGGGGCACCAACTACCCGGGTGGCACGCCGCTCGTCAGCTTCGATGACTACAACCTTTACCTGGACAAGTACTCGCTCGAAGTCCGCCACGGCAGCTCGGCTGTGGCTGCGGGCCACACCGCCGTTCTGATCGAGTCCGAGATATTCCAGGTAAGCCGCGAGGTGCTCGGAGGAGTGGCGAGCACCACCCTCCGCATCCCAACAGGCCAGCACGATCTTTCGGCCTTTTGCGGAAAGATCGCCAGTTCAAGCGGGCTGGGCCTCAGGGTGTACGACATAGCCGGTGTCACGGAACAATGGAAGGCGAAGACGGGGTTTGTCCTCGGGGCCATTTATGCGAGCCTTGAAGGCCCCGCCGGCGATGATGGTTACCACGTGGTCGGGGCAAGAGGTCGGCTGCGTGTGGCTCAGAAGGGAGACCTGCGATTCGAGGTGGTTCACGGGGCGTCGAAAGACGGCGATGCCTCGGGCAACGGCATCGCCCTTCACCTGGATGTGCCGTTCGCTTCGTCCACCCTTGGAGTAGACTTCATCACCCTGGAGCCAGACTATCCCCTTCCGGGCGCTCCTCCGTCGCTTTCTCCTGGCAGAGGCGGAATCCTGCGATATGGCCTCCGGACCATGACCAAAGTGCCTGCGAAGGGCATCCTCACGCTGAACGGCGCCCTCACCCGGGACAACCTCGACGGAAGCGCGGAATACACCCTGAACCGCGGCAACCTTGCCGTGAACTACTACTATCCTGTCAGCTCCGCTTTGAACCTGCGTGCGACTTACCAGGGCGAGTACAAGCAGAGCGACGACTTGCCCGACCCTGCCGTCGATTCTATTGCGAGCACAACTTCGCTCGCGGCGTCATTGCAGCTCGGCCGGGCGCCGCGCCGGTCGTCCGTGCAGGCGACGTACTCGATGGGAGCGACGGAAGACCGGATCTCGGGCAGGGCGTCCAGCACGGCCAAGCTCTCAGGCTCCTGGTCGATGCCGCTCGGGGCGTGGACCTTGAGCTCGGCACTGGATCTCTCGCGGCAGGAGGCGTCGCCCGACGGCACGCGCACCGACTCGACCTCCGCCAAGGTGACGGCGAGCGGCCAGGTCGTCCCGAAGGTCCTGCAGGGCACCTTCACTCTCTTCAGGACGGGCAGCGACAAGTTCGAGACGGCGTCGGTCGATCCCGCGCTGCGCAAGACCGAGGCGGGCTTCGAGACCAACCTGCGCCTGTCCGTGTCGAAGTCGTCCACGCTTGCCCTCGTCTTCAAGAACTCCTGGTGGACCCAGCAGGACACGGCGTTCAAGGAAGGCCAGAACCGCACGCTCAACCTGGAGTGGGCGGTCAGCTTCTAGGCGACGGCTCATTGGCACCCAGAGCAAACAAGAGAAGGGGAGGCTTTCCAGCTTGCCCCTGGCTGCACCCACACTCAGCTTAACGGTCCAGCCTCCCGTCCTTTAGCACCCGGCGGAATTCCTCCTCATCTTTAAGCCCGATGTCTCGTAGCATCCTGTGAAACGTCCCGGTAGGTATGTCCCTACCCTTCGAGTGTACGTGGACCGCGACGCGGCGGTACGCCCCGGTCGGGTCGATCCCTTCCCACACCGTGCCCGTCCTGCCGGGCCGAAGACCCAGTATCCGGCACACCCGCTCGAAGTCGCGGAAAGAGCAGGTTCCCATGTCAGAAGCCCAGGACCTTTCGCGCTTCGTCACGGCTCGCGGCGTGAGCCAACCTCAGGAGGTACGGATAGTGCCGCCGACGGTCAGCGACGTTGAGGAAAAGGTCGAGGCGATCAAGATAGTCCTGTGCATAGTCGAGGGCCAGATCCACCGCCTGCTCTACTGCCGCATCCTTGTCGTCCGCCCATGTGTAGATCGAGATCTCGTCGAGAAAGACCTGCCACGCGCCGGTAGTCTCGTCGCGCTCTATCGTCGGGGAGAACCTGTACGCATTCGCTAGCCATTCCTCCAGCAATTGCGTGCTAACAATGGATACCCTGCGAGGCGACGACATTCTTGCATTTTCACAGATCACCTCGCGCCCCTTGAGAGCGGCCTCGTCGAACAATGTGGCGAACCGGGCGCGCGCCTCGCTGATACTCTTGATAGATACCATAGGTTTAAGCCTCCCGCCAGGCGAGTCCCTGTTGTCCATTACGTCCACCCCGATTGTATCATATGTGTGCTATTTGTACGTATAGTACTCAAGGACACATCGCATCATTCTTTCGAGCGATCTTATTGCGTATCGAGAACGCCACATAGGTATGCAAGCCGTTCCTGAAGGCATCAATCGATCATGAGAAACAACAAGGAACGTAAGCGCCCGATAGACGCTTCACGCTCCCGGTTGGGTCAACACAGCGACCGGCCTGCTCATTAGTCGGCTGGACACACTGTCCGGATGGCGCCGATTTCGATCCCCTCTCTCAGGGCCACTCGCACAACCCCGATTTCTCCGGCTTTCTTGCTGAACTCCTCTGGAGTATAGCAAAGGGGTTCAACGGCGTCGTCGAGCGTCCAGAAGCGGTACACTGATGAGATGCGGTCCGTGAAAGGAATGCCTGCGAAGCTCTCTGATACTAAGACGATGTCGTAGTCGCTGTGCTTGAGGTAATCGCCCCTGGCCCTGGACCCGAAGAGGATGGCCCGGTTGAGCTTGTAAGCCCTGTTTACGCGCCGGATGAATCGCTCGACCTCAGCAGGGACTCGGCCCATTGCACCACCTTCTCTGCCAGCCCCAGGTGCCTTTCAGCCAATCTCCTGGTGTACATCTCCGCTGGAGTACCTACCGCCTTATTCATAGTGGGACGCCGTCCTGTTCAATTGCCTGCCTAATGGGGAGGAGAGACACTAAGCCCCTTTCCCACGACTCTTCATCGATCACTAAGGTGCTGAGGTTGGTCCCGTACTCCAGGTTCACGTTGCAAACAAGGTCAGTTATCAGGTGGCGCTCGGCGCGACTCAGTGGCCTGCTGGTTAGAACAAGCAAGTCCACGTCAGACTCCTCGTCTGCTTCTCCGCGGGCGACCGACCCGAATAGAGCTAGACGCTTCACTCCGAACTGCCGCCGGAGACGTTCTTTCACTCTAGCCAGCGCCATACGTTCGTTGTCTGAAAGACTCAGATCCTCAAACCGCTTCACGGCTACGACCCCTGCTGCCGTCAAGAACAGATTCCGCGTCGCACCTTCAGTATACCATGAGCGGACCCCTCACACCAGCAGTATGCCACCAGCGGACATCCGGCACCGGCAAGGCCGCTTCGGATAACCAGCAACGAAAGCAGAAACCCGTGCGCACCTCTAGAGCCGAGGCAGGTCTACTGGAACTGGTAGAGGGGTTCCTGGGAGAATGGCAGCAAGCGGTTCCGCATTAGTGGCAACGGCGGGGACCGTTTGCAGGTGCGTCCTGCGCACGTTCCCCGCCTGATCAAGCCGGATTCTGGGAGACTTGTGGTCTTTGACCTTAGAACTTGAGGCCCAAGCTCGCCCCGAGCATCATGCCGCTCTGATTGACGGCTGGAATGAGGGCATAGCCAATCTCGGCGGTCGCGTACCAGTTGTCCTTCTCGTATTTTGCCCCGACGGTCGCGCCACGATAGCTTACCGTGACGTCCATGGGCCCGGTGTACCACGAGAAATACGATGCCGCCACGCTTCCGATGTAGCCCGTAACAAACGGCCGAATCTCCCCGTAGGACGCGTATCCCCGGACGCCAATGGCTCCGCCGATGGCAGTCGTAGCTCCGCTGCTTCCCACGCCGCCTTCGAGAACCAGCGACAGCCTATCGAACACGGGGAATTCCAACTCGGCTCCTACCAACCCCGCGCCAGCCCCGGTCTTTACTCCGACGTACCCCGCTGCATAAATCGGCCCTGACCATAGAAGACACGCAACCAACATAAGAACGATGACCTGTAACCTGCGAACCATCACTTGACCCTCCCTTTCAGTTGTCGTCTCAATTTGAGTTCGTCACTGCAGGTTCCTGCGGCTCGACCTTGCCGACTCACCTGGGTCGGTGGCGATGCCCGAAAAGCCGGGTAGCGCGCGGTCCTCCGCTATCGCAGCCTTACAACACTATTCGACGCCGTTCTTGCAATTCCTTCAATGGCATACCAAGTTTCACCACAAGAGCATTGGATTACCTATAGATAACCAACTCCGAAGTTGAAACGATGTCCAGGTGCACCGTAGGCGCGCCCCGTGTGCATACGCTCCACGCCGAACGCAACTTCTGAGTTCGAGCTTGGGTATCTATAGCTTCTCCACGAATTCCCTAGCGTGCGCTCCTTCAGAGGCCCCACACGCCCGCCTTTCAGTATCCCGATCCTGCGAAACTCCTCCTCATCGTGAAGCCCGAGAACCCGTAGCATTCTGATGTGGTCTTTTGCGGTGTAATAGTTCGATCTTTCCTCACAGTCTCTTCACAGAATCCTGAAAAAGGTCGCGTATAATGATTCTTGAGCGAGGCCACGGGTTTTCCACGGACGCGCTCAGAACAGAAGGCCTGAAAGGAGGTGGAGGCATGAGGAAGAGAATCCTGTTTCCTGTTTTGGCCCTGATGCTGGTGCTCGGGTTGGCATATACAGCCTCGGCAGGCGGCCGCGCCCGGGGCTTCTGGGGAGGCGGCGCCGCTGCTCCGTTCGCGGGCGGCGCGCGGGCTGCAATCACCGGCAATACCTCGCGCAATCTCGTCGATGCGCTCCAGCTCACCGACGAACAGATAGCCAAGCTCCAGGAACTTCAGAAGGCCACGTACGACAAGACGAGGAACCTGAGAATCCAGCTTCAGGACCTCATGTTTGAGCTGAGACTGCTCAGACTGCAAAGGAATCCAGATCAGTCTGCCATCAACTCCAAGACCGAGCAGCTGAACAACCTGCGCAAGCAACTCTACGAAATCGGTCAACAGAACCAAGAGCAAATGAAGTCTATCCTGACACAGGAACAACTGGAGAAGATGACAGCCCCTCGGGGTGGTGGTGGACGCGGCAGGCGCGGTGCGGCCGGTAGAATGGGCCCGTGCGGCTGGTTCTAGGTTCACCGTACGCACCGTGTAGAAATGTACCTCTCGACAGCCTGCAGTCGTCCGGGCGGGGGGCACGCCCCCGCTCCGGGCGCTGCAGGGCATTATGGTTTCCCGGGAGGCGTTCGCAGCATTGAGTACCATTCTAGTAGTGGAAGACGAGGAATCGGTCCGCGAATTGGTACGCATGTATCTGGAGAACGAGGGCTTCCGCGTGGAAACTGCGAGTGACGGCGAGGAAGCTCTCAACAAGGTAAAGGCCAATACCCCGGACCTCATCGTTCTGGATGTCATGTTGCCTAAATTCGATGGCTGGACCGTCTGTAAGGAAGTAAAGAAGACCTCGAGCGTACCTATCATCATGCTCAGCGCCAGGGCGGAGGAGTTTGACCGGGTGCTCGGCCTGGAGCTTGGCGCTGACGACTATATTCCCAAGCCATTCAGTCCTCGCGAGATGGTCGCCCGCGTGAGGGCGGTCTTGCGGAGGACCGGCTCCAATCCTGAAGCCGGCGGGCGGGTAATCACCTATCTGGATCTCACCATAGATCACGATGCCAGTCGCGTGGTGATAAGGGATAAAGAGGTGGCGATGACTCCCAAGGAATTTGAACTGCTGTGGTTTCTGGCCTGCCACCCGGGCCGGGTATACAGCCGCGAACAGCTTCTCGAAGAGGTTTGGGGGTACGAGTACCTGGGCGACGCACGCACAGTAGATACGCATATCAAACGGCTGCGGGAGAAACTCCACGCGAATGACGAGGCTACATACATCAAGACGGTATGGGGGCGCGGTTATAAATTCGAGGCGACCGGGTAAATGTGGAGAAGCCTTTTTGCAAAACTCTTGGGGTCATACTTAATCATAGCGCTCTTGACCCTGCTGGCTGTCGGCGTTGCCATGTCCCGGCTTTTCGCTGACTATTATTATTCTACAATGGAAAGGCAACTCATCCAAAGGGGGAAGGCTATTGGCGAGCTGATGGAATCATACCTCGAGGAAGGAGAGAGCCTCCGTTCTCTTGATCGGGTGCTCGGGACCCTGGGTTATGCGCAGAATACCCGCATGGCAGTGGTAGATCGTGAGGGTCTTATACTGGCAGGCGACACGCGCCTGCCAGGCCCGCGGCACCTGCAGTTCGAGGTGGAGGAAAGCCGCCGCATTCTGCAAGGAGAGGTGGTTTCCAGGCGCGGCTTCAGCCCCCGCTTCAATCAGATCATGCTTTCGGTGGCTGTGCCTATAAGAACGAAGGAACAGGTGGTCGGTGGCTTATTGCTCTTTACGCCTGTTGCTGATATTGCAGCTACCATTGGAGCAGTACAGCGGTTGATTCTGTATGCCGCAGGCATCGCGATATTGCTTTCCACGTTTCTTGGCTACTTCTTCTCCCGATCGATTTCTCGTCCTCTGAAGGCAATGAGCAGAATCACCCTCGAAATGGCTCGGGGCAGTTTTCAGCAGAAGGTACTCGTGGCATCTCGAGACGAATTGGGACAGCTTGCTCAAGACTTCAATCATCTATCCAGCGCCCTTGAACAGACCATCGGCACTCTTCATCAGGAGAAGCGAAAAATCGAGAATATCCTGTCAAACATGTCCGAAGGCGTTGTCGCCACGGACGCGCACCGCAAGCTGATCTTGGCCAATCCCGTAGCGGCGCGTATGTTGAAATGCAAGGACGCCAGTTTGCTCGGCCTGTCGCTTGCGGATCTGTCCGCATGTCCCGGGCTCGAAGAACTCTTCGGCAGCGTCCTGGACTCAGGTCAAGAGCGGTCGGCGGAATACAGACTTGTTGACGGCAAGACGTTTGTCCTCGTGCACGTGGCTCCACTAAAGGGGCCGGAAGGCAGGATATACGGAGCAGTCGGGGTCTTCCAGGACATTACTGAGCTTCGTCAACTGGAACAGCTTCGCCGCGATTTTGTCGCGAATGTTTCTCACGAGCTACGTACCCCCCTGACTTCTATTCAGGGCTTCCTGGAGGGCATGATGGATGGGGTGATCTCGGATGAGTCTGTCAAAAAACAGTATCTTCAGGTAATACACAGGGAAACCCTGCGTTTGAACCGCCTGATTCATGACCTTTTGGAGCTTGCGCTGATGGAGTCGGGCAAGGTAAGCTGGGACCTCAACCCTATTGATGCTTCAGAACTGGTAGCTCGCGTTCTATTCAAGCTCACACCGCAGCTACAGGAACATCGAGTTCTCGTGGAAAGGGACATCCCTGAAGATCTTCCGCTCGTGCTCGGCAATGAGGATCGTATAGAACAGGTCTTGGTCAATCTCCTGAGTAACGCCGTCCGTTTCTCCCCGCCCGGCGGCGCAATCATAATCCGGGCGCGGTCTTCTGGAGACGAAGTCACCATCAGCGTCAAGGACCATGGCCCGGGCATCCCCTCTGAAGACCTCCCTTACATCTGGGAACGCTTTCACCGGGTTGAGAAATCGCGTGCGCGCGCTCTCGGTGGCACTGGTTTGGGTTTGGCTATTGTGAAACAGATTGTGGCGGCCCACGGAGGACGTGTTGATGTGGAGAGCGAGCCGGGCAGGGGCTCAACGTTTAGTTTTGCGCTGCCGGCGGTGCCGCCGGACGAAGCAGACAAGGATGGTGCAGGATATGATGCGGGTCGTTGTTAGACCTGTGTAAACTGCCCGTGCGTCATGGTAGGGTTCGTCTTCACAAAGTGTTACCTTCTCGGTCACAGATTCTTGACAATACGTGCGTTATATATAGTAGAGAATCCAAACTCAGGGAGAAAACCCAAATATCCCGACCCGTCGCTTCCTAGATACACCCCCGTCGATTCCAGGATACACCGGTGATTTCTGGGTAAGAGTCCGGGGCCTCACAGAACCGGGGGCACCTGCGTGACAAGGATCGGGCTCCCAAACGGGTTCGGTGGCGAGAGGAGGTGGGGATCATCAAGGCCGAAAGGCTGGCCTGGATGGCTGTCGTACCCTGTGTGGCCGTCGTAGCTGGAACGATGATCGGCACAGCCACGGGCAATTCCAACCTGGCGCAGGCCGCAGAAAGTGGCAGCCGCACTGTTCAGCACGACTGCGCGTGCGGTTCACCGGAGGGCTGCACGTAGAACGTGAATGGGGACTGCAGCGAGGGATGCGGCGGGCCGTGTCGCAGCGGCGGCTAGGCCCAGAATCGAATAGTAAGACTCGATTGCCAGATCCGTCGGGGGGCTGCCTCGAGCATCCCCCCTTTAATTAGCGCGGTTTACAGGGAGGGACGAGTCACGATGTCATCGTGGAGGCGTCGTCTAGACACGTGGAGGTTATGTGGGATAGTGGTGGTTGCCCTGTTTGCTACAACAGCGTGTTCCCCGGTTGCACTGGCGGGCGATGGTGCGGTGGGCGGAGCCACGGTGAAGGATATAAGCCTTGAAGAGTGCCGGGAGCTGGCGCTGAAATCCTGTGCAAGCGTCCTCCTGGCTACCAGCGCGGTGAAGGACGCAGAACTGGCTCTAGCGCAAACGGAGGCGACCAATCTCACAAAGCCATCTCCGACCTCGGTTTACCAGTCCCGGATGAACCTGACGGTTGCTCAGAAGAACCTCGAGATAGCGAAACAGGACGTGGTCCTCAGCACGGACCAACAGTATTACTCACTTCTCAGGGCTGAACACCTGGTGTCCATCTCCGAACAGGCGCTTGCCCTTGCAGAGCGGCAGTTCGAGATCGCCACGGCCAAGGAAAAGGTGGGGATGGCAACGAAACTCGACCTCATCAGGGCGGAGAACCAGGTTGCCTCGGCACGCAATAACCTCGCCAGCGCCGTTCTCAACAGGGACCTCGCAACGGTCACGCTGAATCAGGCTATCGGGCTTCCCCCGGAAACCAGCCTTCGCCTGCGCGACGAGTTTTCCTACGAGAAAACGGGCGACCTGGACCTCGAGGCGAGCATCGAGTTCGCTCTTGCGAACCGGGTTGAGATCGCACAGGCGCAATCGGCGGTCGAGATCGCAGACATGAATGTCAACCTGGCTGACAACGACTTCACGCCGAGGCTGACCTACGAACGCGCGAGGCTCGCAGCGGATGACGCCAGGGTGAAGCTTGCGGACCAACGGAACAAGATCGCTCTCGCGGTGCGGCAGGCTTACGTAGCGCTCAAACAGGCCGAGGCCAAGGTGGACCTTGCGGCCAAGAAGGTCAAAGAGGCGGAGGAGAACCTGCGGGTGACCGGACTTCTCTTCGAGGCTGACATGGCCACAAACTTGGATGTCCTGACCGCGCAGAACCAGTATACTCAGAGCCAAATCGACGCGGTTCAAGCCATATACGATTACAACGTGGCAAGATCGCAGTTCAAGCGGGCTATCGGCGATACAGGCGGGGGAAATGGAGGTACCGCGTCGTGATGACCAAGGCAATGACGACAGGACGCCTCGAGCTCCTGGTCCTCGCGGTCCTCGCGGGCGCGGCGATCCTGGCTGTAGCATGGCCGTGGGCAATCGAAGCGGCGGGCGCCGCGCCATCGCCACCCGTTCGCTTGACGCTGGCCGAGGCCCTTGACCTTGCCGCCAGGCAAAGCCCTGAACTCGTCAGCAGCCTGCAGGCCCTCGAGCTGAGCCGTTCCAGGCTTCGGGAAAGCAGCGGGTCCCGGCAGCCGAAGGTCATCCTCCAGGGGTCGTATTATGGCACCTCGGCCGGTTCTCCAACGGGGGCTCTGACACCGGGCGCGAGTCCGTCCGTGCGCGTGACGGCAAGTCAGACGCTGCCCGGCGTCCTTCCGGAACCGTTCGGCGTCGGGCTTTCACCTGCCGAGCTTGCCGCCATCGACCTGGACGGGGCAGAACTCGATCTTGCCAAGTCCAAGCAGAACGTGATGTTCAACGTAATCTCAGCTTACCTCAACGTTCTCAAAGCGCAGCAGATCAAGTCCTTGAACGACGACGCCCTTGAAGGGGCGAGCAGTTTCCTGGACGAGGTGCGCAGCAAGCTGAACCTGGGTGTGGCAACGCAGCTCGACCTCATGAAGGCTCAAAGCCAGTTCGACCAGGCCAGGTTCAATCAGCTCAAGGCCGGGGACGACCTGGATGCCGCCATGCGGTCTTTGGCGCTGCTGCTTGGCCTGCCGGCGGAGACGAAGTGCGAACTGGTCAACGATTTCCGGGTGGAGCAGGAGGGGCGTAACCTCGAGGAACTGGTGAAGCTTGCCATCGAAAACCGCGTGGAAGTCAAGCAGGCAAGCTTGTCCGTGCTAAAAGCGCGGGCCGCCCTGGAAACTGCAAAGAGGTCCCTGTGGCCCTCCGTGGGCCTTTCGGCGACGTATTCAAACCAGGGAGACATCTCAGTCTCCACGGCAGCTTCACTCGGCCTTACGTCGGGCGAAGCAAGTTGGAAGGTTACGTTTGAGAACGAACCGCCGGAGGAAACCCGCTCCACCACAGGCCCCGCGCCAAAGTCTACGTCGACCGTAGGCATTGAGGTGTCGTGGCCGCTTTGGGACGGAGGTGTGGCCCGCGAGAAGCTCGGGCAGGCAGAGACGAACCTCGAGATACAGGAATCCATGCTGGAGCGTCAGAAACAGACAGTAACTGAAGACGTATATGCGGCATCGGTGGCGCTGAAACAAGCCCTGCTAAGACTGGAGCTTGCAGAAAAAGCAGTGGGCGAGGCCGAAGAGGCGCTCCGTGTGACGGAAGCGCGCTTTGAGGCAGGTGCAGGGGTGGTGGCCGAGGTCATAGACGCTGCTCACTCTCTGGCCAGCGCCAAGGCCGGGGCGGTAGAAGCCTTGTTCGATTGTTACCTGGCCCGGGCGCGCCTGGGCAAGGCAGTCGGGTTGCTGGGAAGCGAGGGGTGGGGGAAATGACGGGTAACGGTGCAACGAACGCGCGGCAGGCGACGAGTGCACGGAAGCGAAGAAGACGGTGGCTCATACCGGTCGTAGTCCTTGTTCTGTGCGCCGCAGGAATAGCCGGGTATGCCTCTTATCGCGGCCTTTTCAGTCGTCGAGCGACTGCGACCTCGCAAGAACTGTATCAGCTCGTCCCCGTGGAGAATGGCTCGATCACCCTCAAGGTCACAGCCTCCGGCACGGTGAGGCCGGGGTCAACATACCAGGTCGCGCCGAAGGTTAGCGGAACTATCACGGAGGTCCTCGTCAAGCAAGGGGACGTTGTGCAAAAGGGCCAATTGCTCGTGCGGCTGGATGACACAGACGCTCTGGAGCGCCTTCAGGAAGCCAGAGACAACCTGGCCGTGGCGGAGGCAAAGCTCGCAGAGGCGCAAATCCAGGCGAAACTCGCTCCGATCCAGAACAGGGTTCAGGTGGAACAGGCGAAGACAAACCTCCTGAACGCCGAGGCAAAGCTGGCCCAGCTCAAAGCGGGTGCAACGCCTCAGGACATCGAGCAGGCCAGGGCACAAGTGAACCAGGCGCAACTCACCGCTGACAGTGCAAAGAAAGAGTATGAGCGCAATACGAGCTTGTTCGAGAAAGGCGCGGTGACACGCCAGCAACTGGATAGTGCTGAAAGCAAATATCTCACCGCAGTTGAATCGCTAAAGGCTGCGGAGCAAAGGTTGGATCTGCTGCTCGCCGGGCCTGACCCGCAGGAGCTTGCGGCAGCCGAAGCGGCGGTGACCCAGGCCAGGACGAACTTGCGCATAGCCGAGGAGAACGCGGAAAGCTCCAATGCGCAGCAACAAGTGCTGACTGCGCGGGCGCAGGTGGCTCAAGCTCGCAACGCTGTCAAAGCGGCCGAGCGCAACCTGGGCCTCACGCGAGTCGTGTCGCCCATAGACGGAACGGTGACCGAAGTCGCAGCCCAGCCAGGGGAATTGGCGGGGCAATCCAGCGTGCTCGTGGTGGTCGCAGACCTCAAACACCTGGAGGTCGCGGCGAACGTTGACGAAACAGACGTCCACAGCGTCAAGGTGGGTCAGCCGGCCGATGTCAAGGTGGAATCGGTCCCTGGGAAGGTTTTCAGGGGGATCGTTGAAGGCGTTGCGGAACAGGGGAAGGTCATCAGCAGTGTGGTTTACTTCGAAGTGACGATTCAGGTCACCGATGATAGCGGAACCTTGAAGGCAGGCATGACAGCCGATGTGGATATCATCCTGGATCGGCGCGCTAACGTGCTTACGATTCCCAATGCAGCGCTGGAGGACCGTCGTGGGCGCCTCATGGCCCGCACTCTCGACGAAAACGGGGAACCCTTCTTCAAGCGTGTCGAGCTGGGAATCACCGACGGAACCATCACGGAGGTCATTTCCGGCCTTGAAGCGGGTGAAATGGTGGCGGTCCGGAGGTCCGGGGGTGCACCCACAGGCGCTGGAGGCACTAGAGGGGGGAGTACAAACCCCATGATGCCCTTGGTGCCAGGAGGCGGTCTTTTCACAGGCAGGCGGTGAGCGCGACTGGTGGTGGATCGTGCGCAGGTGGTTCCGGTCCAGGTTCACCGGTCCAGGTTCAGCCGTAGTACGGGGTGACTTGAGCGTGATCAAAGTTGATGGATTAAAGAAAACTTATAGGCTCGGCAGCATCGAGGTTGCTGCGCTGCGAGGCGTATCCCTGCGCATCGGCGAAGGTGAGTTTGTCGCTATCATGGGTCCCTCGGGCTCGGGTAAGACCACGTTCATGAACATCCTCGGTTGCCTCGACCAGCCGACAGAGGGGTCGTACTGGCTCGACGGGGTCCTCGTGAGCGAAATGGGGGACGCGCAACTTGCCCGCGTGAGAAATCAGCGCATAGGGTTTGTCTTTCAGACGTTCAACCTCCTGCCGAGGCTCGACGCGGTCACCAATGTGGAGGTGCCGCTGATCTATCGGGGCGTGCCCAAGCGCACCCGGAGACTCCTTGCGGTGAGCGCCCTGGACACGGTGGGGCTCAGGGACCGGCTTCACCATAAACCTGCCGAACTCTCAGGCGGCCAGCAGCAGAGGGTCGCCATAGCGAGAAGTCTCGTGACTCGCCCGAAGATCGTCCTCGCAGACGAGCCTACAGGCAATCTGGACACGAAGTCCGGCGAGGAAATCATGGCGATCTTCCAGGCGCTAAACGATAGCGGGATTACCGTGGTTCTGGTGACCCATGACGCTGATATCGCCGGACATGCCAAGAGAATCGTGCGGTTCCGCGATGGGCTCATCGTTGCAGATGAAACCTTGTCAGTGAGGACAATAGCAGAGCGGGATGAATCACTGGATGGCCTGATCGCCGAGCTCAGAGCGGGCGCCTCCGAGGGGGTGAAGGTGGAGTGGACCCGCTAGAAGGCATCTATGTGGCGCTCTTGAGCATCACAAGCAACAAGATGCGATCAGGCCTCACGATGCTCGGCGTGATCATCGGAGTCGCAGCGGTCGTTATCATGGTCGCAATCGGCGAGGGCGCGAATCTCCAGGTGTCAGCCCAGATTGAGCGGCTCGGCTCGAACCTTCTGGTCGTCATGCCCGGCCGGATCCGAGAGCCGGGCGTGCGAACCATGGGGGCCTTTGGAAGTATGGACGTCCTTACCATGGCCGAGGTGGAAGCTATCCGCGACGGATGTCCGTCCGTCCTCGCCGTTGCACCGGAGATCTCGAGAAACACCACCGTGAGGTACGGGTCGAGCAGCATGCAAACGCAGATTGTGGCGACGACCCCCGAGTATCTGCCGGTAAGGGCCTTCACCGTCGCCTCGGGGTCCTTCTTCACGACGGAGGACGTACTGTTGGCGAGGAAGGTCGCTGTCGTGGGCCAGGGCGTCGTTGACGAACTCCTTTCGGGTGCAGACCCGATCGGACAGGAGATCAAGGTCGGACAGGTGCGCGTGCGCGTGATCGGCGTGATGGGGGCGAAGGGTCAGAGCGGCATGATCAACGTGGATGACGCAGTGTACATTCCGATAACAACTGCCCAGAAGCGTATCCTGGGGACGAAGTATGTGCGAACGATCTACGTGCAGGCGCGCGATGCGAAATCCATGGATGCCGCCGATGACGAGATAACGTCAGTCCTCACGGCCCGCCTGGGCAGCACCGATGCCTTCACTGTGAGAAACCAGGCCGATATCCTGGGCGCCGCTCAGGACGTTACCCGGGTGTTTACTCTCCTTCTCGCAGGCATCGCCAGCGTCTCTCTCCTGGTGGGCGGGATCGGCGTCATGAATATAATGCTGGTTTCGGTAACCGAGCGGACCAGGGAGATCGGCATACGAAAGGCGGTGGGCGCGAGAACCATAGATATCCTGCTCCAGTTCCTCGTCGAGTCGGTTGTCTTGAGCCTCCTTGGCGGGGCGATCGGGATTATCGCCGGGATCCTCGGTTCGAGGATTGCCGCCCGGGTCGCGGGGTGGCCCGCCGCGGTTTCCATAGGATCTGTACTGCTCCCATTCTGCTTTTCCCTGGCTGTTGGGCTCTTCTTTGGCATATATCCGGCAAGTAGAGCGGGGCGCCTGAATCCTGTGGAGGCCCTGCGGTACGAGTGAAAGGGGGAAGTTGAGACAATGCGTTTGCACGCAAGACTCGGACTCGCGAAGCGGCTGGCCTCTGGGTTGTTGCTGTGCGCCATGGTCCTGGTAGCAGGTCCGCCGTCAAGGGCCGCGACAGGGGATGAGAACAGTGGTTTCCTGCTCGCCCAGGCCGGAGCGGGTAGCCAGTCGCCAGGCAGCGGCCAGTGGGGGGGCAGGGTGTCAGCCG
>JBFMGS010000027.1:0-29286 GCA_040752635.1 Bacillota bacterium
CGCTCGCCCGGCGAGCCTGCCTGCGACGCAGGTGGCCTGCATGGCGCAGGTGTGCAAGAGGGAAGGGAGGGGGTGGCTTCGTGTTCTGGTCTATCATCAAGAAGTGGGGACCATGGTTTGCGGTAGCAGTGCTGGCCGCGGTGGCCGTCGCCACGACGGTCAAGTGGTACCAGGCCGACCGCGCTCTCCGGCAGGCGCTCGAAGCGAGGCAAAAGGCCGAGCAAGCCCTGTCGAACATGGCGGCCATAGAGGAGCAGGTGAAACGCATTCGGGAGGAGGTCAAAAGGCTTGACGAGGAGCAGGCGAAGATAGACGCGCAAATACGCGAGCGTGACAAGAGGCTGGAAGAGCTCGAGAGGAGGGGACGCAAGTAGCCTCCTATATCTAAGGTTCCTACTGCCCGTGTCAAATATGCTGCTATGCAGGCGCGGGCTGGCTATGAAGGTTCGGAGAAAGGGGAGGGGGGACAGGGATGAAACGGCTGCTCGTGATTTTAACGATCATGTTTGCCGTGCTGGTGGCGAGGGGTGCTCCGGCCTGCGCGCAGGGGACGGGGGCAGGGGCAGGATCGACGTCGGACGCGCCAGCAGTCTCGCAGGCGACAAGTACGACGGTTGCCCAGTCGCCAAACACGGCGGTTTCGCAGCCGGCAAACACGGCCGCTCCGCAAGCGGTCAGGCTCGAAGAGGCGCAGCTTCCCGAGACGTACGCTGAGCTCAAAACGTTGTACCTCAATGCGCTGGAGAGGATCGCAGAGCTCGAGGCGGCGATCCAGGAAGCACTGGACCTTGCGCGAGGATATCGGTCTGACTGGGCGGAGCAGCGAGCGGTTGCCGAGGCCCGAAAAGCCCAGACAGATCAGGCTCTTGAGCTTGCCAATACGTTGACGGCGATGATCAAAGAGATGAAAGACATCATCAACAAGCAACACGAGATCATCATGAAGCTCACCGCCACGAAACCGCTGTCGGTGGGCTTCAGTGCCGGCGTTTCGTTGCAGCGCATGCCGACAGCGACGGGCGGGCTCGCATTTCAGCCGGGGGTCACCCTGGGCGTCATAGTGTTCCCGTGATCCAGGCCTGGTCGCGCGCTCATATATGTGACCAAGTTGGGAGTCAAATCATATAACCTTGAGGTACGTGCTGGCATCGACTCGTTTGTTCACCTTCGATGATGCGGCGCTGACATGCCTTTAGCGAGACAGGTGGTAACATACTTGCCACTTTCGCGCGGGATCTGGTAAGGACGTTACCAGTCTACCGGACGCCAACGCAAGGTGGCGATCTATCTGGCTGAAAACTTACCACTCCTTGCGGGGGACCTGGCAACGTACTTACCACTTCTTCGCGGATGGTGGTAAGAGACTAGCCACCTTGATTCGCGGTCGGGGCAAACTGGCAACAAAGTGACCAGGTTGGGCCGGAAAGTGGTAACATGCTTACCACCTTCTCGCAAAGACTGGCAAGATACTTACCACTTTCATGGGCGGTCGGGTCAGGCTGGTAAGGAAGTTACCAGTACGAACCGAAAAGTGGTAAGAAACCCACCACCTTTGCACGCCACCTGGCTAGAAGAGCGCTCCAAAACCGGCTGTGTTCCCGAAGGCACGCACCTTCAGACCGCATCTACCAGGCACAACGATGCGTTGTCCGTCGTCAGGAGGGCGTTCTGAAGCACTCTTCTAGTGCTCCATGGCGGCCCGCAGCCGGCACCATCGTAAGCATTCCTGCAATGACGTGAGGTAGGAGTTGCCAATAGAAAAGCCTCCTGGTAAAGTGGGGGTTGTAAAGAGAATCCCTTGAGCTACCAGGAGGCGGGAGAAGACATGCAAAAGGCTCAAAAGCTTGGTCTAGTTTACGGCAATGTTCTTGTTGTCGGGGTCGACGTTGCTAAGAAAACGCACTTTACCAAAATCCGTAACCAGATGGGGCTCGATGCGGTCAAGCCGTTCCGGTTCCATAATAACAGAGAAGGCTTCTATCGTCTACTCTCGAGAATCTGCGAAGCGCAGAGCAAAGAGGGGACCGGCCGGGTGGTTGTTGGCATGGAGCCCACAGGGCACTACTGGAAGCCGTTAGCCAGGTTCTTGCACGATCATGATAGAGTTTTACCATGGGCAGCTTAAGAAGACTGAAGATGCCATGGGCAGATTCCTAATGCAGACTGGACTTGGGGAATACCTGCTGAGCATCCCAGGGGTAGGGGTAGTAACCGCGGCGGGTTTTCTTGGGGAGATAGGAGACCCCGGTAGGTACAGTCACTGGAAGCAGATTCAGAAGCTGGCCGGATACAATCTTGTCGAGCAGAGTTCGGGGCAAAAGAGGGGGCAGAGGAGCATTTCCAAACGGGGGCGGTCGGGGCTAAGGAGCCTTCTATATCGGGCGAGCATGACCCTGGTAGCCAAGAACAAGGAGTTTAGGGCTTTGTATCATCACTTTCTAACCAGGCCGACAAACCCGCTGAAGAAAAAGCAGGCTCTCGTGGCCATTGCTCTGAAGCTCCTGCGGGTGATGTTTGCGCTGATCGCCGGGAGGAAGGAATATGACCCGGCCAAGGTGCTGGGCCAATACCGGGAAAAGCAGTTGAGCCAAGCTGCCTGAGTAACAAGTTTGGGTGGGGGAAGCCATTTTCATCCATACGGGCATAGACCCTGCATCTAAGTAACGGCACGCCCCACCCGCCCTCATGAGGCAGAACGAAGGAATGTTGGGGCATATGACCCCGTGAGACATGATAGGGTAGCCGAGGGCGAACGCGGTGAGGGTACCACCTGAACTGGCAGAACCGATGGCAGCGGATCGCCACAACTCATACGCTCCCCCACTTCTCTCAGGTACCCACCGGAAAGCGAAAACCTGAGAGAACGGGAGAGATCTAAAGTACCAACGCAAAACAAAGGGATAGGATGAAAATGGCAACCATCGGACATTTTCAAGGTGGTCGCCCATGCCGACTTTCGTCGGCACCATCGAAGCATCGAAAATGGGCCGGTGTAGAATTACTCGTTGACACCGGTGGAAGAAGATCGTTTCTCCTTGGTGCCGGAGAGCCCGAAAGAGTAGTCTGATCTCGGCGACCCGAGGCACCACAAAGTGCTGCTCCTTAGGGAAGCGCGTGTAGTAGAATCTCCGGTAATGAGGCCGCCGCCCCGGTGTTGTTTATTTTCGTAGTAGTCGCCCATGGCGGCCAGCCGCCGCCGCCATCGAAAGGATGAAAATGGCAACCACAGCCTATTTTCGGGGTAGTCGGCCATCCCGACTTTCGTCGGCACCAGCGAAGGATGAAAACGCCCGCCGCATTTTCGTAGTAGTCCGCCATGCCAGGCATTGCCCGGCACCATCGAAAGGATGAAAATGGCAACCGCAGCCTATTCTCGGGGTAGTCGCCCATGCCGACTTTCGTCGGCACCAGCGAAGGATGAAAACGGGCCGGTGTAGAATTACTCATTGACACCGGTGGAAGAAGATCGGTTCTCCTTGGTGCCGGAGAGCCCGCGGGTGTAGTCTGATCCCGGCGACCCGAGGCACCACAAAGTGCTGCTCCTTAGGGAAGCGCGTGTAGTAGAATCTCCAGTGATGAGGTCGCCGCCCCGGTGTCGTTTATTTTCGTAGTAGGAGTTACCAGTGTGCCGGTTCCTGGACGGCAGAATCGGCATAGCCGGTCAGGGTCTGGTCACTCTTGCCTGGAAAGTGGTCAGATCCTGACCAGACCAGCTGCTGTCGACGGCGGCGAAGCTCAAGAGAGGTCGAAGTCTGATCACTTCGTTGCCAGAAGAGGTCGAAGACCTGCCAGGTTGAATCTTTGTTAAAACTTCGCTCGGTGCTGGAGAGTCCCAAGGGTGGTTAGAATGCAAAGCGCAGAGTATGCTGAGAGACAGAGTCTACCGAACGGCCAGAGTCTGACAGGGGCTTGGCAGGATGCGGGTCTCATGGTATTATATGGTAGCAAGGCTTCGGAAAGGGAGGGACTTGCCATCTCTTCTTTAGGAAGACTTAGGATCTGGATTCCGGCCGACTTACCGTGTGATACGCGGCTCAAGCCCTTGGCAAGATACTTGTACTTGCTCATACACCTGAAAAGGCCGGGCTCCGTCAGCGAACTAAGCCGAATCTCCGGAATCAGCAGGCAGGTGGTCCGCCAACAGTGCAAGGCTCTGGCAGAGGCAGGATGGGTAGCAACTACGGCAAAACCCGGTCGAAGGGCGATCGTAGCAACAGCTCCCCGTACGACACAGGAGGCTCTGGCCTTGCGCCTCAAGGAGGACCGATGGGAATCAGCGCACGCCGGGGAGTTCCTCATGAGGGCTTGGCTGGACCTTCTGGTTGACTCCGACAATTTCGTTGACAACAGCCGACCTTCGTTCCTGGCAAACCCTACTACTGGGCAATTGCTGGAGTATGACCGGTATTACCGTGAGGGCGTCGCGTTCGAGTATAACGGGCGCCAACACTATGAGACCACCTCGCAGTTTCCCGACGAGGGCGATCTACAAGCTGTGCAAGTCAGAGACCACATCAAGGCGGGCCTGAGCCAGAAGAACGGCGTCGTACTCGTGGAGGTCACCGAGGGCGACCTTACGCTTGGGGGCATGCGTGAGAAGATACCTGACGTTCTGCCGATCAGGCCCGTCGATGAAGATGGCCCATACGTGCGCATGTTAACGAGGCTCAGCGAGGAATATACCTCTAACTGCAGAAGACTGCGCACTCGCGAACGAAGGAACGGCTGAGTAGGAGGCACTTGGTACTGAGAGCGTGAGGTTTCTCCAAGTGATGGAGAGATCCCGGGGCCATGTCCCGCGAAATGACCGCTCCGAAAGCGTAGATTGCCAGCTATTAGGCAGTAACCCACGGGCTCGGCAGATTAGGCAGTAACCCACGGGCTCGGTAGTAGGCTACTTGGACACCCAGCCGACCATCCCCTTTACGTAATAGCGCTGGAGGAACACGAATATGAGGACGGGCACGAGCATCACGATAATAGCCCCTGCCGACAACACGCCCCAGTCGATGTGATAAACCCCCCGGAGGAGCGGGATGCGCTGGGTGACCAGGAGCTTCTGCGGGGAGTATATCAGGATCAGGGCAAGGAAGAAGTCGTTCCACACCCACATGAACTGCAGCACCGCAGACGACACGATGGCGGGGATGGACATTGGCAAGACTATCTGCAGGAACACCCTCAGGTCTGATGCTCCGTCCACCCTGGCGGCTTCCTCGACCTCCAGCGGCAGCGTGGTGAAGAAGTTCCGAAGGAAGTATAGCAGCCAGGGTATTCCCCACGCACAATGCACGAGCACGAGGCCTAACGGCGTGTCAACCAGGCCGAGGCTCTTCATTATGCGAAATATGGGCACCGCAATCATCTGCTGGGGGATGGTCATCAGCATCACTATCGTAAGGAATAGATACGTTCTCATGCGGAAGCTGAACCTAGCAAACCCGTACGCGGCAGCCGCGGCCACCAGTATGGGCAGGGCTGTAGCTGGAAGGGCGACTTTCAGGGAGTTTTGCATCCCGTGCGAAAGCGGCGCCGCCGGGTGATTCCAGGCACCAACGAAGTTCTGTAGCGTGGGGCTCAAGGACTCCAGGCGCCACCAGCCGTGTATTATCTCGCTCAACGGGCGCACCGCGGTCATGAGGATGCCAAGGAACGGGATGATCCAGACGAGTGCGATCGTCCACGCCACGATATCACCCAGCAGCCGGGACAGCCTTTTCCTTCTCATAATCACTTACCTCACCTCCCGCGCCGATCTCGCCATCATCGGAGCAGCAACGAGTGTGGTCAGAATCATCAAGATCGTTGCAACTACGGCTGCGCTGTTGAAGTTGAATTCCCGGAACGCATAGAAGTACATCTGGAGCGCGAGCACGTTGGACGCTCCGCCCGGCCCGCCCATGGTGGCCGCGTACACTACGTCGAAGATCTTGAGGTCCCACAAGAACGTCATCACCACGACAACTTCAGTGATCGGCTTTAGGAGCGGAAGCGTGATCCTGAAGAACACCGCCAGCGGAGACGCCCCATCTATCATGGCTGCCTCGTAGACCTCACCGGGTATCGTCGAGAGACCGGCGGAGTACAAGACCATCCCGAACGGCACCCATAGCCACAGTGAGCCCAGTATCAGAGCGATAAGGGCGGTATCGGGGTAGGCGGTGAGCGTTTGTGGGGCCACCCCGAACAGCCTGAGGACACCCGGAACGATTCCTATCCTGCCGTCGAACATGAACCTGAGGATGACCCCGCCGATGATCATAGGGGTGACCATTCCCAGGAATATGATAGACCTGATGACAGAACCTCCCCTGGCCGTCCTCACGATGGACGCGAGGAAAAGACCAAGGAGCACCGTCAGCGGCAGGTGGACGACGAGCCAGAGGAAGTTGTGGACGAGCGCACCGTACGGGAAACCCCGCTCGAAGCCGCGCGGATCGAAGACCTCTGGCTGGCGCAGCACATCGGCGTAGTTCCGGAGGAAGGCGAAGCCGCCCCCGGGCGCAAAAAAGCTGATCCAGACGGTATTCACTACCGGGTAGACCACGAAAACCGCCAGGAGCACGATAGCCGGGGCAAAAAACAACGAGCGGACTAGCCTCGCGTTCATGATCGAAAGCCCCTTCCTTTCGCTTCTTAAGGGGGCACGGCCGCCTGCCAGTCGTGCCCCCGCGCACATGCAGATATCTGCGGATGCGCTACTTGCGTCCTGGAGCCTTCCTCTGAAGCGTCTCGAGCACCTCGGCGCCGCGCTCCGGCTTCACCCACAGTAGCTTGAGCTGGTCCCAGAAAGCCGCCTGGAACTCTCCGCCGACCGTATCGTCCAGGTCGGAAAGGACGACCCGCCCCTCGAGGAGTTCTGCAACCTCCCGGTCAACCGCCGGGTAAGCGCTCAGCGGCACCTGGGCGTACGTTGCGATATGGCCGCCCTTTGTCACCTGGATCTGCTGGCCCTTGGTGGCAAGGAACGCGAGGAGCTTCTTCGCCTCTTCCGGATACTTGGTGTACGCAGGCACGAAGGCGAAGTCGGGTCCAAAGACTATACCCCTCGCTCCGGGCAGCGAGAAAACCCCGAGGTCGCTCGGATCCTTCACCATGCCGGTGATCCAGCTTCCCATGAAGTAGAGCCCGTAGTCGCCCTGCCACCAGAGTTCGAGGGCTTGCGTCCACTCGATGGGCTCGCTGAAGCGCTTGGCCTTCAGGAGCGGAACCAGCCTGCCTTCGAAGATGCCCTTGACGACCGGGTCTGTCCATGAGATCGTGCCCGCTGTGAGCTCCTTGTGGAGCTGGGGGCCTCCGAACGTCGCGATGAAGTGCTCCGTTACGTCCGAAAGCGGCCATCCGACGCCGTCACCGCTGGCGATGGGCGCCTTTATCCCCGGTATCTTCGAGATCTTGTCGAGAAGCGCGTTGAACTGGTCCCAGTTGGTGGGCACAGCGAGGCCGTGCTTCTTGAAGAACGACTTCCGATACCAGAAGCCGGGCTTCACCTTCCCCGTATACACCGCCCCGTAGAGCTTGTTGCCCGCCTTGACGGGATCGAGGGCACCGGGCAGGAAATCCCTGTCCTGCAGCAGGCCTGTTACGTCCAGGACGTGTCCCGCTTCGCCCTGTTTAGTGATGAACCAGGCCCACATGAATATCACGTCTGCCGGCGCGGTCTTCGCAGCGAACTGGGCGGGCAGTTGAGCGGCCAGGTCCTCGGCCCTGTAGATGCGGTACTCCACCCCGATCCCCGTCTCCTTCTCAAACGCCTGGAGCACCGGGAGGAACGCCTCCATCTCCGGACCGGACCACCCGGCTATGCAGGTCAGCTTGACGCCGGCGGCAGAAACGCCAAGGCTCCCGAGGAGCAAGAGCCCAGATAAGACGAAAGCAACTCTCTTAGTCATCCCTTACAGCCCCCTTCGGAAATTCGCTTTGTCTGGACTTCTTCGCGTCACCAAATGGCTCGCCAATTGGCTGATTTCCGCAGTGCGCTCTTACCTCATCACCTCCTCGGTCGCGTAAGTCGGCTCGGAGCACCCGGAACCGTGATGTCTACGGCACCGCGAAGTGTGGTCAGTTGCAGCGTAAGGTCATGATGCTGCGGAATCCAAGGGTATGGCTAGAGGTAGAACGATAGATGGTTGGTAGATGGTAGCGTGTGGGATGCATGGACCGTAGTACGTGGCGTGCATCAACAGATGGTGGTCTCATGCCAGCATGTGAGCTACGTGGACAAGTGGCATACATAAAATACGATGTGTGTCCGGTCGGGCGTCCCCTGTACACCGTTTATTATGTTACTTCGCAACATCCACGGAGAATCCTTCTACGGTGGATCGATGCCCAACCATGTGGAGGATACCGGCACGAGGGAAAATCCTTCTATGCCGGATTCCTGTTGAGCAGCGAGGCCCGGTCGGGCTTGTGTTGCGCGCTCATAACTTGTATGATGTGATTGCCAAGCACCAATCCGAATGGAGCGATAACTTCGTATCCTCTTTCGAGTATCATGTGGCCTGGGTTGTCTGGCTTGGCAATACCTTCATTTGAGTGGGGAGGGCGGACTGATGGCTAGACTCGCTACGATTTTGAGAAAATCTCTGGACGACTACAGGGTTCCAGCAGGCGACCGCGAGGTTGACGAGATAAGGCAGCTTGCCGAGGCTTTGGCGGGCGCGCGAGTCCTTCACGTCAATTCGACAGGGTTCGGCGGAGGGGTCGCGGAAATCCTGTCTACGCTCGTTCCTCTCATGCGCGATGTGGGCCTCAAAGCCGACTGGGGTACTATCGATGGAACTACCGAGTTCTTCGCCTTCACGAAGAACCTACACAATGCCTTGCAGGGATCGGAGGCGGCGATTCCGTGCATCGGCGTGAGCACCGGGATCAGCGTCTACGTAGCCACCAACGAGCAAGAGGCCGAACGGATTGCGGGCATGGGCACCGCCTACGATTTCGTGGTAGTCCACGACCCGCAGCCGTCCGCGCTCGTTCAATACCTGCGCCCGAGGTTCCCCGAGGCCTGCAAGTGGATCTGGCGGTGCCACATCGACCTGTCGAGCCCGGCGCCGGAGGCGTGGAACCTCATCAGGCCTTTCGTTGAGCAGTACGACGCCACGATATTCACGGCGGGCGCCTATGTCAAAGAGGGCATCGCCCCCTCGCGCGTGGCACTCATCCCGCCATCCATTGATCCGCTGAGTCCGAAGAACGTCGAGATCCCCCTCGCCAGCTGTAAGTATGTGACCGCCGGATACGGAATCGACCCCGAGCGCCCGCTCATCGTGCAGGTGTCGAGGTTTGATCCGTGGAAAGACCCGCTCGGCGTGATCGACGCTTACCGGCTGGTCAAGAAGGAAATCCCCGGCGTTCAGCTGGCCCTCGTGGGCTCAATGGCAGCCGACGACCCCGAGGGGGTGGAATACCACCGCAAGGCGGTGGCGCACGCTGCAGGAGACCCGGACGTGTTCATCCTGTCCAACCTGAACGGCGTGGGGAACGCGGACGTGAACGCGTTCCAGACTGCGGCTGACGTGGTGGTCCAGAAGTCAACGCGCGAAGGGTTCGGGCTCACCGTGTCCGAGGGACTGTGGAAGGCCCGGCCCGTGGTGGCGGGAAACGTAGGCGGCATACCCATGCAGGTGCAGGATGGCAGATCGGGGTTCCTGGTCAGCTCGGTCGAGGAGTGCGCGGAAAAGCTCCTCGTGCTCCTCAAAGACCCGGGCCTGCGCCGCGAGATGGGCCTGGCCGGCAGGGAGCACGTCAGGCGCAACTTCCTCTCTACCCGGCACCTCGCGGACTACCTGCGGCTCTTCGGTAGACTTAGAGGTTAAGGCGGGGCCTCAGGGCGGGACCGGGCTCGCCCGCGGGAACTCCCCGTGGGCGAGCTTGCTGTTTACCCCGCATCTATCTGTAGGTGAGCAACCCGCAGGCTGTAACTGGCCAGGTAGTCAGGATCCAGCCTGTTCCTTCGAGGATCTGGTCAGATCCTGGCCAACCTTGAGGCTCTGACCCGTCGAGCGTGGCCGACCTGGCAAGTTTCTAGCCACCTTGCGGACAGAAGTGGCTACATTCTGGCCAGGCTTGCCGCTTCCGCCGCCGGAAGACAGGCACACTGGTAACTTCCTACCAGGTGGCAAGCGAAGGTGGTAGGTTTCTTACCACTTTTCGGTTCGTACTGGTAACTTCCTTACCAGCCTGACCCGACCGCCCATGAAAGTGGCAAGTATCTTGCCAGTCTTTGCGAGAAGGTGGTAAGCATGTTACCACTTTCCCGCCCAACCTGGTCACTTTGTTGCCAGTTTGCCCCGGCTGCGAATCAAGGTGGCTAGTCTCTTACCAGGATCCGCAAGAAGGGTGGTAAGTCCCTTACCACCTTGAGCGTCGAGCCTGGTAACTTTCTTACCACTTTGCCCCTGCCGCCAGTAAAGGTGGTTAGTTTCTTACCACCATCCGCGAAGAAGTGGTAAGTACGTTGCCAGGTCCCCCGCAAGGAGTGGTAAGTCTACCCCGAGAATAGGCTGTGGTTGCCATTTTCATCCTTTCGATGGTGCCGGGCAATGCCTGGCATGGCGGACTACTTTGAAAATGACCCGAGGCGCCGCTTTCATCCTGCGATGGCGGCGGCCGCAGGCCGCCATGGGCGACTACCCCGAAAATGCGCCGCGGCTCCCGTTTTCAGCCTCTCGATGGTGCCGGGCCGCGCCCGGCATGGACGACTACCTTGAAAATGCCCGAGGGTCGCCATTTTCATCCTACCTCACGTCATTACAGGAATGCTTACGATGGTGCCGGCTGCGGGCCGCGATGGAGGATCAGTGAGATAGATCGCCCACTTGCGCCGGGGTCCGGTAGGCTGGTAACTCGCTTGCCAGATCCCGCGCCAGCGTGGTAACTGTGTTACCATCTAACTCACTACCTTGCTCCAGCATATCAGTGTCACACCATCCCTGGTTGCCACATCATCCAAGGTGAGGATGCGGGTCGACGCCATGGATCGAGCCTGGGTCGTTCCCAAAGTATAGATACCCAAGCTCGAACTCAGGAGTTGCGTTTGGCGTGGAGGGTATACACACGGGGCGCGCCTACGGTGCGCCTAGACATCGTTTCAACTTCGGAGTTGATTATCTATAGTCCTCCATGCCAGGTGTTGTGGCACCATCGAAGAATGAAACTCCGTGTTCCGCGTGAAAGTGGTAAGTGTGTTGCCACCTATCTCGCTCCGCCATGTCGGCGCCGGGGTTCGCGCTGGTTCGTATGCTCACGGGCTAAAGCCCGGGTGACAGTGCGTGGTCTCGGCTCAAAACGTACGGGGCCTCGAACCGTGCACATCGGAGAGTCAATGAGCCATCCGCATGGATCTTGAGGTTCCAAGTCTACGCTTGCAGCACACCATCCTGGTGAGGCGGCTAATACTGCTTTGTCAGATACGGAACGACATCCGGTTCAGCGGCTCTCGTTGCACGATTTGCTCGGGAGATCACTGCCGCAAGTGGCCTCCGGACCCGTGATTCTGGCAAAGGATGCATACGGGACAGGGCAGTACTAAGTGAGAGTTCTTTTACATCTGTGGCCGGAGGATTTCGGACTGCGGGCGGAACTGCTGAAGGAACTGCAGGAGCGTGAAGAGTGCAAGGGGAAGAGGGGTGATGACGCACCCGGCCTCGCGGGCGAACTCCTGTCCACCTGGAAGGACGGCCGGATGAAGCTTTACCTCATCTACAAGATTCTACATTGCCGTAGAACTCGCCCTGAACTGTTCGCATCGGGGGTCTACGGCCCCATGGATGCTATAGCGGAGCGGCGCGAACACGTTTGCGCCTTCGCGCGACACGTCTACCCGCCCCAGGGAACCGCCACGCCCGCAGGGTTTGACAGGACTCTGGGAGCACGGGCGATTCGTGGGCCCTGGCGGTGGCTCCCCGGTTACTCGTACTGATGGCCGGAGCAGAAACCGCCGGCCAGGCGCCGCGCCAACCGGACGGTACGGCGGGCAGCAAGCACGCGGGCGACCCGGGTGGAGTCAATGAAGCTACGCAACGGCTTCCGGTCAAGCCCCCCGGGATCCCGGGCGTGGGGCGATACTGCGCTCGTTCTCCCCGAAGGGGCACCGACGTACTGGTTGGACGTGCCTGACGGGGCGACGGGTTGCCGCCTCGTCCGTCGCCGCAGGTACCTGTCCCGTTGCCACGGTTACCCTTCCCTCCTTCGTGTCAACAGCCGATCCGGGCGGAGCCACCGCAGGTCAGCCCGCCGACAATACTCTTCAGCTTTCCGACGTGTTCGCCGAGCTTCCCATCGCGCTTCTGGCAGGGGAGCACGAGATGGAGCGAACCGTCTAAACCAGCACGAACACATCGCAAACGCCAGGTACCGATCGAACAGGTCTTTACACTGTCCAGGCCCTGGATGGTGCAATCGGGACGCCCCGCGCATACCATAGGCCGAGGGGGGTGTGTTCATCCCATGTTGCTCAAGCGGCCGGTTTCTTTCAAGCGAGGAGATAAGGGCCCGTTCATCGCGGACGTCCAGGAGATGCTGGCAAGACTCGGCTTCGATCCCGGTCAGCCAGAAGGGGTTTTCGTATCCAAGACCGAGGATGCCGTGAGGGCATTCCAGAGGGAGCATGGCCTCGAGGTAACCGGAGTCATCGACTGCAAGACGCTGAAGGCGCTTTATGAGGAGGCCGACCCGGGCGGTTACCCAGCCGTGTTGATGGAGGGTGGGGAGGCTCCTGAAAGCCCGAGTGACGGCGGGGGCAGCGATAGTGGTACAGCGGGGGGCCAGGATGGGGAGGAGGGGCAGGGGGCGGGAGTTAGCGGCAGCGATGCTGCAGATCCGGGCGCCGCCGATGCCCGAGACACTGCCGGCGGTGAAGGTGTGTCAGAGGGAGGTCAGCGGAGCCATGCGCCCGCCAAGTGGGTTACCGGCGCCTTCTGCCGGTTGCATGAATTGCTCAGACGAGGCGCCTTACGTTTCGGAGAAGGCAAGAAAGCCCCGAGGAGGGTTGGGGGTAAGGAAGCCACGAAGGGAGGAGGGGCCCGAGCCGCTACAGGTAGCGCTACATCGGCTTCAAGCGCGGCTGCGATTATGCGCGCCACGGCAACCTCGGGCGCGGCGCCGGCTACAAACGCCGCCGCAGCCGGGTCTCAGCGGACGATAGTGATCAGCGTGGGTGAACGCACCCTGGGCCTATATGAGGGGGACCGTCTCGTGAGGCGGTATCCGGTGGCAATTGGCAAGCCGTCAACCCCCACGCCCGTCGGCACGCACAGGATTCTGGAAAAGGTGATGCACCCCGGCGGCGGGCTGGGTACCCGCTGGATGGCGTTCACGTACGAGATGCACGGCATACACGGGACCAATCGCCCGGAGCTCATCGGGCAGGCGGTATCGAACGGCTGCGTGCGAATGCATAACGAAAACGTGGAAGAGCTTTACGATATGGTAGACGTGGGCACGCCTGTGGCGGTGATCGTCGGGGCGCTCGAAGCATGGCCCGGGCTCGGAAAACCCGCGGGCACCGGCGCGGGGCAGCCTGCTGCGCAGGGTCCGGGATTGGGAGGACCTGTGGCCGGACCTGGCGGGAGCGGACAGGGTGGAAGCACAGCACAGCCTGGCGGCGGGACCGGACAGGGCGCAGGCGCAGTGCCAGCTCCAACCGGCGGGACAGGAATGCCTGGAGGCGGCCTCGGAACTCCGGGATCGCCCCAGCCCAAAGACGCCCAGGCAGGCCGCACTTACACCGTTCAGCCCGGCGACAGCCTGTGGAGCATCGCGCAGCGCTTCGCGACGACCGTGGCTGCAATAGTCGCCGCCAACAACATAAGAAACCCGGATCTCATCTACCCTGGCGAGGTGCTCAGGATACCTTGAGAACAACCCGAGTGCTGCGAACCGAATGGGTTCACGCTGTAGTGGCAGTTACCTCCCGGGCGGCATGGTCAAACGGGTCTTTTCTCGGTCCTTGAAAGAGGAGCAAGGAAATCTTTAAGCTCCCAATGAGAAGCCTTGAGGGTAGGCCGAAGCCTTCTGCCCCGGTAGAAAGCGCGTATCGTAATGCCAGGAGGTGGGGAAACCATTAAAGTAGCCTTTTTGAATCGGGGAAGCGTTGAAGTCTGCCGGATGGAATATCCAACCAGAATCTCTTCATGCTATAATTGTACCGGTGAGAGGAATTCACGCCTCGTGCGGCAATTGGGATAGCCTTGTGGTTGCCCCCCGTTTGAGAAGGCACAGTCCCGGGCGTGACTCGGGGAGGAAGCGGTGAAGTTCAGCCAGCTAGTCAGTCTTCTGGAACAGAACGGCTTTGAGCTCGTGAAGGAGAAGGGCTCAGTTCGTTACTACACCAAACCAGGCGTGGGTAAACTCATCCGTGTAGACTACCACGGGTCAAAGGAAGTACCCTCGGGGACTTGCGAAGCAATTCTAAAGGCTGCCGGACTGAAGCGCGGAAGGGGCGGAAGGGAAGGAACAGTATGATCGACCTCAAGTACTCTTTGATCATTGAGGCAACCGAAGACCCAAACTTCTTCGGATTTTACTCCCCGGATCTCGAAGGGTTTACGGGAATAGGCCTCTCAGTGGAAGACTGCCTCTACAAGGCGAAGTGGGGGATGGAAGAGCACATCGCCCTGCTGAAAGAACGCGGGATGCCTGTTCCGAAAGCTAATCCTGATCCGATCATTATGATCAGAAATGAGAAACCGTCAGAGTCTGCCGGAACTGCTGGCCTTGATGAGAAACACGTATCGTAAGACCAGTAGGGATGAGCTGGCACTTTGTGGGCAGATCTGTGTTGCACCGGGAGCGGCGGGCCGAAGACGCCATGCGCCGCCGATTCACGGTGCTGTTTTGATTTCCAGCGACCTTAACCTGTTCAGAGCCGCTGCGATCTCGATGGACCTCGCAAGGCAGTAGTCCCCATGCATGAGGCGTGCGACCACGTCCATACCTTTCTCCCCGATATGCTGCTGTAACCGTGCGATTAACTCGGGAAGCGTCGATTTCCCGTCCAGGAGCCGCGCTTCCAGGTACCTCAGTGCGTCGGCGATGAACCGGGTCTGGCCCGGGTCCACCACCTGTTCCACGTTGCGCAGGTCGATCTCTTCGTGGCCGAGCACTATCGCATCGGTGCCCCTCGCCTTCGTTTTCGTCCTGCGATCGCCCGGCCTTGTAAAACCGAGGGAAACCGGGATCCTTTTCTGAGGGCGGAAGACATCCTGATCGCCTTCAAACTGCCGGCCCGTCCTGAAGGTCGCGGCGACCTCCCTGGCTCGTGAGGTGACGTCCAGGGGCCTGTACTCGTCCATCATGATCACAGTGTCGGCCACGTCCAGGTAATCGCCTGAGCCCCCGAGGACGAGGACGGTAGAGATCCCGGCCTCGGCGAGGCGACGCACCCTGTCGATGAAGGGGGTGATAGGTTCCCGGTCCTTTGCCACGAGCGCCTGCATCCTGCGATCCCTGATCATGAAATTCGTGGCGGACGTGTCCTCATCGACCAGCAAGACCTTTGCCCCAGCTTCGATGGCTTCGACGATGTTCGCGGCCTGCGAGGTGCTGCCGCTGGCGTTCTCGGTGGAGAAGTGGCGCGTGTCGGCGCCGAAAGGCAGGTTGCTGATGAAGAAGCTGATGTCGTCCTCCGTTACGGCTCGTCCGTCCTCGGCGCGGATCTTGACCGCGAGCGGGGACGTTATCACGAGTTCGCGCCCGTCGCCCGGGATGTGGTTGTATATTCCGCGCTCAATGGCGCGCAGGAGCGTTGATTTCCCGTGATATCCGCCTCCGACTATGAGGGTTACCCCTTCCGGGACGCCCATTCCGCGGACGGCTCCCCGGTTGGGGAGGGTCACCTCGACCTCGAGGGAGGGCGGGGACGCGAACGGCACTACCTTCCCTCGGTCAAGCGGGCGGTCATCCACGCCGCTCCGGCGCGGGAGTATGGAGCCGTTGGCGACGAACGCCACGAGCCGCCGCTCTTGCAGGAGTGCGCGAAGCGCCTCGGCGTCCTCCGCCACCTTGACGTGGCGGTCGAGGTCTTCCGGTCGGAGAGACGCGCAAACCAGCGTTTCCTGGACTATCCGGGGGATGGCCCTGCAGCAGATATCCTCGGCCACGTCGCCCAGTATCCTGCGCCCCGCGGCCGGGAGGCCCACCGTGAACCTGGCCTCAACCCGGTCGCCGTCTACAAGGACGGAGTTTCTCACCAGGATCTCCTGCCCCGGGCGGGCCATGAACACGCGGCCGCTCTTGCCCGTTCCCGCGCCCTGGCCGTGCGTGAGCCTGGCTGCCGACGCGGCAAAGAGGCGCGCAAGGAAATCAGACAAAGCCACGCGCCTGATGGCAGTCTCGAGGTATCGAGCCGGAAAGCGGGCCACCGCCTGCGGGACGCGAACCCTGAACCTGCTCGGCGGGGCGAACGGGTCCGCCTGCACGTGGTCCACGTATAGCTCGAACCCGGGAAACACGTATTGTCCGCGGATGTCCTGGTATGCCTTGTAGCCTCTCCCATCCAGGCGTAGTAGAGTCGATGCCAGGTCTCGTTGAGTGAGCGCCAAGTTGTTTATCTCCCTTCCTTTTCTTTCATATCTTCCAGGCTGCTGAAACGGGGATGCGGTCCGAATCGAGACACCAACTGAAGCAATTGCTCCAGTTCTCCTGCCTGGAGTCTATTAGTAGGACCCAAACCGACTTCGAGACTAGGGGCTTCCAGGGTGTCGGCAGCTACCGGGCAAAGCGGACAGCGTTTCTTCTGTGCTGACATAGCCTTGGTAATCGGCGAAGTTAGGCTAGAGACTCCGGGCTGTGTACCACAATCCCTTTGTACTTCACGAAATCCTTCGTGTTGTAGGTGCAAATGACGGAGATGTTGCAGGCTCGCATCTGGGCGACCAAGAAAGCATCAAAAACATCCCCACCGGTCGCCGATTCTTCTTCCAGGACGTCTCGCAGATGATCCAGGGCTCTTGGACCTGCGTCGCGCACCGGAAAGATCGCCCGCAGGACCTCTACCTGCCTCCGTGCTTCTTGAGCAGCAAGCGGCCTGGCAATCCGTCGGGGATCTGTAACAATGGCGTAAAACTCCAGTAGTATCTGCGACACGAGGACGCCATCCACCCGCTTTGCCCGCACCGCTTCTACCAGGGCGCGGCTTGATTCGTGTTGCCGGGCGTCAGTGTTAATCGCGTAGACTAGAATGTTCGTGTCTACAAGAATCAAGATCTCAGCCTTCCTTCGTATATCTCTGCCCGACTCAAAGGCTTTACCTCGCCTAAGCTAAACTTCCCGAGAGTCGCCGGCACCTTAGAAGGAAGGTAGCGTTCGAGAGCCTCCATGATGAGCTCGTTTTTTGGGCGCCCGGTAAGTTCGGCGGTCTGCTCCAGGAGGGTCAGTATCTCAGCCTTCTCTTTGGGAATGTAGACGTTGAGCTGCATAGCGATCGCCTCCTCGTAGGTTAATATGGTCTATCTGAATGATAACATACCCACTATGTATACTCAATACATATATCTGTTCTCTGCGCAGTATCCTGCGAGTGCGCAGTGCTGTGGCCCGATCTCGTGTCTTTCTTTCGCGTAGCGGACATACGCACGATCATGAAAACATGAAAACTTTTATTGCGAAAGCAGGATTTCGCGAGCGGGCGAAGAAACATTGAAACTGAAACGTTAAAGTGCAGGATCTGAAGTGCTATGGATGTCGTGGAACACTCGCGGAAGTGCGCTGTAGGGAATCTCGTGAAGAAGTCAACTACTTACCGGGGACGAGACGTGATACCGCCTGCAGGAGGAGTTCCGGCACAATGCCTGTAACGATTAAGGACATCGCCAGAGTCGTTGGCGTGTCCCCCACCGCGGTATCGCGGGCGCTCAACGACCACAGAGACATTGGCGAAGAAACGCGGATGAAGATAAAGCGGGTCGCGCGCGAGCTCGGGTATCGTCGCAACGCCATTGCGAGGGGACTTGTGAGAAACAAGACCGACACCGTAGGGCTGTTTGTCCTCGGTAGGGGCGGGAGCGGGTTTGGCGATCCGTTTGCGTACGAGGTCATACTGGGAGTCATGGACACCGTGAGCGCCGCCGGGTACGACCTTGTTCTCTACGGCGTGGGCGGCCAGGCTGGCGCCACAGCGTCCTACGTCGGGAAGTGCAAAGAGCGGAGGGTGGATGGGGTCATCCTGATGGGCATCAGGACTGACGATCCCCAATACCGGGCTCTGGGCGAACTTGACGTGCCTTGCGTGCTGATTGACGTGGCTCCGCCACGCCAGGGGATCGGCTTCGTGTCATCGGATAATGTTTCCGGGGCCAAGCAGGCAGTGGAGCATCTCCTGGCCCTGGGCCACGCGAGGATAGCAATGCTCAACGGCCATGAGTTTGCCACTGTAAGCAGGGAAAGACTGGAGGGCTACAAGCTCGGCCTGATGAACGCGGGTTTGCCGTACGACCCGGATCTCACGTTCGCGGGGGACTTTTCCCAGGAAAGTGGCGTCAGAGCTGCGGAATACTTTCTAGGTTTACCGGCGGGGAAACGGCCGACCGGGATCGTGTCGGCAAGCGACATCATGGCGATCGGCCTCATCCAAGGGCTAAAGGCGCGCGGCCTGCGGGTACCGGAGGATATGTCCGTTGTTGGTTTTGACGACATTCCCAGCGCCGAACACGTGGATCCGCCCCTGACGACTGTCAGGCAGGGCCGGTACAACCTCGGCGCGACTGCGGCCCGGATGGTGATCCAGGGTGTGGAAGAGGGAGGATCGCATCCTGCGCTTGCTACCCCGGGTGTTCGGCTGGCAACACAGCTCGTCGTGAGGGGTTCGACGGCACGGCCCGGTCAGCCAGGCGCATAGGAGGCACTGTCTCGATCGTGTTTGCGAGGAGTGCTGCAGGAGACCGTTGATTCTTGCCATTCAGCTTTAACGTTAAAGTTGGGAATGAGTGGGTTCTATGGGGCGGGTTTCTGAGTGGGAGTGGGAGAGAGATTGATATGAATATAGACCTTCTTGCTAGAAGGGGTCTCGCGGGAAGCGTCCCGTCCCCGCAGGGAAACATCGCCTCGCCCGTGGAGATAGGCTTACCCCCGGGTCTTAAAAGGGCATTCCGCATAATTGCGTTCGACTGGGACGGCACTGCTGTCCCGTCCAGGCGGCACCCGGCTGACGAGGTCATCGCCAGGGTGAATCCCCTCTTGCGCGCAGATATCAGGTGCGTTGTCATAACCGGGACCAATTTCCCAAATATTGACTCTCAGTTCACGAGCAGGCTCGACCCGCATTCAAGGCGCCACGTTTACGTGTGCGCAAACCGTGGCTCGGAAGTTTTCGGGTTTGATGAGGCTGGCGAAACCGTGGTCTTACACCGAAGGGAGGCCACTCCTGAAGAGAATCGCGCCATGGACGAAGTCGCGACCGGCGCGCGGGATGAGCTTCGCGAACGTTACGGCCTGGTGACTGAAGTGATCTTCAACAGGCTGAACCGCCGCAAGCTGGATCTCATCCCGGTTCCCGAATGGGCGGACCCGCCAAAGGAGATGATCGCCAGGCTTCTCGAGGCGGTGGAAGTGAGGCTTGCTTCGGCGGGCGTCCCAGACGGCATAAAGGGCGTCATCAAGATGGTGGAGGCCCGGTCCAGGGCCACCGGGTTCGATTTCAGGATCACGACAGACGTGAAGCACGTGGAAGTTGGGCTTACAGACAAGAGGGACTCTGTGGTTTACATAATGCACAATATCGCCGCTCCCGCGGGAATTCGTCCATGCGAGGTGCTGTTCCTCGGGGACGAGTTCGGGCCTGTAGGAGGGTTTGAGGGGAGCGATTCCAAGATGATTGTGGCCTGTGCCGAAGGCGCGGTGTTCGCCTCGGTGGGCGCCGAGCCTGGCGGCGTGCCCGAGGGCGTGATCAGATACGGCCGGGGCGCTCCGGGGTTTCTGGAGATTCTCGATTGCCAATTGGCCCTGCACCGCGCATAGCAGCGGGCGAGGAACGAAACCGGGGATCAAACGGAGGGAAACAGTTGGAGCGAGGTTGGTGCATTGCTGAGGACGCATTCGAGGCTTCGAAAGCGGGGCACAAGGAAACCCTGTATACGCTGGGTAACGGCTACCTCGGGGTAAGAGGGGCGCCCGAAGAAGGCCACCCGGTGGCAACCACTGCGACGTTTATCGCCGGGGTGTTCGACGCCGCAGCGGGCGCCGTGCCGGAGCTTGTTGTGGCGCCCGACTGGATCGGGATGCGCATCTTCATAGGCGGCGAGGAGTTTAGCATGGAGGCGGGCGAGATCCTGGAGTTCAGGCGGGCGCTGGATATGCGCGACGGCGTGTTGGAACGCACGGTGAGATGGAAGGACGCCTGCGGCCGGGTCACGCGGTTCACGTGGCGAAGGATCGTGTCCATGGCCGACATACATGCTGCCGCCATCAGCCTTTCCATTGTGGCCGAAAACCACGATTCCGAGATCGTAGTAGACGCCTTCATTGACGGGAACGTTTCGAATGCAAGAACTGTCCACCTTGATGTTGTGGGTCGAGGGTGGAGCGAAGAGAGCAGGGCCGTTCCCGCCGAGTTTCGGCGCGATGCGGGAAGCGTTCCGTGGCGCCGCGCTGCGCAGTTGCCTTTACCCGGGTCGGGCACGGCGCGCGGAGCGAGTGGCCAGCCGGAGTGGGGGGCGCCGGGCGAGCAGGGCTGCAACGAGGCAGGGGGCGCGGACGATACCTCCAGAGCGGGAACGGGGGGCGAGCAGTGTGCGGTGTTCGGGCCCTGGTATCTTGTGACGCGAACGCGCAACTCGGGCATCGTGATAGCGGAGGCGGCGGCGCTTGCAGTGCACGGCGCCGACGAGATCGTGATACTCGACCGGGCACCAGGGGGCGGTGCGGACGCAGGGCTGCCTGGTGGGACGGCAGAGGTCGGTGCAAGGGCGTCGTCTTGTGGCAAGGTGGCCGGGGCCGTCCTGAAACTTCGTTGCCGCCGGGGCGAGCCTGTGGTTATCGAGAAATACGCCGGGTTTGGGACGTCCCTTGACACAGATGCGGATGCTCTATCCATCGCGGTGGGTGCCGCTAGGCGCGGCGCGGTCTGCCGCTTCGAGGGGCTCCTCGAGGAGCACCGGCGGGTCTGGCATGAGATCTGGGACCGCTGCGACATCGTTATCGAGGGCGACGATTACGCCCAGCAGGCGGTGCGCTTTGCGATATTCCAGATGGTGCAGGCCGCGCCGCGCCATACAGATCGTGTAAGCATCGGCGCCCGCGGCCTTTCAGGCGAGGGTTACAGGGGGCACGTTTTCTGGGATACCGAAACGTTTGTCGTGCCGTTCTTCACCTACACTCTGCCGGAGGTCGCTCGTAACCTGCTCGGTTACAGGTATCACACTCTTGGGGCGGCGCGAAAGAACGCTGCATCCAAAGGCTTCAGGGGAGCAATGTACGCGTGGGAGAGCGCGGACACCGGCGAGGAAACCACGCCTGCCTGGGGCGATCCGCATCCCGTGACCGGAGAGCGGAGGCGCATCCTGTGTGGCGACCTGGAGCACCACATTACGGCAGATATAGCCTTCGCGGTATGGCAGTACTACATGGTCACGGGCGACGAGGAGTTTCTGACCGAGCGGGGCGCAGAGATCCTTCTTGAGACCGGGAGGTTTTGGGCGAGCCGGGCATCTTATAACGCTTCCGAGGGTGTATACGAGATCTTGCATGTTATCGGGCCGGACGAGTACCACGAAGATGTCAACAACAACTTCTTTACAAATGTCATGGCTCGTTGGAACATCCGGGCGGCGCTTGCCGTGGCTGACTACCTCATGGCGTGCCACCCTTCGGAGTGGGCAGATCTGGCTTACCGCATCGGGGTTAACCCGGATGAGTTAGCATTTATGGCCCAGGTCGCAGACGGGCTAGTGTGCGGCCGTTTTCTGCACGAGCCGCAGATCGATGGCGATGGGAGCACCCTGGCTGCAGGGAGGACCCTGGAACGCATGCCTGGAGAACCGGGGCCGCGCTGCGGCGGAACAGAAGTCGGTTCGCCTCTCGAGTCCGCCGAGCCTGGCCTGCAGCCTGGGGACCCGCAGGACGACCTGCCCCGTGCTCCTCAAAGTAGCCTACGTTGTGGACACGAGGCTCTCTCGTCCTGGGAAGTGCAGGCCCGCCGACTTGGGCTTGGCCCAGGACCGGTGCTGGAGCAGTTCGATGGCTTCGGAAACCTCCTGGACGTGGACGTTTCGGCCTACGGCGCTCGCTCCAAGCCTATGGAGGCGGTCCTCGGCACCGAGGTTGTCCACAGGTCCAAAGTGGTGAAGCAACCGGATGTGCTGATGGCGCTGTACCTCCTGGGGGATGACGTTCTTTCACAAGTCTGCAGGCTCACACGGCAGAGCGGACCCGAGCAGGAGTGGAGTCGTGAACGAATGGAAGAGGTCTTGAGGGCCAACTGGTACTACTACGAGCCCAGGACCGACCACGGCTCGTCTCTGAGTTTCGCCATTCACTCTGCTCTGGCGAGCAGGATGAGGCTGCACAAGGAAGCCTACCGCTACTTCGTTCGAGCGGCAGAGATAGATCTCGAAGACGCAATGGGCAATGCCGCCAACGGTGTCCACATGGCAACGCAAGGGGGCTTGTGGCAGGCGGTCGTTATGGGGTTCGCAGGCGTCCGGGCCAGCATCGGCTTGGCTGACCCGAGGCGCTGGTGGACCCGCCGTGAGCCCGGGCCGGCGTGCCCGCTCAAGGGGGAGCACGGCGCAGTCCGTCCGTCTATGGGCGGATTCTGCGTATATCCTGGATTCCCGGCGAACTGGCGGCGGGTCTCCATCCCCTTTATGTGGCGTGGTAGGCAGGTCCGCCTCGAGATCTCGATCTCGGGGCTTCAAAGATGCTAAGTGGAGGGCTTCCGCGGGGAGTACGGCCTTATCCCCCCGGTCAGAGCACAGGCTCGCGGCGGTGGGCCTCGGTCAAGGAGGTCGAGCGTATCCCGGGATTGCCTGCTGCAGGGCGCCGAATCCTTGGGAAGGATGGCGTCCATCTCCTGGAGCCGCCGTAGCTGGAGGCTCGGCTCCGCAAGGGGTGAGGCCGGCCACAAGTTGTTCTAGTCAAGGGGGGTGGGAGAGGAAATCGCTCATTTGAGTTACCCGGTGTGAACTGGTTCCATCCAACTACTCCAAATCGGGCAAAGGAGGGTAACCGAGGATGAAAAGGCTTGTAGGTGTAAGCCTGTGCGTTGTGCTACTGACGCTGATCGCTGCAGGCGCAGGGGCAGCAGGCAAGGTGACGCTGGTGCTGTCGGGGTGGCAAGCGTCTCCGGAAGAGCAGCAACTCGTGAAGGACGCGCTGGATGTCTTCGCGAAGAAGTACCCTAACATCGAGGTTAAATACGAGCCCATCGTTGAGGACTACTCCACCAAGATTAAGACCATGCTTGCCGCGCGCAATGCTCCAGACGTCTTCTACGTTGACATCTTCTGGGCCGAACCCCTGATGAAGAAGGGTATGCTACTTGCTCTGGATCCATATATGGCTAAGACCGGCACGAAGAGATCAGATTTCGCTGATACTCTCCTCAATGGCTTCACGTATGGAGGCAAGACATACGGTATTCCCAAGGACTTCAACACTCTAGGGCTCTTCTACAATAAGAAGATGTTCGACGAGGCCAAGGTCGCGTATCCAACGCCGGACTGGACATGGGAAACGCTACGGGATGCCGCGAAGAAGCTCACCAAGGTGGTGGGCGATCCCGCGAAGGACAGGTACGGAATCTGCCTGCCCGTCGATACCGCGCGGTTCAGGCCGTTCCTGGTACAGGCAGGGGCGGCCTTCGTGGACAAGACGGGGACCAAGTGCCTGTTCGCGGAGCCTGCAGGTATCGCAGCACTCGAGTTCTACACCAGCTTCAAAACCAAGGATAAGTCAGCAGTGATACCTTCGGAGGTTGGTGCAGGCTGGGGCGGTGACGCCTTCGGCAAGGAGCGCGTGGCGATGGTGCTTGAAGGCGGCTGGCTCATCCCGTACCTCAAGAACAACTTTGCCAGCGTGGATTACGGTGTATCGGAGTTGCCGAAAGGCCCCGCCGGGCGCGGCAACGTCTACTTCACGGTCTCCTACAGCGTGGCGGCAAGCTGCAAGAACCCGGACGAGGCGTGGCTGCTCGTTGAACACCTGACCGGATACGACAACCAGAAGAAAGTGCTCGAGACCGGTTTTGCCCTGCCGACCAGGATCGCCCTGGGCGATCACCCGTTCTTCAAGGAGAACCCCAAGATGGCTGCGATCTTCAAGGGCTATGCATATGCCGTGCCGTGGCAGTTCGGCGAGCACAGCGAGAAGATCAACAACGCGATGAACCAGGCCATCGAGAAGGTCTACCTGAAGAATGAGTCGCCCGAGAAGGCTATGAAAGACGCGGTGAAGGAGATCAACGCGATCCTTTCGGAGTAGAACCTTCGGCCTAGCTGGTGCTGGGACCTGATGAGGAGCTTAGTGGGCAGAGCCGAGGGTTGGGAGGCCTTGCGAAGCAGGCCTCCCAACCCGGGACGTGTATATCCAAATGCGGTCCTCCGGAAGTGTGATGGGCGACGGAAGCGTGAAGGGCTGCGCTTCCTCCCCATGTCTGAAGCCAGGGGAATCTGCAGCCGGGGCATCTGCCGCCGAAAACGGGGTGATGACGGTGAGGAATTCAGATGGCGGGAAGGCGAATGCTGTGCGAGCGCGGGCGGTTAGTGCGTTCCAGCGGGAAAGCGTGTCGGAAGCCATCACCGGTTACATCTTCATATCACCGTTTCTCCTGACCATTGGCACTTTCATTTTCTTTGCGGCACTGTATGCCTTCTACCTCAGCTTTCACAAGTACGACCTTTTCAGTCCTGCGAAGTTCGTGGGCTTTGCAAACTACCGGAGGTTACTCAAGGACCTGGACTTTCGGATCGCCCTGCGCAATGTGGCGCTTTACACGGCAGGGGTCGTGCCTACCCAGACGGCCGTGGCCATCGGCCTTGCAGTCCTTGCCAATCAGAAGCTGCGATTGCAGAGCTTCTTCCGCTCGGCATACTACATCCCTTGCATTACATCGTCCGTCGCGAGCTCGCTAATCTTCATGTGGCTGTATTACAAGCAAGGGATAATAAACTACATCCTCTCGGTGCTCAGGCTTGCTCCTGCCATCGACTGGCTTGGCAACCCATCCACGGCCCTGCCGGCTATCATGACGCTCGTGACCTGGACGACCTCAGCATACTTTATGGTGGTCTTTCTCGCCGCGCTCCAGGACATCCCGGCGACCGTATACGAGGCTTCGAAGATCGATGGGGCGAGCGCCTGGCAGACATTCTGGCACGTTACCTTGCCCCTTCTCAGGCCGAGCATCTTCCTCGTGGTGGTGCTTGGGACCATCGGGTGCATGCAGGTGTTCGACCAGGTGTACATCATGACCCGCGGAGGGCCGCTCAAGTCCACGATGTCCATCGTCTACCTGATATACACCGAAGCTTTCGGGGATCTCAAATTCGGGTACGGCGCTGCCATGGCGTTTGTGCTGTTTGGGGTGATATTCCTACTCACAATTCTCCAGAGGCAATACCTGGATGTGAAGATCGAGTATTAGCCCTGCCAGGTGGTTGCGTAAGTGCCGACGGAGCAGCAAAAGAGGCTACGTAGGCATGGAGAGGTGGAGCCTGAGAGGGCCTGAGAGGGGAGGGTGCTATGTCGATACGAGCGGGTGCTATCAGCCACGGACCGATGGCTTCTGCGCCGCAGGGGATGGCCTATCCAGGGCGCAGGTGGAGTGCTGTCGTGCGAAGGGCAAGAACGGTTGCTATCTATGCCCTGGCATTCATGGTCACCATCGTCACCCTCGCTCCATTTGCGTTCACCATATCCGCATCCTTCAAGACCCTGTCGGAGGTGCTGGACTGGCCCCCATCGTTTATCCCGTCCCGGTTCACCCTCGAAAACTACAGGGCCGTCTGGACCATTTCACCGCTTTTCCCCAGGTGGCTCATAAACAGCGCGCTTGCTTCGGCCATTACGGTCATCACGAACGTGTTCTTCTGCTCGCTCGCCGGTTACGCGTTCGCGCGGCTCCGGTTTCCGGGCCGGGACGCCATATTCCTGGCGACGCTCGGCACCTTGATGATACCCGGCCAGATTACGCTCATCCCGCGCTACATCATAGTCCACCGCCTGGGGCTCGTGGACTCGCTGGCAGGCCTCGTCCTCCCGGACGTTGCGCGCGTATTCGGCGTGTTCCTCATGGTGCAGTTTATCAAGGCGATCCCGAAGGAACTCGAGGAGGCCGCGAAGATCGACGGGTGTTCCAGGTTCGGAACGTACCGGCACGTCATTCTGCCGCTCTGCAGGCCTGTGCTCGCAGCCCTCACGATCTTTACGTTTCAAGGGACGTGGAACGAGTTCACGTGGCCTCTTATAGTGCTGAACTCACCGCCAAACTTCACACTCGCCCTCGGCCTCAATTACCTGCGAGGCCAATACTACACGTTCTGGCACCTCGTGCTGACAGGCTCCCTCTTCAACATCGTGCCTATGCTGATAATCTTCCTCCTCTTCCAGCGCTACTTCGTCCAGGGGATATCGATGTCCGGTCTGAAAGGCTGACACGAGCGACGGCCGGCGAAGTCCAGAGCGCCCAGCGCCTAACGTCAAGGAGACAAGACGGGGCGGTTTTTCCCGAAGCTCGAGCCCGGGGTATCCGCATTTCAAAACACACAGGCCTTGACGCGAGATACAGCCGGGACGAATTGGTAGTTTACAATCATATTGGTATGATATATCATGTGAATATGATCAACTGCATCGTACGACTCGGGGTCTGTGATGACGGACATGCCGGGCTCAGGTCACGCGACGATTCCGGCTCGCATCGGGGCTTAGGGAGGGATTAGGCTGTTATGAACAGGTTTCAGCACAAGTTTTACGGGGCCGTGACGCTCGGGGAGAGGGGGCAGATCGTCATCCCCCAGGAGGCAAGGGACGAAATGGGGCTCAAGCCGGGCGAGAAGCTCCTTGTCTTCAGGCATGGTCCGAGTGGAGCAGGCCTGTTCATCATGCGCGCCGAGGACGTAAGCGGGTTCGTCTCCGATGCCATGAGGAGGCTTTCCCAGTTGAGCGAGGCGATCTCGACGGCTGGCAATGCCGGGCCGCAAGAGGCCCCTGCACCAGAAGAGGGAGGAAAGAATGGTGAAGATGGAGACCGCCGGTGACGATGTGACTATCGACGTCAGGGGGCTCAGTAAGACGTACCCCGGGGGAATTGAAGCAGTCAAAGGGGTATCGTTCCAGGTCCGGAGGGGCGAGGTGTTCGGGTTTCTGGGTCCCAACGGGGCTGGAAAATCGACCACGATCATGATGCTGATGACGTTGATCCGTCCGACGAGCGGGGTTGCCACGGTGAACGGTTTCAATATAATCAAAGACCCCTATCGTGTGCGGATGCAGCTGGGATACGTGTCGCAGGACCTGGCTGTCGATGATAATCTTACAGGACGGGAGAACCTCAGGCTGCAGGCGGGGTTGTATCACCTTTCCAAGGAGGAGGCGGAAGCGCGGATAAGCGAAGTCCTCGAGTTAGTGGGCCTGAGAGAGCGCTGCGATGACCGGGTGGAGTCGTATTCCGGCGGCATGCGCAAGCGTCTTGACATCGCTTGCGGTCTCATCCACAGACCGCGCATCCTGTTCCTGGACGAGCCTACTCTGGGGCTGGATATTCAAACCCGGCACGAGATCTGGCGCCACATCGAGCGCCTCCGTAGCGAGAACGAGATGACCATTTTCCTTACCACTCACTACATGGATGAAGCTGACGCCCTGTGCGACCGAATCGCCATTATCGACCGCGGTGTGATCAAGGCCATAGACTCCCCTGCTACCCTGAAGTCGCAGTTGGGTGGAGACGTAATCTACCTGCGGTTCGACGCGGCCTGTGAGCACGCAACTGCTGCGACCCTTGAGGCCTTGAAGGAGTTGCCGGAGATCAAGGAGATCTCTCCTCGGGGCGAGGAGCATGTCGTTGTGGCCAGGAACGGGGACTGGCTCCTGCCGCGGATTTTCGAGACGGCCCAGGAGAAAGGGGCCAGGATCAATTCGGTCTCGTTGAAGAGACCTACCCTGGACGATGTTTATCTGGCTTACACAGGTCGCACGCTGAGAGACGGGCAGGGAAGCAGGGAAGAGGCGCATAGACAAATGATTGCGATGAGGAGGATTCGGAAATGACTTCGAGTGCCGACATGTGCCGGGCCGTCGCTATGGATGCCGAGCCGGGTTTGACTCGCCAAGCCTCCTTCCTACCCAGGCTGTCGGACATATACTGGGTTTGCTGGCGTGAGCTCAAACGGTTCGTTGGCCAGAAAGTGCGAATCATCATGACCGTAATCCAGCCGCTGATTTGGCTGTTGTTTGTGGGCAACGCTATGTCGGGGCTGACCAATAACCCGTTTGCCGCAAGGATGCTGGGGGTCGATAACTACCTGACCTTTATGACGCCGGGAGTAATGATCATGACCGCCCTTTTCGGCGGTATTTTCGGTGGGATGAGCGTGGTCTGGGACCGCCGCCTGGGGCTTCTCAACAAGATGCTTGCCGCCCCTATCTCGCGGGCAGCGATCCCTCTGGGCAAAATGCTCGCCGCAGGGCTGCAAAGCATCCTGCAGGCTACCATCATCGCGGTGATAGCCATGCTGCTTGGTGTCAGGTTCGCTTGTGGTTTGCCAGGCTTTCTATTGATACTGGGCATCATCTTCCTGTTCAGCTTCGGGCTATCCGGCATATCCTTATCTCTGGCCGCTATGGTCAAGTCCCACGAGGCTCTCATGGCAATGGTCAACTTCCTCACGATGCCGATGATGTTCACGAGCAACGCGATGTTCCCGGCCAAGGCCATGCCTACCTGGCTCCAAACGATCGCGCGCTGGAACCCTCTATCCTATGCGGTTGAACCCGTGCGCACCTTGACCACTGAGGGGCTGCGATGGGCGGGAATCTCCGGTGGTTTCGCGGCGATGTTTGTTTTCGTCATAGTCATGTCCGTGGTAGCGGCCCGTCAGTTCGAGCGATCTATCAGCTAATGTAGCACGTGCTACTCTTCTTCGGCCACGATGGTTATCTCGAAGACGTGCCTGCCCGAGTCGAAACCACAAGCCTCCACGACCCCCGACACAGGGGAGAGCACGCGGCGGCCGCCGAAATCGGGCGAGAGGCCGAGGTCCTGGCCCCGGCGCACGCGGTCGCCGGGGCCAACGGACATCCCTCCGGTCGCTTCAACCACTACGGTGATTCGGTTGTCTCCTGGTA
>JBFMGS010000028.1:0-15258 GCA_040752635.1 Bacillota bacterium
CGGACCTGGCCACCTCGATCCCGGCTTCATCGAAGATAACTGCCTTTATGTGCGTTGTGCCGACGTCTATACCGACGGTGCAGAGTTTACGCCTGCGATCCATTGTTGTGCCGCAGCCTCCTCGGACGTTTTCTGCATTCGCTTGTTTTCGGGGCCTCCCCGCGACTGTGCAGCCCGGCCTCGAGGTGTCGGGCAGGCCGGGTGGCATAGAGAGCTGGCCACGCCTGCCGGGCCATCGCAGCCCACAACAATCATTCTACCACCGCTCTGAACCGGTTGGGATCGTTCAAGGAGGCCAACGACTGCACGGTGACCGTAATGTTCGTCTTGGAGCCCGTCATAGCCAAGTGCTCCGTTTTATAGGTTCGTGCAGGCTTTCATCTGCGGCACCGAGCGTGCCAGCTTCCCGCAGTGCGGGTCCAGGATCGGTAGCCCCATACCCTCGTAGGTCTTGCGAAACGGAATACTAAGCCTTGGTCCTCTGCATCGTCGTGTCGGAGGTCCCAGATGTATCTCTGGTGCATCCCTTGATCATGGATTGACCTGGGTGGGGAAGTCTTCAGACCTCAACGACAGCTTCGCATGGCAGTCGGTCACGATACGCCGGTAGTCTTCGCCCGAGTGAATGTGCTCGCTCAGGTTACCGGCGCTTGCTCTCAACTGCGCAAGGTGAAGGATATCCAGGGCCAGGTGTTCAGCAGCCATTTGGACGATTATCGGGTTTGTCGTGACTATGCCCAGTTTTTCGTTGTTCCTGATATCGCCGATCAGGACTGTTCTCCCATCCGCTACGACGACTATCCGCCTGTTGACCCACACATTCCGTACGATCACTTCATCGAGGCCATACTCGTGGATCGTCCCCACTCTGAACGGCACCTTGCTGTGGCAGAATATGACTATCTTCTTCCCCGCCTTTTCCGCCGCTTCCAACTCGTCTTTGAGAGGCAGGCAATCGCTTCCCCATATCGATAGGGCTATCTCTGCGTTGGCGTCTCTAATCAACTGCCGTGCCTTTCGAATGGTATCCTCATACCCGGATATGCCCAGGATGTAACTGTCCTGGTCCACCCCGGTGGAGATATGGCGGAGATGCTTTTCCAGGTTCTCCAGGTTGGCTGAACACCGTTCCTTGTAGCGGTTAAGCAATTGCTCGGGAGGTAAAGGCGCGTACGAGATAGGCTCGGAGTCCACCTGAAGGATGTACCCCTTCTCAACAAGCCTGTCGAGGACTCCGTACACGACCGACCGCGTGATTCCCGAACGTTTGCTGATCTCATACCCGTTTGCAGGGCTCTTTCGGAGCAAGGCCTGATACGCTTTGGCTTCATTCAACGACAGTCCCATATCCTGCAAAGCTTCTACCAATCCCGGCACGAGCTGCCCTCCCTTTCAGAGGAAGAACCAAGCAGAATAGTAGTGATCAGTTTCACGACCATTCTATACGTGCGCCAGATCCCATGTCAAGCGAGGGCCACGCCCGTGCAACGGACGCTATCCCCCGCGCGCCGGGGGGCGGCCGAGCCGGGCACCCGACGCCGGTGCCCGAGGTCGGCCTATCGATATCTGGAGTAGCTCTAGAATCCGTGGAAGAGGCGCGCGGCGTTCTCATAGAATATGTTTGAGCTGTCCCGCGGAGACAGCGTAATCTCCAGGAACCCTCTCACTTTGTCCATCTTGTAGTGCCCCGGGCCGCCGAGGGGCGCGTCAGTGCCGTATAATACCTTTGACGACCCAACCCTACGGATGGCTTCGGCGACGCTATCGGGTGTCGCCCAGCTCGTATCGAGATAGACGTTGGTATACCTCTCCGCAACGGCTATTGCTTCTTCCGCCGGCCCGCCAAGGTTCATATGAGCGAGGATCAGCTTCAGGCTCGGGAACCTCGCCGCCACGGAGCTGAACAGAGAAGCGCCTGAGAACCGGTCAGATGCACAGTGAAACAGCGCCGGCGCCGACCGGGCCTGGCATAGCTCGAGATACGGATCAAGCACGTTCGAGTCTGCCGGGTACCGCCCTGCGGTAGGATGAAACTTGAGGCCCCGGAAGCCCAGGTCAAGCAGGCGTTCCACCTCGGAGGGCTCAACGAGCCCCGGGGTCACCCAGGCTATCGGTATCAGCTTCTTGAACGTCTTCGACCAGGATGCAAGCCTCCGGTTGGCCCTCACCGGATCGAGTATCCCCTCGAGATTCGACGTGAAAGCGAGGTCGATGGACGACCCTTCCATGCAGGTAACGAGTTCCTCGGGGCTGTAAAACATGCTCTTGCCGCAAATGGGGTCGTAGAACCTACCTACGTGGGCGTGAGAGTCGCATATCCTCATTATTCACTCTGACCTCTTCCCCAGGTTAATGTAAAGGGCGAGCCATTCGATGTTCGCCGGGCGGGTGCCCCCGCACAACTTCTCTCGCACAGGTTTTCGCTGACACTTGGTGTACTCCTTTGCTGGGGCCTCTACTTGACACAGGAAAAGGAGTGCACTAATATAGTAGTTGGTAGTATCACTACTATCTTCCGCGATTCCCAGTGATGTCACACATCAAGGCCCGGCATAAGGGCGGCCCGGGTTCACACTGGTTGACGATGGGTGCACCGGCGACTTCTGCCGTGCGGTCTACTTCTGGCGTGCAGTCTCGGGAATTCGCGTTTGAGGTGGTCGCGTGTTCAAGGACATAACTTACTACAAACCCGACCTGGAAGCGTGTATCGATAGAGTCCGGCGATTCTTCGAGGCCGCCCCGGGAGCGCCGAGTGCGCTGCTTTATACCTTCCCGTCAGTCATGACCCTCCAGGGTCCCAGGCTGAACGAGTATGACTTTGAAACTGAGCTACACCGCTATCTCGACGATTACCTTTCATTTCAAGCACAATTGATGGAGATAAGAAGGGGCCTTGAAGACGACTGGGTGCCTTCTGTAGGTCCGTACCTTGGGATCGGAGAATACAGCGCATTCGTTGCAGGTGACATCGAATTCGGTCCTGACACCAGTTGGACGAAGCCGGTCCTCACCGACAAGTCTCGTATGCGCGACCTACGCCTGGACCCGTCGAACCGCTGGTTCGTAAGGCTGAACCGGGCCACCCGGTATATCGTCGAGAGAATCTCGCCGTCGAGGATCCCGTTCGGGAGAGGGTATTATTCTCCGCTTGACCTTGCCTGGGCTCTCCGAGGAGAGGACATCTATACGGATTTTTACGAGGACCCACCATGGGTGCATGAACTCCTCAAGTTCTGTACATCGGCAACGGTATGGTTTGCCTCGGCGCAGAACAAGGTGATGTTTACGTCGGATCTGGTACACAGCCTTTCCGCTTGGCATTGCGCTCCAGACAGGCTCGCGGTATCGGAAGATATCTCGAGCCTGTGTTCGGCGGCGCACTACCGAGAGTTTGGAGCCCCGTATACTCGAGAGGCGTTCCGTGCGTTCGGCATGGGCGATATACACTGCCATTCCGCAGGGCCTCACGTGATCCCGGAGTTTCTCAAGCTCGAGCGGGTGCGGCAGGTTCAGATAGTTGCGGACCCGAACCAGACGCGGCCGGTGAAGATCCTCGAGGCCCTGATTTCAAATCACCCGGAGGTCGTCTCCCGGGTCGCGAACTGCCCGGTGATAGCTGTGGATGCCTCCCCCGATGAAGTTGAAGACTATTTTGAACTCTCAAAGTCAGCGAGAATCGTGTTCTCCGTAGTGACGGATAATGCAGCCGAGGCCAGGGAGGCAGTGTTGATGTTCAGGGCGAAGCAGCGGGCATAAAGGAACCCGGTCGTAAGCTGCCGTCGTAAGCGCCTTGATCCCCGGGTTTTCGAGTTTGGCGGAGGCGGAGGCTCTCAAGGTTATGAAGGTCCAGACTCCGAGCGCGATAGTGGCCGGCTTTCTCTCGGGTCTCGTCGCCGGAGCCGGTCAAGCTTATAACGGTCAAACGCGAAAGGCGCTGGCCTTCTGCCTAGTCCAGATGGCCTTCATGTGTCTGCTGCTTACGGTCCTCAAGGACCCCCTCTACGGCCTCGTCACTTTGGAGCCAGCAGGCGGGTTGCAGGATTCAAGGCATATCCTTCTGGCAGGGATACTGGCTGCATTTGCCCTTCTTGCTTATTGTGTGTTTCATGTTGCCAACGTCGCTGACGCCGTCAGGACGGCGATTTCCGCCCGTAAGACCGCTTGTCTCAGGGAAGAGGCCCACCGCGTGAAACACGGCTATTTCAAGGTGTTGAAGGCTGTGTCACCCTATCTCTACATATCGCCCTCAGCCTTGATGGCGGTTTTCGTGATACTGGTGCCGCTTGCATTCGGCATAGCTCTTGCTTTCACAAACTACAATTTGTACCACTGTCCGCCTGCGGGTCGGTTCCGCTGGGTGGGCCTGAGAAACTTCGCCAGAATACTCGAGCCATCGTCCACCTGGAGAGGTGAACTTCACAGGGTGCTATCCTGGAATATAATATGGGCTGCGGTCGGGACGGTGCTGGCGTTCGTCGTTGGGCTGACCCTGGCGCTGATCCTTCAAAACCCCCGCCTGCGCTTCCGTAGAGTGTTCAGGGCTGTGCTCATGATCCCCTGGGCCGTGCCTTCAACCGTATCCATCATGACTTTCTCCGGTCTCTTCAACACGACCTTCGGGCCGGTTAACCATATGCTCGCGTCCCTGGGCCTTCGGGCCATACCGTGGTTCCAGGATCCCTTCTGGGCAAAGGTAAGCGTCGTGCTCACCCACGTTTGGATCGCGTTCCCGTTCAACATGGCTGTCGTCTCTGCAGCCCTCCAGAGCATACCATTGGAAGTGTACGAGGCTGCGAGGGTTGATGGGGCGTCGAGGTGGGACTGTTTTGCCACAATCACATTCCCCTTGCTCATGTCGGTGATAGCGCCGATTGCGGTTTTGATGTTTGCAGGCAACTTCAACAACTTCAGCATTATCTACCTGTTGACCGGCGGGGGGCCTGCCGTGGCCGGCAGCAAAGGGGCTGGAGCGACCGACATCCTCATGACCTGGGTTTACAACCTGGGATTCCAGCAACTTCAGTGGGCTTACGCTTCCGCGCTTGCGATGATCGTCTTCACCATTGTCGTTGTGCTGAGCATTGTGAACTTCAGACTCTCGGGCGTATTCAGGCAGTTAAGCCAGGAGGAATAGCAGGTGAGGGGACGAGCGCAAGCGACAATCGCACGCTACCGGGGTAGGGGCTACCTGGGACACAAACTGGAGATGGTCGCCGCTTACGGGCTGCTTCTCATGGCATGCATGGCGGTCCTCTACCCTGTCTTGTGGATCGTGTCGTGTTCCCTCAAGGCCACTGCGGGGCTTGTCGGCTCCAGCCTCATACCGTCCGAGATCACTTTGGAGAACTATCGGCGGATCTTCACAGATAACAATATCAACTTCCCGCTGTGGTTTTTCAATACCACGAAGGTCTCATCGCTCAGCTCGCTAGGCGCGCTTGCCCTGACAACCCCGGCTGCGTACGCCTTCTCGCGGATGAGGTTCGCCGGGAGACGATACTGGCTGATGTGCTTTCTCGTCGCGCAGATGTTCCCCAGTTTCATGGCCATAGTGGCGCTGTACACGCTTTTGGGCTGGTCCGGCCTGATCGATACACACCTCGGGCTTATAGGAGTATACGCTGGAGGCAGCATACCGTTTTCTGTGTGGCTTTTAAAAGGCTACTTTGATTCTGTTCCTAGGGACATAGAGGAATCGGCGTTGATAGACGGGGCCACGAAGTTCCAGGCGTTCAGAAGGATCCTCTTGCCGCTGGCCAGGCCGATTTTATATGTCGTCGGGCTCATCAATTTCATAGGGCCATATGCAGAGTACCTGGTAGCCCAGGTTGTCGTGACCTCAAGCCGTAAATGGACCCTCGCGATAGGCATGAGAAGTCTGACCGTATCGCAGTTTGCAACCACGTGGCCGCTTTTTTCTGCTGTCTCCGTTCTTACGGCGGTGCCAATAATCGTGATCTTCCTCAGCGCAGAGAAGTATATAGTGTCCGGACTGACCCGAGGAGCCCTGAAATGATGCAAGCACTGGAGGTGAGAGGCCTCGCAAAACGGCGCGCATTGAATCGGATTTGCAGTCGAATCTGTGCGGCGGGGGAACGTAGTGGGAAAACGTATTTGAGAACGCATATGAGGAGGAATGCCAACATGTTGACGTGGGCGAGTCGTCTGAAACGTACTGCTCTTGTCGCGGGAACGTGCGCACTTTTTCTTTGCCTCGTGGGCGTCCCGGCAGTTGCCGTTGCCGATCCTCTCGTCGTCTGGTGCGAGCCGCACAAAGTCCAGACGACAGAGGAACTTGCGAAACAATGGGCCAAGGACACGGGCATACCAGTGAAGGTGGAGCCCGTGTCTGTGCTCGAGACAGCCAATAAGGTCCAGCTTTCGGGTCCCCTGGGCAAAGGGCCTGACGTATTCTGTTGTCTGAGTGGACAGTTGGGGATGCTTGTGACTACGGCGACCGTAGCCCCCATTGACCGCTCATCGCTCGACCTGTCCAACTTCATGCCGGTGGCACTCGAGGCCGCAACTCATGGAGGAAAACTCTACGGCATCCCGTATGATGTTTCCACGGTAGCGCTCATTTACAACAAGGATCTGATGCCGGAGCCGCCCGCCACCATGAACGACCTCATAGGCAAATCCAGGGAGCTCCGCAAGAAAGGCCTTTTTGGGGTCCTCTGGCCGCTCGAGAACTTCTATTACACATATGCGCTTATGAAGGGTTATGGCGGTTATGTCTTTGGATGGACGGGGTCTGCGTGGGATCCTAAAGATATCGGCCTTGCCAACGCCGGCTCGGTAAAGGCAATTAAGCTGGTGAAGACCCTCAGGGACGAAGGTCTTATCCCCGTCGGATCGGATCACGTGGTAGCACTCGCCAAGTTTACCGAGGGTAAGGCTGCTGCCATCATAGACGGGTCGTGGTCGCTCGCAAACATCAAGCAAGCCGGAATAAAGTACGGAGTTGCTCCCATCCCCAGGCTGGACAATGGCAAGTACCCGGCGCCTTTCGTCAGCCTCAAGTGGTGGCATGTAAGCTCCTACAGTAAAAGGAAGGGCGACGCAGTCAGGTTCATATCCTACATAACTTCCAAGGACGCTATGTACAAGTCCTTCAAGAATGCTGAAGGCATTCCACCGCGTAACGATGTTCTCAATATCCCGGACGTCAAGGCCAGCGCGGAGGTTGCAGGATTCGGGGCTCAGGCGGATCTCGGGTCGGTGCTGTCCGACATTCCCGAGATGAACCCTGTGTGGGTTCCCATGAACAACGCGATCGAGATCGCGCTGCGGGGCGAGAAGACCGTAGAAGGTGCGCTTTCCGATGCTGTCTCCCTCATAAAACAGAGCATTGCAGAGCTCAAGTAAAGTTGTCGGAGCGGCGATGCCGACCGGGCGGGCGAGATGCGTCTTGCCCATCCGGTCGGCATCAGAAGGCTGTTCCCGGCGGCGCGGACGCAGTTCACAAGAGCTGTGGATCGCTGTAGATGCGGAAAGAGGGGGAAACGGTTGTGCGTTCAACTTTCAGGGTGCCTCTGGCAGAGCCCAGGCCGGACTTCGAGGAGTTCCGAAGAGTGCTCCTGGGGGAAAAAGAGGCTGAGAGGGTTCACTTCGCGGAACTCTTTGCCGACCAGGAGATAGTAGGGTGTATACTGAAGGACTTCCTGGGAGAGGAGCCGGTTCCTTCCCCGGTCGAGGACTTCGGCGCTTACTGGAGGCAGCAAATAGGGTTCTGGTTCAGGATGGGCTACGACTACATAAGAGTCGCCGGGGGTCTGGATATTCCGCAGGCCAAGGGGAAGGCCGCTGACGATACGGCTGTGCTGTCCCGGGGCAAAAGGGGGTGGATCGATGAGGGAACGGGCGCGATAACTTCGTGGGAGGATTTCCAGCGGTATCCCTGGCCGAACGTGGAGGACATCGACTTTTCTGCGTACGAGTTCGTCTCGAGAAATCTCCCCACGGGGATGAAGATGATGGTCTGTCCCTCAAGCGGCGTGTTCGAAATCTCCAGCGAGTACCTGCTGGGCTTTGAGGGAATGAGCATTCTTCTACATGAAGACCCCGAGCTTGTTGAGGCCGTGTTCAACCGGGTTGGAGAGATCATACTCGGATTTTACAGGAACGTGGTGACTCTGGATGGCGTGGCCGGCTTCTTCCAGGGCGATGACCTGGGCTTTAAGACCTCCACGTTTCTCTCGCCCGGGCACTTGAGGAAGCTGGTCCTCCCGTGGCACAAGCGCTACGCCGCCCTGGCTCACGAGCACGGTCGGATGTACTGGCTTCATTGTTGCGGAAATCTGACCGGCATCATTGAGGACTTGATAGAGGACGTCAGGATCGACGCACTGCACTCTTTCCAGGACGAGATCATGCCGGTGGCTGAGTTTAAGGCCCGCCACGGCGACCGGGTCGCGGCCCTCGGCGGGGTCGATGTGGATAAGCTCTGTCGGATGAACGAGCAGGAGTTGCGGGAGCACGTAAGAGGCATCCTGGCGAAGTGCATGCCCTGGCGATATGCCCTCGGCACAGGGAACTCGGTGGCGAACTACGTTCCGGTAACGAACTACCTTGCCATGCTGGACGAAGGCATCAGGTGGGTTCCCTGACCCGAGTCTGCTGCTCACCGCGTTGAAGCATAGACTGTCGCTCCCATTGCCTGGAGGACAATTCGCGTCGGACACGAGCCCGCACCCGGGTCCTCGGGACAGGCAGCCGCCAGGTTGAGTGATAGGGCAGGGGCGCTTCTGTCGGCGCGTCTGTCGGCTTCAAAAGCAGGCGATGCCGCTCCTCCTACGGAGAAGACCGGGCGAAAGATAGAGCCCGCCCACCGATTCAAACCGCCTACGGCGGCCATTCTGCGCCTCAGGGAGATGAGGTCGCAGGTCGCAGCCGAGTCGGTGTTGTTCATGAGCACTATGATGCAGGAACTTCGGTCCCAGCGAGCGAAGGCAAACAGGCCGTCGGCGGGATCGTCGGAGCCAGGAATCAACGAGGCGTACTCACCGCGCCGGAGGACGCGGTGGCGGCGGCGCAGCCTGGTGAGGGAGCGGTAATGGCCCAGCATTTCCTTGTCCCACGCGGTCTCGTCCCACGGCATGCACCGCCTGCAGTCTGGGTCATTTCTACCCTCCATCCCGACTTCATCGCCATAGTAGATGTATGGCATGCCGGGGTATGTGAACTGGAACGTGGTCGCAAGGAGCATGCGGCGCCTGTCCCCGCCACAAGTGGTGAGGAACCGTTCTCTGTCGTGCGAGTCCAGGAGATTCCACAAGGCCCGGTTCACCTGGTCGCGGTACCTCATGCGAAGTGTCGTGAGGCCATCGGCAAACGCCTTTGCATCTATGCTGCGCTTTGCGAAAAAGGCGACGCAGAGTTCCCGCCAGGGGTAGTTCATGATACTATCCATCTGGTCGCCGCGCAGGAACACTGACGCGTCGTGCAGTACCTCTCCTACTATCAGAGCATTCGGCTTAATCGCGCGGATCCTCTTTCGGAACTTGCGCCAGAATTCCGGGTCAACCTCGTCTCCGACATCGAGGCGCCACCCGTCTATGTCCAGCGTGCGCGTCCAGTATTCCGCCACCCCAAGAAGATAGTCCTGTACCTCGGGGTTGTCGGTCCTGAGTTTCGGCATCTGCCACAGGTTGTTGGCGAATGTTTCATAAGTTGCACGGGGTCTCCTCTCGACGGGCAGCTTGCGGATATTGAACCACTCGAAATACCGCGAACTCCTCCCGTTTCTCACGACATCCTGGAAGGCGAAGAAGTCGTAACCGCAATGGTTGAAGACTGCGTCGAGGATGATGCGGATCCCCCGGGCGTGGCAGTCATCTACGAGCCGCCGGGTAAGGGCTTGGTCGCCGAAGCGTGGGTCTACCTGGTAGTAATCGCTTGTGTCATACTTATGATTCGTCGGCGAGAGAAAGATCGGGGTGAGGTATATACAGGAGACGCCAAGCCGGGATATATGGTCGAGGCGGTCCAGGATACCCTTGAGATCACCTCCGAAGAAGGAGGAACGCGTGGGCCTCGCGCCCCACCGGTCTACCTCTAAAGGATCGTTTGATGTGTCGCCATTTGCAAACCGCTCCACGAATATTTGATACACGACGGCGTCCTGGGCCCACTCAGGGGGCTCGTCCCGTCGGTCGTGAAACCAGAGGTACGCGTAGTGGAAGCACCACGCCCACAGATCCCCGGGGTCCTCAGGAGGGCTTTCTCCCAGGAGGCCGCATTCGCCGTAGTAGAGGCGGCTCCGGCCATCATCGAGCACGAAGTAATAACGGAAGCGACGTGATGCAAGCCTTATGCGGGCCGTCCAGTAGTCGAAGAGCCCGTCCCGGCCGAGGAGGGTCATCGGCGTGCGCCTATCGCGATCGGGACGAGTGTACCTGTCGCCGTACACCACCTCGGCCTGGCAAAGGTCTCCTCGGGCAGATCGCAGGACAACCTGGAGCTGATCGTCACCTGCCGGGTAGGCCATCGGGTCGTCGGGCTTGTGGAGGATCGCATGCCTATGCAATATGGATCACGTTCCTTTGCCTGTGCTTGCCGGATTCTCAGGGGTTACGAGCCCGGCGGTGTCGATTGTGCCGGGGACCGCGTCGTCTGTGCCCGCGACCGCTCAACCTCGAGGTCCCAGGTCGCGTTTACACGCGCACGGGGGAGCCATCGAGACCGAGGATTGCATAGGATATCTCCGGTCGCCGGGACTTGCCTGGCTGCCATGTGCGGGGACCGAAACCGAAGCCTGTCCCAAACTGAAGGCTAGCCAAACCCATCAAGAACGGTCAAGAACAGGCCCGCCCTATAAACAGCTTCAGTTTGCCCAAGGCCGCCATCACCCCTTGACCGCCCCGCGCGTCAACCCCGACACCAGTTGCCTCTGCAGGAAAGCAAACAGCAACAGTATAGGTATGGCTCCGATTAGCGCTGCGGCCGAGAACACGCCCCACCTTTTCGCATACTGGTCGGCGACGAAGATCTGCAATCCCACGGCCATTGTAAGCTTGTCGTTGGAGGACAGCAGCACGCGGGCGAGCACATACTCGGAGTATGTCGCCATGAATTGCAGGAAGAAAACCACTGCCAGGATCGGCCTGGAAAGGGGAAGGATGATCTTGTAGAACGCCTGGAACGGCGTGGCACCGTCCATCGTGGCGGCTTCTTCCAGGGAAGTCGGTATGGTGTCGAAGTAGCCCTTCATAAGCCAAACGTTCACGCCCATAGCGCCTCCGAGGTACACAAAGATGAGCCCACCGTGTGAGTTCAGGCCAAGACTGGGGATGTAGTCGCCCACCCAGAACAGCAGCAAGTAAATGGCTACCATTGCCAGCATCTGCGGGAACATCTGGATGAGCAGAATGGCAAAGAGCCCGGTCCGGCGGCCTCGGAACCGGAACCTCGCAAAGGCGTACGCTGCAACTGAGGTGATGCCAACCACCAGAAGCGCCGTGATGAGGGACAGCTTCACGGTGTTCCACATCCACAGCCCAAACGGGTGCTGAGGATCTGAGAAAAGTAATCGGTAGTTTGCAAACGACGGCTCCCTCGGGATCAGCCGCTGGCCGATGATAGTGTTCGCCGGATTAAAGGAAGCTGAGATGACCCATAGCACGGGCGCCACTGCGAACACTATGCAGAGCCATATGACTGCGTGTCGCCACAGGTAGCCGGGCTCAAGAAATCCCTCACGCATTCTCGCGCACCTCCTCGAGGGCGCCGGTGAACCGGAAGTTTATCCAGCTGAGCGTGCCTACGATAAGGAATATGAGTATTGTCACGGCCGATGCCAGACCGTAATCCGTGCCTGCCGCGCTTTCAAAGGCCAGGCGGTAGGTGTAAGTTATCAGGATATCAGTGGCCCCGGCCGGAGTCTGCGCTCCAGGAATCGCAGGGCGCCCTTTTGTCACGAGGTACACGACGCTGAAGTTGTTAAAGTTGAAGGCGAAACTTGCTATAAGCAGAGGAGTCACGCTGACGAGCAGCAATGGCAGGGTCACACGCCAGAATTGCTGCCAGCCTGACGCCCCGTCTACCACGGAAGCCTCGTAGAGCTCATGTGGAATGCTCTGCAGGGCTCCCAGGCAAACGAGCATCATGTAAGGGAACCCGAGCCACAGGTTGACAAGAATGAGCGCAGCCTTGGCCCAAAACGGGTCCTGTAACCATGGCACGCCGACGCCGATGGTTGCCTTGAGAATCGAGTTTATGAACCCGACTTCCGTGTTGAAAAGGCCCCTCCATATGAGAGCCGAGATGAAGGCGGGTAAGGCGTACGGGAGGATCAGGACTACCCTGTAGAACTTGCGGAACTTGAGCTTGTCGTCGTTGAGAAGCACTGCCAGGAATAGCCCGAGCGCAAACGTGGTAAGCACGCTGAGGGCAGCCCAAGTGAACGTCCAGACGAACACCCTGAAGAACGGGCCCGAAATCTGCGGGTTACGAGCGAGGCTTCTGAAGTTGCGCCATCCGATGGCTGTTCTGTAGCCCGTATCCAGCGCCCGCCCCGAGTCTGCCACGAAGTTTCCGTCGCGGGCATAGTAAACCGTTTCGTGCTCCGTGTCCACGAGCGCGTCGAGTTCCCTGTCGTAGCGAAACCGGGCGCTGTATGTGGCAAACCTGTCGGGGCTCCTCATCTTCAGGACGTAGCCGCCCAGGTGGAACTCAAGCTTCTGCAGGTCAGCGAGGTACTTGAACACCGCAAGCTTAGACACCGGCTCGTACCCGCTGATGCGGTCCGGGACCGAATCGCCGTCCTCGTCCGCCACTTCAACCTCTGCGCTTTCCAGAGGCGTGATCCTGCCATCCAGCGCAAGGAGCCAACCGCTGCCGGGTTTGTCACTTGACTTGCTGTCGGGTTGGTTGCTGGGTTCACCGTTGCCACCGGGCTCGTTGCCGGGCCCTGCCATCCCGCTGGCCCCGGCGACCTCCTTGAGCAGGATCGCGAACTTGCCCGCGCTGCTGCGAAAGATGGCGGCGGAGTACTCGGGAAGGTCCTCCCTGAGGGTGTAGCGGCTGGTGTAGTGCTCGATAGCCTGGACCTTTGAAAGGAGATGCCCGGTGCCGAAGTTCGTGAACGCCACCACCACGGTGTAGCAGATGGGATAGACGACCATCACGACCATGAAGAACAGGCCCGGGACGAGGTAGCGCCACGGATATGCGCGGTGTGATAGAAAGATGTAGTCGATGATCCCGCACCCGACAACGAGAAGGGCGAGGAGCCAGTACAACTGTTCGCCAAGCAAGATCAAAGCGGCCCACACCGCAAGGGCGTTGAGCGGGCCGAGGACAAGGATCTTGGCGAGGCTTGCGGCCAGGCTGCTCGTCCTTGAGAGCAGTTGGACCCTCCGGGAAGTATGAAGAGCATTGCTCAAGGCATCTCACCAGCCAGTATCGCGAGGGCGCCGTGCGCCGCCCGCTCAGTGCGCCGGCGCCCCCACATTGAAGTCATTGATATCCCACCGCTTCGAGACCTACTTCTTCCCCTTAATCGTGGTGATGATCTGAGCCACCGCGTCATCCATGGCCTTCTGCGGGTCCAGCTTCTGGTTGATTACAAGTTCGAGAGCGTTCGCCCACGCTGTCCAGACCGACGCCATCTCCGGAATAGCGGGCATGGGAGTCCCGTCAGCCGCGCTCGCGCCAACGCCGGCAATATCCGGGTCGGACGAGACTGCTTTGGCCGTGGGCAAATAGGCCGGCGGGCGCGGATCCCTGTCGAATAGCGCCTTCATGGTCTTTTCGGTTGCCACGTACTCGTTAAGGAATGCCTTCGCCAGGAGCTTGTTCTTGCTGAACGAGCTGATCATGAAGCCCTGCACGCCCACGAACGGCCGGGCGGGCTTTCCGTCGATCGTAGGGATCTTCGTGAACCCATAGTTGACCTTGGCCGCCCGCAGGTCTCCGAACGCCCACGGACCCGTGATCATCATGCCGACTTTACCCTCTTTGAAAAGGCCCGTCATCGTCGGGTAGTCGATCCCGATCGGCATGATGCCATCCTCGATGAGTTTGTCGAAAAGCGTAAGGCCCCTTATGGCACCCTTGTTATTCAAGCCGACGTCCAGAGGGTTCAGCGTGCCGTCCTTGTTGATCCCGAACACATAGCCACCCGTGGCGCTCATTAGCGGGAAGGTGTGATACGGGTCTGGCTGCGGGAGAAGGAATCCGTATTCCTTTTTGTCCTTATTCGTTAGCTTCTTCGAAATCGTGATGAGTTCATCGAAGGTTTTCGGAGGAGTTGGGACAAGGTTTTTGTTGTAGAACAGGCCCACCGATTCGATGGCGTAGGGCAGTCCGTAAAGCGTCTTACCCCATGTGAAGGCGGTGAGAGAAACGGGCACGAAGTCCTTTTCCTTGCCGCCAAGGTCGATTGGCTCGATAAGACCATTTGCCACTAACTGTCCGAGCCAGTCGTGTGCCCCCACGATAATATCCGGGCCCTTGCCAGCCGGACCGGCGACGCCAAGCTGATCGCGTATGTCGCCAAATCCGAGTTCCTGGATGTCAACGGGAATACCGTACTGCTTTGTGAAGTCCTTTGCGAGGTCCCGCAGGACACCCGCGCGCAGTTCGTCTGCCCAGATGAGAAGCTTGCCTTCCTGAGAGGCTGACACTGTTGCTGTCAGTCCAAAGAGCATTACGAGGCACAACGCAACTCCAAGTAACCGCTTCATTCGATGCGCGGCTCCGACACCTCGCCTCTGGGGACGAGGGAATAGCCGCTTCCTCCTTTCATACTTGGACTCTTGCCCGGGAAGGGACTGGAATGCACTCAATCCCCTCTGCAGCCGAGCCAGGGAACCCTCCTATGGCACCACACCACACAGCGTCTGTTCCGGCGATCACCCCCCTCGGCGGTTACTCAAACGTTTGAGGAGCCACTTGAAGATTCTCCTTCAGACGACGAACTCCTGCTGAATTTGGAGATTTTCTCTACTAGGTGCCACTGTTGTTGAAAGCTGGAGCCTGCTCTGACGCGTCCCGGGTCTTTGCAGCAGGTCTTTGCCCAAGTCCTCGCAGCAGGCCTTTGCTATCGCTTCCCCGGCTATCAGAGTCGGTGGTCAAACAGAAGGAAGAGGCGCCACACCACCTTTGTCTAAGGCCTGACTTCGCTACTACCCTGGGCCTCGAAGAACTCGCGCACCTCCTTCAGGTGGCGAGCGACGGGCAGGTTCTGCGGGCAGGCCTCTTCGCACCTCCCGCACTCGGCGCAGGCGGACGCGTCTACTTTGGCCTCTTTCATCC
>JBFMGS010000028.1:15358-29034 GCA_040752635.1 Bacillota bacterium
CCCTGGGCCTCGAAGAACTCGCGCACCTCCTTCAGGTGGCGAGCGACGGGCAGGTTCTGCGGGCAGGCCTCTTCGCACCTCCCGCACTCGGCGCAGGCGGACGCGTCTACTTTGGCCTCTTTCATCCTGTTGTAGGCCGACGGAAAATCCGACGCCGCGCCATACATGAAGACGTCGTTGTATATGGAGAAGATCTCCGGAATCTGGACGCGATTGGGACAGGGCATGCAGTAACCGCATCCCGTGCAGTTTATCTTGATCTTTTGTTTATAGATAGCGCGCGCCTCGGCGATGAGGGCGAGATCCTCCTCGGTCAGCGACATCGGGAGGGCGTCCTGGGCGGTTTTTATGTTCTCGACGACCTGGTCCATGGTGCTCATGCCGCTCAAGACGAGGGAGACCTCGGGATGATTCCACACCCACCGTAGCGCCCACTCGACGGGGGTCCTCTTCACCGGGCTCTTGTCCCAGATCGCCTCGACTTCCTCGGGCAAGGCTTTGGCCAGCTTGCCGCCGCGCAGCGGCTCCATCACGACTACAGCCACGCCTTTGGATGCTGCGTACTTCAGCCCCTCGGTGCCGGCCTGATAATGGTCGTCTACATAGTTGAAATGTATCTGGCAGACGTCCCAGTCGTAAGCATCGATGATTCCCTTGAACACCTGGGTTTCATCGTGAAAGGAGAACCCCGCATACCTGATCCTGCCGTCTTGACGGGCCCGGTCCAGGAACTCGAGGGCGCCGAGCTCCTTCGCCTTTTTCCACAGGTCCTTGTTGAGTGAATGCAGAAGATAAAAATCCACGTATTCCGTCCCGAGCCTCCCGAGTTGCTCGCCCAGGAACTTGTCGAAGTCCTCTCTGGCCTTGCACAGCCAGACAGGACACTTGGTGGCAAGGTGAACTTTCTCCCGGAACCCATCTCTGAGTGCCTTGCCGACCAGGGGCTCGCTGTTGCGCTCGTGATACCCGTATGCGGTATCAATGTAGTTGACCCCGTGGTCGATGGCGTAGCGGAGCATTGTGATGGCTTCTTCCTCTTTGATCTTGCTCCAATCGCCATCCAACACAGGAAGCCTCATGCATCCGAAGCCCAGAGCGGAAACAGTGAAACCGTGTCTCCCGAACTTCCTGTACTGCACACGTGACCCGCCCCTTGGCGCCACAACGCCCTAACACAATGATACATACTACGCTTCTGGACATACTATACTCCGGGGTGTCTCTTTTTCTCCACCAGGACCTCTGTTTCCTGCCCGCTTCAATCCGCCGGGGCAAACGGAGAGCGTCAGGAGGACGCCAGGTCGAATGAGGTGAATTGAGCCTGGCAAGCCTGTTCGAAATGTTGAAGGGCAGAGTTCACCGTGGTATAATTTATTAAAAAGAGTTTTAGTAGAGTGAAAGTCCGTCGTGCAATATCGGAACGGGGAGAGGCGGATGAACCAGGAGGCCAGGTACTGGCGCGACGAGGCTCGTGAAAGCCTGGAGACCGCCAGAGTGCTACTCCGAGAGAATCGATACCTCGAGTCTGCGTTCTTTTGTCACCTCGCTACTGAGAAAATGCTAAAAGCCATCATTGTCGAGCACACAGCACAAACCCCGCCGCGCTCCCATAACCTGCTACTGCTCGCACAAGTAAGCGGTGTTGATAGAGATTTTGATGAGAGAATGAAGAGTTTTCTTACTGAGGTGGCGCCCTTTCAAATTGAAGGCCGTTATCCGGTGGAAAGAAAGAGGCTTCTTGAGGAGAATCCGCCTCAACGGTTTGACCGGTTATATGAGGCAACCAGGGAGGCAATTTCGTGGCTGGACCTCAAGCTGAAATAATGGCCCCGGTGGTTAAGTTTATCGAGGCACTCAAGGGGAGAATTCCGCTTGAGCTGGTTATCCTATTTGGGTCGCATGCGTACGGGGTTCCAGGCCCCGAGAGCGACATCGACCTTGCCGTTGTTTCTCCTGTATTCGGGCGTAATCCTTGGGATGATCGGAAAATCATCTACGAAACCATCATTTCCGCAGGGCTCGATCCCAGGATCGAAGCACACCCGTTTGCCCCCCAAGACCTTCAGAAGTCATCGCGAATGCTGGCGAGGAACATACTTGACAAGGGCATTGTTGTCTACCAGCGGAGCACGGACCAGCGTCGATGACCGCACAATGCGCATTGTGGGCTTCGTCTTTCTCCGTTTTGACCGCCCATTCTATGCTGCCCGTGAATGCTCTACCCCCACACACACGAAGAACCAGGCTTCGGCGAGCTTGTTTGTCCAAAGACCCCGGATCGCGGCCTTTCGGGCGCATACCCTCGTCGCCGTCAGGCAAGACTTTGAGTAGATGCAAAAGTGCCTTGCGTGGAGGGAAATGGCAGTGATCACCGCGGAGGTATCCCTGTATCCGATGGAAACAGTTGCGTCTGACGATATAATCAATTCGTCTCTCAGGGCAGTTGCGGGTGGGCAAGTCTCCTGCGACGTCGGCCCGGTCAGCACAAGGATATCAGGGCGGGAAGACGAGGTATGGACGGCGCTCCGCTCCATGTTCGAGCGGGCCTGCGGCTACGGAACAGAGGTGGCTATGGTCGTCACCATCGCCAACTCCAGAGTGTAGGCGGCTGAATCCTGTGCAAAACCAGACGCCACTATCTTACTCGCGTTCGTACGGGAATCACTTCCAGATCACGTATATATTCCGCTCGTCTCAGCCGGGCAGCGTGCCTAATAGTGAAAGTGCAACGTCCTTCAGGCCAAGGTTGTTTACCTGCTCGATGATATGGATGGTTTCTTCAGGGAAGGCTGAGATACCGGCGTAAGCCCCCGCTATTGAGCATGCGACCGCGCCGACTGTATCGCAGTCCCCGCCCGTGTTTGCAGCGAGAATTGCGGTTCTTATCGGGTCGCCGCCTGCGAGAGCGAAGAGAGCCAGGGCGACGGGCACCGTCTCGGTCGTCGCAACCGTCGTCCCCACGAGTTCGTATAGATCCCGGCACGCCGCGACCTCGTCGCCACGCGATAACGCCATATCCACAGCCCACTGGATTCTCCTTGCTATGGAGGGCGCCGCCACCGCGCGACCGCGCGTTGCGCCAAGTTCGGCACCGCGCACCGCCGCGTTGACGACTTCCTCGGGCGAGCCGGCTCCACCCATGGCTGATGCGATGGCGCAGCTTACAGCGGCAGCGCCGGAAATCGCAACGCTCGTCCCGTGAGTCGGGAGGCAACAAAGCTCAGTGTCGGCCACCGCGCCGTAGAGATCTCCCGGGTGGATGATTCCCACGGGGCTTATTCGCATGGGGGCGCCGTTTGTCTCCCCGAACTTGCCGGCCTCAGCAGGCGAGACACCGTCCCGGAGCAACTTCAGGGCCGTCCGGGAACTGGGCCCGAGCATGAGCGCGCCCTCTTTGAGTGCGCCTACGGATTCCGCCCAGTCCAAGATTTCCCGGGCGACGGTTTCCGGGACGACCTTGCCCTTGTCGTTGATGATGGCCCGGGCCACGGCGAGAGTCTGTGCGGTGTCGTCGGTGGTGCTGCCCGCCGGCAGGCCGTCGTGGATGAAGTGTCCGGGCGGGGCGGGCAGGAACCTGTCTATGTATCCTATCTGCCGGTGTATCTCGTCCGGCGTCATGAGGGATGACGGCATTCCCATTGCGTCTCCAACTGCAACTCCCATGAGGCATCCGTAAGCGCGGTCGAAGAGCCTTTGATCCATGAAGAAAAACCTCCCGAAACGGCTATGGCTTATGACTAGAGCGACCCGTAGCCGTGCCGTGCGGCAAGGATAGCTGCGACGGCGGCAGCAAAGCAGGCTGCCAGCACGAAGTAGTCGCGCGGGTCCATGGCCATTTTCTTTAGCGCCGTCCAGTTGCGCGTGGAACCATACCCGCGGTTGAGCATCGCGCACGCCAGGTTCTCGGACATCCGAATCGAATCCACGATCATGGGGACCATGACCGGAACGTATGCCTTGATCCTCTGGATCATGCCGCCGGTTTCGACCATCGCGCCGCGAGCCCTCTGCGCATCCAGCACCATCGCAGCCTTCTTTTCCATCGTAGGCACGAAACGAACCCCGGTCGTGATGATGAATGACAACTCGTATGGCACGCGCAAGAGCCGCAATAGCTGGAGGAAATCATCCAGTGGGGTGGTGAGCGTAAGGATGGACGACGCGACGACCATGACGAGGATCCTCAGAAGCAGCGTAAGGCCGTAGAGAGCGCCGCCTGCCGACACCGGCAGGTGCCGCCCGGGCCACGAGTAGAAAAGAACTCGCTGGGCGGTTTGGCTCGAGAACACGGAGGGCGGGTACGTATACCCCGTTATCACCATGATTATCACGAACACCGGGACGAGCGGCGCGAGGATTCCCCACAGTCTTCGGAACGGAAGTCGCGCTGCGGCGGCGATACCTGCAACGGCCAGGACGATCCAGGCGTTGTAAAGCGGGTTCCGGAACAAGAACAATACCACCATGAGACAGATGAATGCGGTTACTTTTGTCCTTACGTCGAGCCGGTGGACGATTGACCGGCCCGGGAGATACTCGAGAAACATACCATTCCTCCCGTCAACCCTCTGTCTGCGCGGCAGCGGCCACGATTGCTACGGCTTCGTCCACGGTGGTTACACCCGCGGGCATGCCTAGATCCTCGAGTTCCTCCGCAAGCTTCGAGATCTGCGGTGGCGCAAGGTAAGCCGAGCGGAGCACCTCTCGCTGGCTGAATACTCCGGCCGGGGGCCCGTCGGCGACGATTCTCCCCTTGTGCATCACGACGACCCGTTCGGCGTATTCCGCGACGATGCGCATGTCATGAGTGATCATGACTATGGTGTGCCCGGCGCGGTGAAGGTCCCTGACCAGGTGCATCATGTGTTCCGCTCCGGTCCAGTCCTGACCTGTGGTCGGCTCGTCGATGACGAGTATGTTCGGCTTCATGACCAGCACAGATGCCACGGCCACGCGCTGCCTTTCACCTTTGCCCAGCGTGAACGGGTGGCGGTCCGCCGCGGCCTCAAGCCCCACAAACCCGAGAACTTTGCGGACTCGCTCCCGGGCCGCCTCAGGCGAGAGGTCGAGGCTGCGCAGGCCGTAACCGACTTCTTCCTCCACCGTCGAGCAGAATATCTGGTGGTCCGGGTTCTGAAACACATAGCCCACGTGTCGCGAAAGGCTTCCCACGGTTTCGCCCTTTGTGTTTATCCCATCAACCTCGACCTCGCCGCGGGTGGGCTTGAGAAGATTGTTGAAGTGCTTGACCAGGGTGGTCTTTCCTGCCCCGTTCTGTCCGACAAGGGCCACGAACTCGCCCCTGCGTATCTCGAGGTTGACGCCACAGAGCGCCTGAGTGGCGCCGTAGTTGTGTTCGAGGCCTTCGACCCGCACTGCCGTCGGGCCGCGTCGCGCTGCTACCGGGCCGAGCGAGTCACCTTCGTCCTTCTGCTGCATCGGCCCGGGCAAAACCCGAGGAGGAATGCTCCGCCCTTTGAGGAGGCGCCTGGTAAGCTCGGCGGCTTCGCTAAGGGTAAGCGGTATATCGCAAGAGGAAATGAGCCCGCGCTCGTACAACTTCCATCCGAACTCACAGACCTGGGGCGGCCGAATGCCGAAGCTCATGGTCAAAGGGATGTTGCAAAAGAGCCGGCGCGGCTCTCCGCACCAGACGACCTGGCCCTGGTTTACTACGACGACTTCGTCCGCGCGCTCCGCTATGTCCTCGCTGGAGTGCTCCACGGCCAGGATGGTGAGATCGCGCTCGCGACGGAGGCGGTCCACGGCCGCGTATATCTCCTCGCGGCCGAGCGGGTCGAGCTCGGATGTGGGCTCATCGAGGACCAGGATCTCGGGGTGCATGGCGAGGATTCCGGCGATTGCCAGCCTTTGCTTTTCGCCTCCGGAGAGTTCGCCGGTGAACCGGTCCTCATAACCCGAAAGGCGCACCAACCGGAGCGATTCCGCGACTCGCCTCTCGATCTCGCTAGGGGGAAGCCCCATATTCCCAGGACCGAAGGCCACGTCCTCCTTGACCGTGATACCGAAGATCTGCGTTTCGGGATCCTGCATCACAAGGCCGACCCTGGACACAAGCGTCTGGATCCTGAACCTCTGCGTGTCCATCCCCATTACAGCCACCCGCCCCGTCATGTCTCCTTCGAAGAACTGCGGGACGAGGCCGTTGAGCGTCATGGCGAGCGTGGTTTTGCCTGCGCCCGTCGGGCCCATGATCGCAACAAACCGGGGAGCATCGACTTTATAAGTGATATCCCTGAGGCTGGGCGCCGGCCCTTTCGGATACTTGTATGAAAGCGAACTAACCTCAACGACGTTCCCTGTTACCACTTGTGACCACGCACTCCTTGGCACCCCTTGAGTTTTGAACAAAGTGAAGAAGACCTCCGCAGCCTGACAGGGCTACTTGCTACACCCCCTGCCGCTGGACGGTGATAGGTAGCCTACGACCGAGACGGGCTTGTTCACCGCCCGGGGAATGTCAGCGAGCGACGCCTCGGGGACGGACACCAGCACGCACGTCGAAGGCCCGGCTGACTTCTTTACATCAAGCTTGCGCCCTGGCGACGGGGCGAGAGTGAACGTGAGGCCGCCCGACGCCGCCATTTGGTGGGCCTCGTACTCTATTCCTTTGGAGCCGACGGGCAGAATGTCATGCACATGGGGTAAACGGGAGAGGGCCATAACTGCAGGAACATCGGCGATTTCAGGGTCGTCAATGGCGACAGAGTCCCCGGGTGCACTCTTGGGGACCCCTACGCACGCGACGACATCCCCGGGAGCCGCAGTTCCCACCCTGATCTGACGTTCCTCGGCGATGCCTATGACCGTGACTCCTATTCCTGTTGCAACGGTGGGGACATTATCTTCCGTGCTCCCTGTAACCGCCCCTTCGCCTGCGATGCCTGCCAGGCTTGCTTCGAACCTCACGCCTTCGATGATCTCCCTGCCTGTTGGCTCCATCTCAACGGTGAGCGTATCAACCAGTACCAGGGGGCGCGCGCCGCTTGCCAGGATCTCCATGAGCGGAACGCGCGCGGCGAAGCGCCCCAGAAGATAGGGGGGAGCTGGAACCGTGTCATGAGGCTTTGGACCGATGCCGCCGTCGGAGTCGCACGCGATGACAAGGTAATACGCGCCCGCGAGCCTTACCAGCGTCAGGTCCCGCTGTTTCTGGATGCGTTGCTGCAAAGCCTTTTGGGTGCGACTCTCTGCTGGAGTAGCACGTGCCAATTCGGAAAGCTCCTGGTATATCGGCGAAGCAGGCGTTGTTGACATTGCTGGTTCCACCTCCCCCGCAGGTATTAAGCTTCGATCAGCCATCACTTGGCCGTCATGATGCCCGACAGGGCTTCGCTTTTGTACCGCTTTTGTACCTCAGATCATGTTGCTTCTCTTCACAATCGCGTAGGCTACGGCAGCAATGATGATGTTAATGGCCGATCCCACCGTCAACGGTGCGAGCAGGCCGAGAGCCAGTCCCATCCCGCCAATCGGGACCATCACGAACGCGGCAACGACTCCATTGAGGAACGTGGCAACGATTACCGCGGGTATTATCCCGAATCTCTTGTTGACCCACCAGAACGCGGCCGCGAAGATCGCCATTTCCACCGCGATGAGGATATGAATAGGAACGCTCAAGGGAAAGCCGGTAGTTGCAGCGGTGAATACGTGGCCCACTGCGGCGACGATTCCTCCTTCCAGCCAGCCAAAGGATATCGCGCTGAAATACCCGGGGCACGAGTCAAGAGCTACCGTTCCTGTAGGGCTTGGGATCTTGATTAGAGCGCCCACGGCGCTGAGCGCCACGAAGATCGCCATTCGGGCGACGCGCCTCGGGCTCCAGTACGTCTTGCGAAGATCGCCCTCTTGGAGCTGCGGACCTGTTGACATGGGACGTACCTCCTCATGCATGTAGTTTAAGATACTTGAGTCTTGACACCCATCGCACCCATCGTTTGTCCTTCGGTTTCCACCTGGTTCACCTTTGCTTCAGCGCTCAGCGTTACTGTAAACCTGCATTTATCACCTCTCAGAATGGATTTTACGAACTCGACAGGCGTCCCGTTTCGGTCGAATGTCGTCCTCTGCACTAGAAACGCGGGGCTGCCAGGGGCCACAAGAAGGATTCTGGCTTCATAATCGTCCACCGTCACAGCGCTCAGGCTCTCCTCTGCTCTCACAAGGTCTAAGTTGCACACCTCGGTGAGCAGGCAAAATAGTGACTCGCGGCTGAGATCCCGGTCGAGTATCGGCCGACATAACGTGTAGGACAAATATGACGTTTGGAGACAGATGGGCGTTCCGCCGGTCAGCCGAACGCGGCGCACCTCTATCACTGATCCACCTTCGCTTGTCTGCAGCCGCCGCGCGATGCCCTCGCTTGCAGCCACGACGCCCGCGCTGATGAGGCGGGTTTCTATTTCGACGTCCGCGCGCGCGAAGCCGGCGGAGAAGCCCGCCAAGCGCAAGATGTCCTGGACAACGGACGGCTGGGACACGAACGTGCCCCTCCCCTGGTAGCGCTCGACCAGGCCCTCGGTGGCGAGCCGCGCAAGGGCTTGCTTTACGGTGATCTGGCTCACGCCGTATTCGGCGGCAAGCTCCTTCTCCGTGGGAATCTTCGATCCCGGCGGCCATTCCAACGCCTCGATTCGCTCCCGCAACGACTCTTTCACCTGGTGGTATAGAGGTACCGGCTTTGCCCGGTCAACCATCGGACGAGCCACCCTGCGGACCCTCCTTTGTTCACTCGGGTATGGATGTTGTTCACCCGGGTGCGGCTCTCCTGTCACTGTCTTCACTTTCATTGGAGCAATGTGGGCTCGATGAGTAGAGCATGGGGCGACCAGAGTATAAAAATATATGATTATAATCTTTACTCCTGTTTTGTTCGACGCCTGTCTTGTCAGTCCTTCCTTACCGTAAAGATTCTTGTGCGCGAGAGTTGCTTTTCGTCCCCGATGGTTTTGGCTTCTTTAGGGGCATGATAAAAGGAGAAGCTAACTTGTTGGTGTTGGCCGGCGGCGCATAGATCTGTCGGGGGCAGCTTGAGCGTGTATCGCGCGAGTCACGATCACTTGATCCATTCCTCCGGCCAATCGGCGGGTAGATCAGCTTTTCTCCTCAGGGCGTCCAGGTATGCTTCCATGTCCTCCCTTTTACTGATAACTACTATGGTTACAGTCTTGTCGATCCTATTCCGGTCCTTATCATTGACAGCGTGACTAAGTGCATAAACGATTCTTATTCCTATGTCCCTGAGCTTCACATAAAGAAGCGGCCTCAGGTCACCGGTCTCGTTTCGTTTGCCCAGCCTATTGCCTACACCTCCCATATCATGCGGAAGGGGGTTCTTACACAGCTTGATTATTGCAGCCGCCACCATTTTCGCGGTAGAGGCATTTCGCTGCAATATGCCCTCAAGTTCTTTTAAGGCCTTAGGATGTAGGTTAGGTGTATAGCCTCCCTGTGCCGCGATTTCGGCAACAATATCCTCCCACCTCATTCAAACTCCACCGACTCTACCAGTGAAGTAACCTCCTGAGGATCGATGCCCAGTCGGCTCATGGCCTCTGCAAACCCGATCTTTCCTTCGGATGCGCCCAGTCTAGCTATGGTCTCCCGATATAGAAACGCATTCATCAGCCTCTCTAAAAGCTCACTTGCCTCGACAAGCTGTTCGAGCTCCTTAAAAGGGATAATCGCGCTGGTTATCCCCTTACTGCTCTGCACAAAAAACCAATTGCCCTGACCGCATTCCTCGTGCGTCTTAACGGCTTCTCCAAGTTTGCCCCGGTTATACTCCGTGACATTGAATACTCTGCGAAGTGCGGAAAAGAGTTCTTGTTTTTCCATGGGCACCACCCCAGCCACTGGATTCCACCCCCCTTATCGTATGTTGGCCTATGGGTTTCATGTATAGCGTAACACCACAGAACATCAAAATCAATGCTATATTAGACGTGATTACCAACGTGATAATGGCAGCCGGACTCACGCAGTAAGCAGATTCCGTCGCTGGCTTGCTCCGACACAAGTTCGCCGGACAGAGTGATCAGCAATCCGAGCGACCGATGCCGCCGGTGCTCCGGAGGGCGCGAAGGATGATCACGCATTGTGTTTGCGGAAGTGCTGAGGCAACGCGTTCGGAGTCTTGACCCACCCGGCATCTTGTGCTACCATGTGATCAAATGACGGTCCTTGCACGTATGTTCACCTGCGCCGTAATTTGCTGCTCTAAGTTGCAATCACCCAGGTCAAGAGTAGCCCAGAAGTGCAACCGTCACCTGAGACTTGGTGGGTCGGTCAAGGAGGTCTGCCACGGTGTTGAGGGCCGGTGACTTCTCACGAGTTGATCTGCTTATCAAGGTTGCCAGAATGTACTATGATGAACAACTGACTCAGCAGGACATAGCAGAGAGGCTGGGATTGTCGCGTCCCGGCGTTAGTCGGCTGCTGAACGAGGCTAGGCGAAGGAACGTTGTACGGATTTCGATAGTGAGCCCTTACGAGGATGAATCAAGATTGAGTGGGACAATGATGTCACGTTTTAAGCTTGATGATGTTGTTGTGGTTCCCGCGGCGACAACGGATCCTGCCGCTGTTAAGGAGTCAATCGGTGCCGTGGGTGCGGATCTTCTGGACAGGGTGCTGCCGAACGGACAGGTCCTGGCTGTGTCGGGTGGTACCACGGTTCTGGCGTTGGCGGACCACTTAAATCCATCTAAGATGCGTGAAGTTTCAGTCGTCCCGATCATAGGCGGAATGGGGCAGGTGGGCGGGGGGTGGCACAGTAACGACATTGCGAGAAAAGTGGGCAATGCCTTCTCGGGTCGCTACTACCTTCTTAATGCTCCTGCTGTTGTCGCTTCTTCCGAGGTGCGGGACTTGTTTATGAGGGAGCCGAGCATTCAGAGGACCCTTGATCTTGGTAAGAAAGCACAGGTAGCCATTGTTGGTATAGGCGCCCTGAGCCCAGATTCCACAATGGTACAGCCGGGTTTCTTCTCCGCGAGTGAACTGATGTCTCTCTCAGACCTAGGTGTGGTCGGAAACATCGGCGTGGATTTCTTCGATGCTTCGGGAAGGATAGTCACCACTCCGCTTGACGCGCGGCTCATTGGTGTCTCTCTCTTGGAACTCGGCAAGGATACGCGCATTATCGCTGTGGCGGGAGGAGCTTCCAAGGTCGAAGCCATTAGGGGTGCCCTGCAAGGGGGGCTAGTTCAGATGCTCGTGACCGATGTGCAGACTGCAAAGCTCATCTGTGGGGAGTAGTCGGGACTGGTCGCTGCGCAATTACTGTCGAGCCAGCGAGTAGCCGATCCAAATCGATGAGGGAAGGAGGGATTCAGAATGAACACCAACTGATGCAACCTTCCAATGGGTAGTGCTAAGTGCTGTACTTCAATGGATTGGGTTACGCTTCGGACTCGAGCTATCGGGAAGAGTGCAATATGAACTTCAGGAGGAAGGGCAAATGCGCAGATTGATTAGCTTAGTCGTAGTCTTAGTGGTTTTGGTGACAGCATTCGGTAGCATCTCTGCGTTTGGCGCTCCCAAGAAGACCGTAGCTATGTTGACCCCGTATCTAGCTTCTGTAACCACGAATCAAATGGTAAAGGCGTTTGAAAAGGAAGGTAAGGGCAAGGGATGGGATGTCATCACTATCGATACAAAAGGCGACTTCGGTGCCTTGGCCAGCCGCATGGAAGACATGATCGCCCGAAGGGTCGACGCCATTGTTCTCGGCATGGCTGATCCCAATCAACTGAAGGATCAGATTAGAAAGGCTAACCAGGCCGGTATTCCCGTCCTCGGCGGCGACGCTGGATGGATCCCGGGGGTCGCGTGCAACGTAACATCAAACAACTACGTAATGTCCGCCATGATGACCAGCTACTTACTGAACGCCATAGGCAATAAGGGGGGGATCGTCGTCTTCACTCATCGCCCGCACCATGGCGTTCGCAAGCGCACACGAGTTCTGGAAGCGGTCCTTGCCGAGAATCCAGATGTCAAAGTCATTACCGAACACCATGTGCAGGTGCCCGGTCCAATTGAAGATGCAAGGAAAGCGATGGAGAGCATCCTTATTGCGAATCCGCAACCCGGGTCCATCAAGGCAGTCTGGGCTGGCTGGGATGAACCTGCTATCGGAGCCACTCAGGCCATCATTGCCGCTGGACGGCAGAGGGACATCGTGGTCGCTGGAATAGATGGCACAAGCCAGGCAATTGACCTCATCAAAAAGGGCTCTCCTTTCGTAGCCACTGTCTCTCAGGACTTTGAGGGAATGGCAAAGATCCTCGTCCAGCAACTGGAGAGAATCTTTGGTGGCCAGGGACCGAGTGCCATCGAGATATACGCGCAGTCTCAGCTCATAACCCGCGACTGAACTCGACTGACCCAAGACAATCACCGCAACGGGCTCGTCATGACAGGAATGGTCGCCAGGCGGAAGTGGTGCAGAGATGCGTCATCTCACACCGCTTCCGTTTCCCGACCGTTGAGGAGGGTTGACTGTTGGATTATCTTCTCGAGCTGAGAGACATAACTAAGTGTTTTCCTGGGGTTGTAGCTCTTGACAAGGTGAGCCTTGGTGTACGACCAGGTGAGGTCCATGCCCTGGTGGGTGAGAACGGCGCAGGCAAGTCCACCCTCATTAAGATAGTTACCGGCGCCTATTACAAGGACTCAGGGACCATCCTGTGGAAGCAGGCACCTGTTTCGCTGGCCAACCCGCGAGACGCACAAGATCTCGGTATTGCGTTCATTCACCAGCATCGCAATCTCATACCGTTCTTCTCCGGGGTTGAGAACCTTTACATCGGTCGCTCTTATCCAAGAGGAATCTTTGGCGCCGTGGATTGGAACAGAATGAGGGAAGAGGCGGAGAGGATTCGGGCCGAACTGCATGCTGACATGGACTTATCTAAGCCGATCTCAGAGATGACTGCAGCCCAACAGACTATGGTTGAGGTGATGCGGGCTCTTCTGACCAACGCCAACCTGATTATTCTCGACGAGCCCACTGCGTCCTTTTCTGACGCTGAGACCCGTGTGTTGTTCACAACAATCCAAAGGCTGAGGAAGGCAGGAGTCGCATTCATCTATGTTTCGCACCGGCTGGAGGAGATCTTTGACATTGCAGACCGAATCACCGTTTTGAGAAACGGGAGAACCGTGAGGACTCTCGAGGCATCAAGAACCCACAAAGCTGAGCTTATCGGGTTAATGGCGGGTGAAGGAGCCGCTAGGGAGTTTCCAGGACCGCCTCCTCTCGGCGCCTCGCAGAAGGTCCTTTCGATTTGTGGGTTGTCCACAATGGATGGGCAGATCCGAGATATTAGCCTTGATCTACGCCGCGGAGAGATTCTGGGCCTCTTCGGGCTTGTCGGGTCGGGCCGGACCGCCTTATTGGAAGCCATCTACGGCGTACGCCGGCTGGCCAAAGGCACGCTGGAGATCGACGGAGTGCAAACCCGAATCAGAGATCCGAAACAGGCGGTAAGATCGGGGGTTGTCCTAGTACCGGAGGATCGTCTGGTCCAGGGTCTGGTCATGCGAATGTCTGTCAGGCAGAACATGACACTGCCGATGCTCGAGCGTTTTCGGCTGTTTTCCCTATTGCCAGTTACCAGCTCCAGCCGCGAAGAGTACATGGCTAG
>JBFMGS010000029.1:0-6683 GCA_040752635.1 Bacillota bacterium
GTCCGAGGAGGCTGCGGCACAACAATGGATCGCAGGCGTAAACTCTGCACCGTCGGTATAGACGTCGGCACAACGCACATAAAGGCAGTTATCTTCGATGAAGCCGGGATCGAGGTGGCCAGGTCCGTCGTCAACACGCCTTCGCACGCCGACGGCGCGGGCCAGGTAGTGTGGGACCCGGAGGCCATCTGGGTCAAGGTGGCAGAGGCTGCGCGTGGCGCCATCCAGGCCCTGAACGCCTGCCCCGCTGTCGGCACTTCGGGCAGCACCCCGGAAATCGTGGGCGTCGCCGTCGCAAGCGTCGGCGAGTCCGGGGTCGCCCTCGACCGCGAGGGCCGCCCGCTTTATCCTATAATCGCGTGGTTCGATCCGCGCACCGCTCCCCAGGCCAGGTGGTGGAGCGAGAAGATCGGGCAGGTCAGGACTGTAGCCATCACGGGGCTTTCTGTGAAGACAATATACTCAGCGCTCAAAGTCCTCTGGATGTTCGAGCATGTGGACGGCCTGCGTGAAGCCATCGATACGTGGTTGCCTGTGTCGGGCTTTGTTTCATTCAGGCTTACAGGCGCGCGCGCCGTGGACTTCTCCCAGGCCTCAAGGACCTTGCTCTTCGATCAGGCAAAGCTGGCCTGGTCCCAGGAGCTCTTGGCCGCATCCGGCATCCCTTCTCGGATACTGCCGGAGCTTGTCCCCAGCGGGACACTCGTCGGGCGCGTGACGGCCGAGGCTTCGCGACGAACCGGAATACCCGCCGGGGTGCCGGTCTTCGCCGGCGGCCACGACCACGTGTGCGGAGCGCTGGCGGTAGGCGCCACGAGGCCCGGTGCCGTCCTCGACTCATGCGGCACGGCTGAGAGCATACTGACATCGTGCCCGGACGCCGCCGTGCTGGGAGCCGTCTGCGAGAACGGATTCTCCTTCGGTCATCACGTGGTCGAGGGCATGCACTATGCGATGGGCGGCCTCCTCGCCTCGGGCGGCGCGGTGGAGTGGTTCATGCGCGAGTTCTGCGGGAGCAGCCCATCCTACGAACGCGTTGTGGACCTGGCGAAGAAGTCAAGGCCCGGCGCGGGAGGGGTCGTGTTCGTGCCGCGCCTTCTCGGGAGCGGTCCGCCAACACGGGACGAGCGCGCCACCGGGGCTTTCGCGCGCATCAGGCCCAGCGCCACCCTCGCGGATTTCGCCCGGGCCGTCTTCGAAGGCCTCTGCTTCGAGCTCAAGACGGCGATCAGTGCCATGGAGACAGCCATAGGGCAACGCGTGTCGAGCGTCATCGCCACCGGCGGCGGCGCGAGAAACGACCTGTGGCTCTCCATCAAGGCGAGCGTGTTAGGTCTTCCCGTCGAGGTCCCGCAGGTGACGGAGGCGTCTGCGCTGGGCGCCGCGCTGCTCGCAGGCATTGGGGCAGGGTTCTATAGGAACGCCGAGGACGCGCTGGCGAAGACCCTGCGTATCGGGCGGCGGGTGTTTCCGGAAGAGTCCCTGCGCGAGACCTACGAGGACGCTTACACGGTCTACATCACCGTCAGCGATGCGCTCCGACGCGCGGACGCTAATAGCTGAAGAACTGCGGCAAGAACTCCGCCTCTGCTGCAAGCATCTCGTCAACCATTTGCCTTATCTCCCGTAATGAGCACACCGACGCGGTGAGGGGGTCAAGCATTACTGCGTGAATCGCTGCTTCCCGGTCTCCGTGAAGGGCTGCTTTCACCGCAAGTTCCTGGACGGAGACATTGCTCCTGTTCAGAGCGGCGCACTGAGGGGGAAGCTCACCAACGTAGCATGGATGTATGCCGTTCCTGTCCACCAGGCAGGGAACCTCGACGCAGCACCCTTGAGGAAGGTTCGTGACAAGCCCAGCGTTCTTCGTGTTCCCGTTTATCGTCGCAGGTTCTCCCGTCTCCATAGCGCGGATTATCGACGAGGCGTATTCGTGCGTTCGCTTCAGCTCTATCCTGTCTCGCCCTTCTATCTCGCGTCTTACCTGTTCAAAATGAGACGCAGGGTGTTTGCTATAGACGTCGCGATAGTAGTGGCCGACAGGTCCCCCGAACTCCTCCAGAAGGTCAGCCCGTTTTCTGAAGTACGGGACATACTCGGACATGTGATAGCTCGATTCGGTAACAAAGTAGCCGAACTGCTTCATGATCTCGAACCGGACTGGATCTTTGGCAAAGACCTCCGGGTCTTGCATCTTTTCGAACAGCAACGGATACGCGTCTTTTCCCTTCCAGGCGAACCGAAGGAACCAAGCCATGTGGTTTATGCCCGCAACCCAGTGGCTCGTTTCGGGAGAGACAGCTCCAATGTAGCGGGCAAGCTGTTCAGCCGTGGATTGAACGCTATGGCACAAACCCACGTTCTTTACGGCGGTAGCTTCGTTTACGGCCCAGCAGATAATAGCCATGGGATTGCTGTAGTTCATGAGCAACGCGTCGGGGCAAAGCTCCTCCATATCCCGGCATATCTCCAGGATCGCCGGAACAAGCCTGAGGCCCTTGAACACGCCGCCGGGCCCGAGCGTGTCGCCTATGCACTGTTTGACGCCGAATTGCTCGGGAATCTCGTTGTCGTGCCTGATCGCTTCGAGGCCGCCCACGTTTATCATGACTATGACGTAGGCCGCGCCGCGCAAAGCTTCCCTGCGGTCAAGCGTGGCCTGAACCTCGAAACAACTGCCTTCTTGCTCGACGATCCTCCGGGCAAGAGCAGCGACAAGTCGCAGGCGTTCTTCGTCCACGTCCATGAGCGAAATGGTAGAGCCGAATAGCTCGGGCAACGTCAGGATGTCTCCCAGCAGGTTCTTTGCGAATACGACGCTTCCCGCCCCTATCATAGCGATTTTCGCCACCCACATCCCTCCCCACAGAAAGGGCGCTCTGAGCCCTGTTTTACAAGTTCGGATCTCCTTCGGTTTCCTCGCCGCGGGGCTTCTCTTGCTCAGTCATCCCCGCGGTTCCTGGTTCTTTGTCATAAATCGCTCCACATCGGTAAGGCTCTCGAAGCCGCCGGTTCCTCCCACGCTAGAGGCGGATAGGGCCCCGCATGCATTGGCGAAGGTCAGCGCCTGAAGAAGGTCCTTCCCCTTCAGGAAGCCGTAAATGAACCCGGCGTCAAATGAATCGCCTGCGCCGGTGGTGTCTACCGGGACTATTGAGTAAGGCGGGACTCTGACCTCTCTTTCCCCCTGCCTTGCAACTGCCCCGCCCGGCCCCAGTTTCACAACCACCGTAGCAGCCGGGGACATCCACTCCCCTATGGCAGACAGGCCCTCGTCCCATGTCGGCCGGCGTGTGATACGGCAGAGCTCTGGCTCGTTCGGAAGGAAGATGTCGACGTGTTCAAGCGCTTGAGAGATGTCATCGTCCCATGTTTCAGTCGGGTCCCATCCTGTGTCCAGGGAGATGGAAAGCCCTCTCCCCTTTGCAGCTTCAAAGAGCGCAGGCACATCGACCCTGAGCTTTTTCTGCAGGTAATACGAAGACAGGTGGAGATGCGATCCCCTGAGTATGTAGTCCAGGTCGAGGTCTGAGAGTTGCAGTTCGCCGATGGAGCCCGGGTAGGTGACCAGAAGCCTGTCCCTGGGATAGGACAGCGAAACTGTGACCCCCGTCCGGATGGAAGCATCCACCGTGATCCTCGCTGTGTCTACGCGATACCTTGAGAGGAACTCCACGCAGGACGCGCCGAAAACGTCATCCCCCACCTTGCCGGCGAAACCCACCTGCAATCCCAGTTTCGAGAGGGTCACCGCACATATGGCCCCCGAGCCGCCAAGGGTGAAAGAGAAGCTCTGGGCAAGTTGTTCCACTCCCAGCCTGGGTGATCTGGCAAGACCTGTGAAGATGAGATCCGGGTTCAGTTCTCCGACAACTACCACGTCCATACGGATTCTCTCCTTCGTCCTTCAAGCAGGCACTCGCTCCGGTGCCCTGAAACCGAGATGAGGTTTTCGCCGTCGCTAACCGCGGCAGCTGACAACCCTGATGGCGGCAAGCGACGTACCAGGCACAGGAACGCAGATGTCGTTCGCACCGGTTGAAAAGCCCCAGGCCTCGAACTTGCCACCGAGGGCCATCGCCTCAACCTTTTTCACGCGTTCTGGAGGCACATCAACGGTAACCATGAGATCATCGCGAACCTCCGGGATCGGACCGTCCTGGGTGATCTCAACCCCCCTTGCTGACAGGATGAGATCCACCCTGCTTCCGTCGCGGTGACCCTCCCAGTGAGTCGCGCGGATGCGCGGGTCGAACCTGATTCCTTCGTCGTCCACGAAGGTCAGCGTGGAGATGTCGCGGGCGCATGCCTTTCGAATCTTCAACACCTGCCGCAGGTAGTCTCTCAGTTCCTCGTCCTCGGAACCGAACCGGTCTCCCAGCTCCGCCCAGAATATACTCCCGATGAGCAGCGCCCGCTCGACGTCTTTGTAGAACCACCTGTGCCGCTCGTCCTTGACGGGAATCCGCCTGGGGTTCACCATGTTCACCTGGAGGTACGCGGGGAACGTATACTTGTACACGTTGAAGAACTCGTCGTAGAACTCGCCATTCCAGGTCAGATTGGCGAAGACATACTGCCCGTATATGTCGCCGCAGTTTTCTATCATTATGAAGGCATCAGGCCTCTCGCTCCTAATGGCACCGAGAACCTTCCTGAGCATCTCGAGATAACCCCGGTTGAACGTGCCGTGGTGCTCGTGGTGGTGATGGGGATCGTAACACGGATAGGGAGTCGCAGATCCCAACTGATCTAGGTATATCCCGCGGGCGCCGTACCACCTGACCATGCACGTAGCATAGTCAAGTACCCGTCTTTGCCACGCCTCACATGAAGGGCAGCACACCGAGAAACTCCGGGGGCCATACGTCTCCTTGACCCACCGACCGTTTTCGTCTTTCAAGGCCCAGGCTAGCCCCAGCGTCGGGAAATAGTCAGAAAGGACGTCAAATATGCGCGCGTTGATGTAGAAAGTCACCATCCCGCCGTTCGCGTTGACATAGCGCACCCCGCGCTCCAGCTCCAAGGGAGTGCCGAGCTCCATGTCAGGGAAATACTCGGGGTAGTTGTTATCGAATCCCCGCCGGTTCCAGCCTGCGATGAAGAGGTGACTGATTCCCTCGCGCTTTGCTTTCTCATACATGTCCGGGATTTCCGCAAACGTGTGCAGCACCTGCTCATCGCGGCGGAAATCGTATCGCGGGCAGAGGGCCGACTGTTCCTTCAGGTCCTCGGGCAGATCCGGATAGGACCTTCCTTTCTCGAACCAGGAGCGGTACCTCCTCGCCGCCCAGTGCCAGTCGCCCTGGTGTATTGCCACCGCATACGGCTTCGAATTCCAGGTTGCACCGGGCGGGATTGCCACATACTTCCTGAAAGAAAACCCGATCCAGGGATCGTCGGGCCCACCCACCTCAACTCTCACCCCGGTGAGCAGGTTGTCGTCGTCATACGAAGCCAGGTAGAGACCTCCAGACCCGTCATAGTAGTCCATCCACATCATGGACGCGAGCCCGCAGTAGTTGATCTCCCTGAAGAACACCCCGTCCTCCATCTCGGTTTGAGCCCTCCAAAAGGCCCGGTACCGGGCGGAGGCATATTCCCTGATCGGGTTCTTGGTTCTTTCTCCTGCATGGTGCGGGTAGATTATCCAGTCGTCCTCGTGGGACTCGCCGATCCAGACGCCGGTTATGCACGGGAAGAGGACCTCGATGATCTTCAGGTTCGCCGCCCCGTTCGCAACGTGTAGGCGCCAGATCGCTTCCTCGTCATCCGGTCTGACCTCGACGATCATATCGACTGCAACCGGCCACCTGTCCGAGCCGTCAACGAGCGAGTCGAAGCTGACGGTGAGGACCTCGCGTTGCCCTCCGCTCTGGTCGCCGTGTTGCCGCTCACGCCCCTCCCGGTCCAGCTTGAACGATGCGACCTGTGCAGGAACCAGCGTCCGCTTTCTGTTGTTGTAGTCCAGGTAAGTGAGGACGAAGGGCACGCTCTTTCCGACGCCGCTTCTCTTTATGTAGTTGTCGCCCGTGCGCTTGTTCAGAAGCTCAAGAAGTGCCCCGGTTGCAGGGTCAAGAGCGATCCGAAGGTGCTCATTCTCCACAGAGCATCCGTAATAGGTATCCGACATCTCCTACCACCCTTACGTATAGCGAGTTGTAATCGTCCAGACGTATCAGGCCCTCGACGGCAACGTCCGGCGGGTGCCGCAGCACCCACAGCGTGGCGCATTCGATCTTCACAGGCCGTTCCCCCGTTCTCTGCCGCACGGCATCGAAACCAGGTCTCCTCCTCCCCTGGCGCCTTTAGCCCTTCAGCCCCGTTATCACCACGCCCTGCACGAAGTAGCGCTGGGCGAAATAGAAGTTGACAAGGAGAGGAAGCATTACTATGAGGGATGCCGCCATGATGTACTGATACTGCGCCGTGTACTGGTTCTTGAAAAGGTTCAGGCCCAGGGCAAGCGTGAACTTCTCGGTCGAGTTCAGGTATATGAGGGGGCCCATGAAGTCGTTCCAGTGCCCCTGGAAGCCGAAGATGGCAACTATGCCCAGAGCCGGTTTGGCAAGCGGCATTATGATGCGCCACCAGATCCCGGCCGTGGTGCACCCATCAATGCGGGCGGCGTCGTCCAGCTCGACCGGGATCGTCATATAGAACTGGCGCAGAAGGAAGACCAG
>JBFMGS010000029.1:6783-27498 GCA_040752635.1 Bacillota bacterium
GAGCCGGTTTGGCAAGCGGCATTATGATGCGCCACCAGATCCCGGCCGTGGTGCACCCATCAATGCGGGCGGCGTCGTCCAGCTCGACCGGGATCGTCATATAGAACTGGCGCAGAAGGAAGACCAGGAATGCCCCTCCGCCGAAATAGTCGGGTACTATCAGGGGTTTGAAGGTATCGATCCACCCCAGCGTCCGGAAGAGAATGAACTTCGGAATGAGGGTGACCTCGTACGGGAGCATCAGCGTACTCAGAAGGATTACAAAGACCACGTCGCGCCCGGGCCAGCGTAGCCGGGCGAAACTGAATGCAACCAGGGATGCGCTGAGAACCTGTCCGAAGAGGCTGGTGAAAGTGATTATGCAGGTATTCTTCAGGAACGTGAAAAACGGCACCATGGTCAGGGCGTCCGCATAGTTCCTCCAGACCACCGGGCGCGGGATCCACTGGGGCGGGTAGATGAACAGGCTGCCCCACTCCTTGAGCGACGTAGACACCATCCAGAAAAACGGGATCAGGATGAGGACCGCACCCAAAGACAGCAAGAGGTAGCTCGAGCTCTGCTGTGCAAGGGCAAGCAACTGCTTTCTCCGGCGAAATCTGCATCGCATTGCATAAACGTGTCGCTCATTTACTCCAACTGAAACGCCGTCCGTATTGCATACCTCCTCCAGACAAACCTGCTCAACATCTCAGCTCAACATCTCAACGCCTTAACATCGAGGCCGCACGCGCGTCACGCTCTCGGACGCCCTTCGTAGTACACCCAGGCCGGCGACGATTTGAAGACAAGAAGCGTCAGAGCCAGTATGTATAGGAATAGGAACCACGCTAGGGCCGACGCGTAACCCATCTTGAAATCCGTAAACGCGCTTGTGTATATATGGAGACCGTAGAAATGCGTCGCATAGTTGGGTCCTCCACCGGTCATGACATAAGCCTCGGTAAACACTCGGAGCGCCGAAATGATGCCCTGCACAAGGTTGAAGAACAGAACCGGCGACATGAGCGGCAGGGTTATCCTGGTGAGCTTCGCGAGTGGCCCTGCGCCGTCGATCTCAGCAGCTTCGTAAAGCTCCGTGGGGATTCCCTGCAGGCCGCCAAGGCAGATCAACATGCCGCCTCCCACGCCCCAGAGGCTCATAATGACCAGGGCGGGCAGGGCCCATGCTTCGGAAAACAGCCACGCCGGCCCCTTGATGCGGAAGAGTTTCCAGAGGACCACGTTGAGCAGGCCGAAATCGGGAGCGAAGATCCACATCCACAGGAGAGCAACCGCTACGCCCGACAGGACGGAAGGCAGGTAGTAGATGGTCCGGAACAGGTATATGCCCGGCAGCTTCTGGTTCATCAACAACGCGATCGCCAGTCCGAACGCGAGACCCAGGGGTACCCTGAACAGCGCATACAGCGTGGTTACTTTGAGGGAGTGCCAGAAGAGTCGGTCGCCTGTGAACATCTTTACGTAGTTGGCGAGACCCACCCACTTTGGGGGGGTGAGAAGATCCCATTTCATCAAGCTCAGGATGGCCGAGGCAACCATCGGGCCCAGCGTCCAGAGAAGCATGCCAAGGATTATCGGCATGGCGAGCACCCATCCCCAGATGGCCTCCTGCGTTCTCAGGGAAAGGCGAAGCACAGGCCCCTCGCGCACTTTCCCCCTGCTTTTCTCCTTGCTCATAGCTGTCCTTGTCTGCATTCGGCAGCGACTCACCCGGCTATGCCCTCCCACGAAAAAGGATATCGATGCCCGCACCTGGCCTTCGCGGGTCATGTTCTCAACCGGCCGCCTTCCCTTTCTCCGACTGACCGCGGGCCCGTCCCGAGTTCGGTCGGGCTCCATCGGCGTGGCCTGAGCTGGGCCGCACAGGCAGGGTTCGCAGGTTCTCTCGGACAAACGCAACTCCCCCGGCCTCTTGGAAGCGACCGTCTACGACCAGGGTTGAGGAACGAGAGGCAGCCGCGCCTCGGAGAACCTGCGAACCACTACGACCGAGCAATAGAAGCGAGCCCGCGTTTGCGAGATTGCTTCGGCACTCTGCGCGTTTCAAGGCAAGAGCTACTCACCCTTGAGAATCTTCGCTATGCTCGCGTTGGCCTCACGCAGAGCTTCCTCCGGAGACTTCTTCCCGGTCCGTATCTGATAAAAAGCCTCCTTGAGTGTACGGTATACCGGCTGCCAGTACGGGGTGATAGGCAGAACCCGCCCGTACTCGGCGGCGTCCAGGAACACCTGGTTGCTTGCAGGCGGCAAAATGCTCTCCAGGAAGACCGGCGTGCTCGCGATGGACTTCCGCGATGGAATGGCAAGACCCAGTTTCGCATTGAGCTTCTGGCCCTCGGTGCCCGTCAGGTACTGAACCAGCTTCCACGCGGCTTCCTTGTTGGGAGACTTGCTGTTTATGCTCCAGCCTCCTATGAACATGGTGTCGCCGCGAGCCTTCTTGTGTGGAAGCGGAGCCACGTCCCAGTTGATCCCCTTCACCGCTGCGAGGGTCGGGGTTTCCCAGCGACCGACGATGCGCATGGCGAGCCGGCCCGATGCAAACATAGAGCTTGCCCCGCCGAGCTGCGAGAAGGTTGCCTCGTCCGGAGCAACCTTGTCCTTCAGAATGAGGTCCGCTACGAACTGGTATGCTTCTATATTCTGGGGGCTATCCAGAACGGCCCTGCCGTCGCTGTCGATGATCTCGCCGCCATTCTGCCAGATCCAACACGTATTGAGCGAGGTGTCGTATAGGCCGTCCCACCCGTACTGGTCGATCCGGCCGTCACCATCTTTGTCCTTCGTGAGCGCCTTCGCAGCGTTGCGGAAATCGTCCCATGTCCAGCTCGCATCGGGGAACTTGATGCCTGCTTCTTTGAACATGTCCTTGTTATAGTAGAGAACCGATGTGGTGAAATCCTTCGGTAGCTCGTAGAGCCTCCCCTTGTACCGAACTTGCTTTATCAGCGACGGGAAGAAGTCAGGCAGGTTGAAGTCGGGGCTTTTCTCTATCCACGGCATAAGGTCCTCAAGAACGCCTTTGTCAGCAAAGCCGGCCAGGTTCATGTAGTTCATGTAGACTACGTCAGGTGCCGTGCCGCCGGCAAACATGGTCAGTAGCTTATCCCAGTACTTCTCGGGGATATTGATGGCCTCAACCTCTAGATTCGGGTACTTCTCCTCAAACGCCTTGAAAAGCTCCAGGTTGATCTTGTGACCCGACACGTCCTCGGCATAGGCGATCTTCACCTTCGTCTTCTCGGCAAAGACGGTTCCTGCGCACAGCACAAGACCGAGCGCAACGCTGAGCATCACCGCGAGAAACACCTTCACGCTTGCCGTTTTCATTGTCACACGACCTCCTTCTCCGGGTTTTTGAACAAGTATTCAATCGCACCAGTACTCTACTCGGCTTTCCGAACGACGCGATGAATCCCTTAGCTTCCCGAAAGGATCCCCCCTCTTCACAAATCATGCGCTTCAACCGATCTTGACCGCGACAGGTTAGGCTCTGACCCATGTACATCATCCTGAGGCAGTTCCACCACCTGTGAGAGATGCTGAGGTGAATCCGGGTCGAGGCTCCTGCGAACAGCCTGCGAGAACCCCAGTATGTGCATGGGGAGCATGGCAAGGCAACACAAGAGCCACTCCTGCATCATCAGGTCAAGGGCCTCACGATGCCGCGAAGCCTCGTAACAACGGGAATCAGCGACGTCCGGATTATCCAGGTCGATCCCCACGAAAACTTGGGACAGCGCACGCAGCGATGCCCATGGAGATTCCTGGTCCACCGCGCGGCGTTCCTGCGGCGTCTTCCCAAAGACCCGGCTTCGTAGCCCCGACATACCCAGGGTGAGTATCCCGGCCCCGTACTGTTTCAACTCTTCAGCCAGGGAAGTCGCCCACCAGACCCCTGGGACTCCTCGGGCGGGTGTGACAAAGAGCACAACAAGAGAGGACCGTCCGATGGTGGCTTTGGGCCCGTGCCGGTACTCGAGGATGTGGTAGGCCTCGCACGAAGATACGGCCATTTCTTGCAGCTTCAGGGCGCTCTCCCTGGCTACGCCGTAAAACGGGCCTGACCCCAGGAAGACAAATCTCTCCCAGTCCCGCTCATTCAAGAGTTCCTCTATGTCGTGCCGGACGGAACGCAGGAGCGACTCCGCCGTTATGGCCGCTGCCCTTACTTTCTTCGCCGCGGAGACCGACTCGTCGGGGACTGGCTCCGGCGCACTCTCTAGGCTACCGGCACAAGCATTGTGAGAGACAGATGCTACTCCTCGCCCCTGGCCTGAACTCGAAGCACGCCTCAAAAGGGATAAACCGCACAGCAGCAGCATGCTCGTGAAAGCGCGGGTCATTACCACGCTGTCCTCGCGGGCAGCAGAAGCCACAAGCGCAGAATCGCACTTTTGCACAAGCGGGCTATCGACGTGGCACGTGAGCGCCACCAGATCACAGGCGCAGGTCATCCTCGCTCTTTCGGCCGCCAGGAGCGCCTCTGTGGACTTACCTGACCGCGAAATCACGAACACTAGGTATCTCCGATTCTTATCGGGGTCGAAGTAGAGCTCCGGGTACATGATCACCTCGCACGACGGAATAGCCCTACACGTCCCCGGGTAGATGCGCGACAGCAGGCTGGCGAGCGTAAGCCCGAGGTAGTACGAGGAGCCTGAACCGAGGAAGTAGATGCCAGCGTACCCCCCCAGGTCAACCGGTGGTAAACCATCCGGGTTCCTCGCGAAGTCCTCCAGCACCGTGAGCCATATCTCAGGCTGCGAAAGTATTTCGCGAATGGTGCGATCTCCGTTCATTTCATGTCATCTCCCTGCATCGATGGAGTGTCGCCGGTCAGCGCTCCCACACTTTCATACTCGCGTACGCGTTGAGCCGGGGACCGGGTCGTCTACCTTATGTCACCCGGACTTCGGACACACCGGCGGCATCACACGGGCGAAGTTCCCCCCTTGCGAGAGGCTCGAGCAGGCTTCTTTCAAGCTTCTCCTGGGCCTTTTCCAGCGCGACCGCGATGGCACCGAGCACGCCAGCGTCGTTCCCAAGCTCAGCCGGGACGATGCGCGGCATGAAGGGCACATGCCTTTCGATGAACTCACTGATCCTGTTCCCGGCGCTGCTGTGAAGGGCGAGGCCCACGCCTCCCCCGAGGACTACCATCTCAGGGTTCAAGACGGCGATAAGGTTCGACAGGGCCATTGCCAGGTAGGTTACAGTCTCATCGATGATCTCTCGAGCGACGGCGTGGCCGCCCCCGGCAAGAGCAAATACCGCCTCGGCGTCGGCCACCTCCAGTTGGACCCCTTCCGCTTGAATCCCTTCCGCGCCCTCTCCTGTCTCCTCTCCAAACTGACCGGGTCGAACAGCCGGGCTGTTTTCCTGCCCGAGTCTACTCTTGAAACGCCTCACGATGCCAGGGCCGGTAATTGTCTCTTCGAGGACGCCCTGTTCAGAGTAGGTGTCCCGTACCAGGCTCCGGTCCACAACCATGAACCCGATCTCGCCGGCGGCTCGCCTCACGCCCCTGTGTAGCTTTCCATCGAGGATGATCCCCGCTGCTGCCCCGATTGCCACGTTCACGAAGACCAGGTTGTCGCATCCTCTCCCTGCGCCCCAGGTGCGCTCGCCGATGACCGCCATGTCCACGTCGTTTTCAACGAACACGGGCGCGCCGAAGCGCTTCTCGAGGGTGCTCCTTATGGGCACGCCCTTCCACGACGGAATGAACGGGAAGAGCAAGTTTACCTCGGTCTTCTCTTCACTTATGCCAGGAGCGCCAACTCCTATGGCCAGCAGTTCTGACTCGGCGATCCTGTTGGACTCGAGAACGCCCTGGAGAAGCGTCACCAGGCGGTCCATGACCCTGGGGCCACCCTCGTAGGCAAGGGTGGGAATCTCAGCCCTGTGAACGATGTTGCCGACGAGGTTCGCCGCAGCAATGCGAATCTTCTTTGCACCGACATCTATCCCGACCACATAACCTTTCCTGGGGTTAAACTCAAAGAGTTCTGCCTTCCTGCCCACCCCGCTGCTGACGCTTCCGGCCTGCGTGATAAGGCCCTCGCCCAGCAGTTCGGAGATTGCCGTTGATACAGCAGGAAAGCTCAGACCCAGCATCTGCTGAAGCTGGACACGCGATATCGGTCCGTTTTCCTTGACAAGCCTGAGGATTCGTACCTTGCTCACGATGCGCTCCCCTTCTGCAACACTTTCTCGCATCATCATGTCAGGGCGCTGCCCGGCATATTTGTTATAGATAGCTTTAATAATGTCATTCGACGCCGGTACATGAGTTCCTTCTTACTGAGCCATAAAATTATATCGCCCTGCCATAGCGCGTCGAGCGTTAACTTAATACTTCCTTAGATATGGACATCGGTTCTGAAGGCACACAGCGTGTTTTCGCGGTTTGAAGGCCCGGTCGGTAGCTGGCACGGGCGGCCGAGGGCTGCGGGGCGTGGTGGAACGTGGTCAACTGGCAGGGCGCGGAGAGGCGGCTGCGCCTTGCGATGGCGGCCCTGGTGCCGATGCAGTGTGCAGAGGCGCCAGCCCCTCTGCTTGCCACGTCAGGGGGTCCAGCGCAGGGCAACGCGGCACCTGCCGAACCGGGGTCCGGTCTGCCGGTGTGAGCCAGAGAGGATGACCGGAACCTCGCGCGACCGTTTCACGGTCCCCGGTCCTTGCACGGCCGGCACGCAGGTCGGTGCGCAAGAGGCTCCTAAGTATGGCGTCACAAATCTACGCCACTTTTCCAGATGGCGGTCGGGGTTGCCGGTGCTTGCATGACGGGGCCTATTAATTCGGCCATCTGCCGGCGGGCCGAATTAATCGGAGGCGCCCTGCAGAGGGCGTACCTGTACCCTGTCGCAGACCCGCCCGAAGGTAGGAGGGAGGCAGGGTCCGAAGGACCCGTCGGAAGGGAGGTATTCCTCCCTCCGAGTGGGAACCCGGAATGCAACACCGGCAACCCCTGCCAAAGTCGGGAACATTACTGAACTCCTACTTAGTCTTCACGCAGGAGATCAACAGCCCCGTTCTTACAGGCCCCGACTGCTAGCTGTCCTTTTCTTCAGTGCGTCGCTCGAACATCCGCAGCACTTCCATCGGCAGCGGGAAAAGGATGGTCGAGTTGCGCTCGACAGCGATCTCTGCAAGCGTCTGCAAGTAGCGGAGCTGCAGTGCGGACGGCTCGGTCGCAATGACGCGCGCCGCAGCAGCGAGTTTCTCGGACGCCTGGTATTCGCCGTCTGCGGCGATGACCTTGGCGCGCCGCTCGCGCTCGGCCTCAGCCTGCTTGGCCATGGCTCGCTTCATGGTTTCCGGGAGCTCGACGGCCTTGATCTCAACGGCCGAGACCTTCACGCCCCACGCGTCAGTCGCCTCGTCCAGCAGTCTCTGGAGCGTCGTGTTGAGCTCCGCCCGCTTGGAAAGCATCTCATCAAGTTCGTGTTGCCCGAGGACGGATCTCAGGATCGTCTGGCCGAGCAGCGTGGTGCTCTTCACGAAGTCGGCCACCTTCACGACAGCGAGAACGGGGTCGAACACGTTGAAGTAGACTACGGCGTCCACCAGCACCGGGACGTTGTCGCGGGTGATGATCTCCTGCTTTGGCACGTCAATGGTGAAGGTGCGGAGGTCGATCTTCCTCACCTGGTCGATCCCGAACGGGAAGATGACGTTCAGGCCGGGCTTCAGCACGCCTACCTGCCGCCCGAACCTGAACAGCACGCCCCGCTGGTATTCCGTGATTATCCTCACCATGCTCGGAAGGAATATGAGCGGGATCACGATGTAAGGCACAAACGCGAAGCTATATACAAGCTGCAGCCCAAAGAAGGTCCACACCAGGCCGGTTAAGAGCAGGAACACAAAAACTGTCATGGCGCGCGTGAAGAGAGCGAGCGCGGCCCAGAGCGCCCACCACGCAACGATAGCCCACAGGATGACACTGAATACCGTGACAACCTCTGCTGGCATTGCCGTCGCCTCCTAAATATCAGTATACGTTAGACTCGCACGACGCCTTTTGCACAACATCCCTCTCGACAACCTGAGCCTTCCCTGGGTTAAAGGACCCTGGGGTTCTAGGAGGGACACCCCTGCCTCTCCCGGCTTATCCCCAGCCGTAAAAAGGCGGGCCTTGCGGCGGCCGAACTTCGTCACCCTCCCCGCCTGGACTCGGGGACAAATGCGGCCTTCCCTTCCATTGCGAGAAGGAGGAACAATTGGAACCCTCTTTTGCATGCACCCCCATGTAGCGGCAGCATCCCGAAGCCAATTATATACTGTACAGAACGGTACGGCAACTCACGCCCGAGGCACGTTCCCGAGCAGACGCGCGCAGCGCTGAGTTGATCGTTACAAATCCGTGGCACTTTTCATGGGCCTATTGATGGAGCTTCCGTTGCCGGTGTTGTATTCCGTGGACGCCCCGTCATGCGAGCACCGGCAACGCCGACCAAAGTGCCAACCATAACGCGCCCCTGCTTAGCAGTATCACCAGCTTCGCCCCAAGGCAAGGAGGGTGCCTTCTCCGCAACGGACGTTACGGGCATTGTTCTGACGCGCGCGCTGCCTACCAGGCGACCGCCATTCCGTCCTTGCGTGGTTCGGAGCCACAGATGAAAACCCCGGTCTCGGGATCTCGCCAGACCATCTGGCCGCCCCCGAACCCCGCCGCCTCGCCTATTACCTTGACCTGGTGACCCCGACGGGCAAGCTCGCTCACCACCTCGGGTCCTACCGCCGGTTCCACCGCAACTTCCCGTCCCTTGAGCACACGCACGCGCGGTGCGTCAATGGCAGCCTGCGGGTTCAGAGCGTGATCGATGAGCCCGAGGACGACCTGCACGTGGCCCTGGGGCTGCATGTCCCCGCCCATGACCCCGAATGCCGCAAGCGCTGTCCCGCCTCGGGTGATGAACCCGGGGATGATCGTGTGGTATGGCCTCTTGCCGGGCGCAAGGCAGTTGGGGTGCCCTTGCTCGAGTGTGAAGCCATATCCCCGGTTCTGCAGGGAAATGCCCGTCCCCGGGACGACAATACCTGATCCGAAACCCATGTAGTTCGACTGGATGAACGAAACCATCATGCCGCTCGCGTCTGCGGTGCAAAGGTAGACGGTATCGCCATCGAGAGGTCTGCGGAAAGCGCGCTGTTCGCCGGGTTCTCTCGGGGCGCCTGGTTTGCCGGCTTCGCAGGGACTACCGGTCTTGCCGGAATCGCCGGAGCTGGCGGGCTTGCTGGAGCTACCGGGCTTGCCAGGCCTACCCGGGACCGGCTCAGCTATCGCTTCCTGAGGGCGGATAGTTTGCCTCCGAGTAGCTGTGTAGTCCTCATCAAGCAATGCCACGGTAGGGATGTCTACGGCGGCGGGGTCCCCAACATAGGCATAGGCGTCGGCGAACGCGAGCTTGAGCGATTCGATGACAAGGTGCAGTTCCTCGGCAGAAGCGCGACCCAGCGACGGCATGTCGAAGCCTTCCAGCATGCCGAGGGCGAGGAGTGCGACGATCCCCTGCCCGTTCGGCGGGATCTCCCATACGTCGAAACCACGGTATGTCTCCCGAATGGGCTCTACCCACTCCGCACGGTGTGACGTGAGATCCCCCAGGCTGAGATAGCCCCCGGTCGCTTCCGCGTGGCGCACGATCTGCTCTGCTATTTCCCCGCGGTAGAAAGCCTCCCCGTTCGATTCCCCGATGAGCCTGAGAGTCCGCGCCTGCTCCGGAAAGCGGAACACCTCGCCGGGGAGTGGCGCACGCCCCGCCGGGAGGAATGCGCGGCGAAACTCCTCGAACTCGCCCAGCCGCTCTTCTGCCGCCCTCCAGTATCCGGCGATGACGGGCGGGACGGGATGGCCTTCTTGGGCATATTCGATGGCCGGACCGAGAAGCTCGGAGAGGGGCATGGTCCCGAACCGGCGGGCAAGCTCCACCCACGCCGAGACAGCGCCGGGCACCGTCACAGGAAGCCAGCCTGTGTCTGGGATGCGACCTAACCCGAGCCGAGCGAACACCTCCGTGGTCAGGGCAGTGGGCGCGCGTCCGGAACCGTTGAGACCGTGAAGCTGCCTGCCGTCCCAGACGATTGCGAACGCGTCGCTCCCGATCCCGTTTGAGGTCGGTTCAAGCACGGTCAACGCCGCGGCCGTTGCAACCGCCGCGTCAACTGCGTTGCCCCCCTCGAGAAGCATGCGAAGCCCGGCCTGGGCCGCAAGCGGGTGGCTCGTGGCCACCGCTCCGCGCCGTCCCATGACCGGACTCCTGCGCGAGGCGTATGGTTGACTGTAATCGAAGGAAAGCGATGGTTGGCTGTGATTGAGTGACGCCAAGCGCGTCCCTCCCCCTTCGAAGGATCCTATCGAGATCATAGCTGTCCAGCCGCGCCCTCGTCAACGCGCACGCGGAATCCCTGCGCTTAACTTGTGAACGTGCTTAACCTCCGGATACGCCGGACCGTCGTAACACTCCTGATCTGCTGCTGCGCCGGACCGTGCCATGTTGGGAGCATGTTCGCACGCCTTGACGCGGTACACACGGTATCATATACAGCATCATATAATGGGCTTGCAAAAGAGAGACTATCTCAAGGACCCCGTGTTGTTGCCTGATCTGCTTGCGAAGCCTGTAACGGAGGCGATAGCGGATTGAAGCTCCGTTGAAAGAGACGGTATAGTCAGGGTCAGGCGGACCGGGGCCATTTGTTTGGTGTCTGAGCATATGCCTTCTAGCCAAACAATGCGACCTATCATGCGGGACTTTACGAATTCGAAGAACGCAACGCATCCAGGATTTGAAGGCATCTCAACGTCCTCGGGACGTCTCCGCTCACAAACAGCGCAAACCATAGCCGACCCGCATAAGATGTACAGCCATGGATCGTTAGCGCGGCGACTTGACCTGTGAGAGTCCCTATCCAGAGGAAGTAGCAAGAGGTGGTTATTGTGAACCTAAAAGATGACCGACTCGGGGTCGGGGTAGGTGCGCTTGGCACAACGCCACTAGTGCCACCCGGAGGACACCGGCTTCCGCCGCTCCCCTATCCCTATAACGCTCTCGAGCCCTTCATTAGCGAAACCCAACTTCGGATCCACCACGACCGCCACCACCTTGCCTACGTCGATGGGCTTAACGCTGCCGAACTAGCCCTGGTGGATGCCAGGGTGCGCCTGGACTTCTCTCTGGTTAGACATTGGGAACGCGATTTTGCATTCAACGGATCAGGGCACATCCTTCACAGCATATTCTGGACAAACATGAGTCCCGCCGGAGGCGGAGAGCCCGTGGGGCTGGTTAGGGAATACATCCTCGCCTACTTCGGCACGTTTCGGGCGTTCCGCGAGCAATTTTCAGCCGCGGCGCGGGAAGTACACGGCTCGGGCTGGGGCGTGCTCGTCTGGCAACCGCAGTGGGGCAGAACGGAGATTCTCACGGCCTGGAGGCATGAGGATCTCACTCAGTGGGGCACGATGCCCATCCTGGTGCTGGACGTCTGGGAGCACGCTTACTACCTTGATTACCAGAACCGGCGCGCCGATTACATCAATGCATGGTGGAACTTGGTGAACTGGCCTGACGTCGAGAGGCGGCTGCGCCTTGCACTGGCGGCGCGGGTGCCCCTCGATGCCGCACACGGATGGGCTCCACCCCAGCCGGGCATGCCAGGACAAGGCGGCCCGGGGCCTGGCTTGCCAGTATGACCGAGGTTTAGCCGCCGCAAGCCCGGCCCTTTTGTGGCTGGGAATAAGGTGGAAAATATGTTCCCTTCTGCAGCAGGAAGCTCTCTCCATATGCACCCTGAGTGGGTCGAGAATGTATGGGTCCCCAGCCTTGTCCACCTAGCCGTGATGAACCTCGGCCGCCAGCATGATAGCTCGGTCGGACATCCTCATTCGGCTTCTCTCCTTTTCTTTCCTAAGGTACACATTCATTCACGTATCCCTGGCCGACAAGCGGCCGAGATGAGCTCTCCACTCCAGGTCCTGAAGGCCCCATTGCCACTCCGACAAACCTGTGATATCTTCGCATTGTTAGCTTTTGCTTGATTTGCCGGGAGGTGTTAACAGTGGGCCGGGAGAACCACATGATCGCAGCATGCGGACTGGACTGTAGCGAGTGCGACATCTTCAAGGCTCCAGCCGATCCCAAGATCATGCGGCGGATTATCGAGTGGTTTGAAAAGGAACGGGGGGTTAGACTCCGCGAGGAGGACGTCCGTTGTGATGGGTGCCTTGGGGACAGGGCAAAGCACTGGTCACCGGACTGCTGGATACTCAAGTGTTCAGTCGATGACAGGGGACTCCAACACTGCTCCGGGTGTGAGGAGTTCCCCTGCGTGAAGCTCGAGGAATGGGCCACCGATAACGATGGATACAAGAAGGCTCTCGAGCGTTTGAAGAGCAGGGTTTGAATGAACTTGTACGGCCCCGTGGGCCAGAGCCCATGAAACGAGTACACAGAATAATTGACGAACCAGACTACTGAATTGTATACTGATTTGTAGCATAGAAGGGAGTGTTGTTATGCCAGGTGCAACGGTTAGGATTAGCTACGCAGCATGGAAGGCTCTTCGAGAGATCGCGAGTCGGGTCGGCGAACCGATGCAGGCGGTTCTTGATAGGGCGATTGAGGAATACCGGCACAAGTGCTTCCTAGAGGAAGCCAATGAGGCTTTTGCAGCTCTAAAGAGTAACCCTGAAGCGTGGAAAGCCGAGCTTGAGGAACGCGCGGCATGGGACATCATTCTTGGTGACGGACTAGAGGAGAGGTAACTGTGTTGGAGCCTTCCCGCGGTGATGTGTGGCTCGTAACCCTTGATCCTGCCCGAGGCCACGAGCAGGCAGGTCGAAGGCCCGGCCTTGTCGTCTCGGTAGACCTGTTCAATCATGGACCCGCCGGCCTAGTCGTAGTTTTGCCCATAACTACAAGAGAAAAGGGAATCCCTTTCCACGTCGAGCTTAGCCCGTCAGAGGGGGGCCTAAGCGAAAGAAGCTTCGTAAAATGCGAAGACATTCGCTCAGTCTCTAAGGAGCGGCTTTCAACGCGGCTGGGCGCGGTGTCTTCGGTTACCATGACGGCCGTTGAGGATCGGCTTCGAATTCTCCTAGGTCTGAGGTGAGTATGTCGCCCAAATGCCGATTAAACATTCGGGGCAACCTCTACCCGAATTTGCTCGGAGGTCTATGTGTAGATCCAAGAACCCTGTCGGTGGGAGGTTTGGGCAAATGCCAGCTTATGAACAGCGGGTCCGGGCCGGGCTTCTCGGCGTGGCGGCGGTCGCCGGCGGATTAGCTGGCATCCACTACGGCTCGATACCGGAGCGGTGGTTAGACGCCTTGCACGACCGCAAGAGGATTGAGGATATCGCGAAGCGCTTGGTAACGCTTTCGCATCACTGAAGGGAACCCCGAACCGCGCGATTCAGCCGTAGCGGATCACACCGGTCACCCAATCCCAGGCTTCTTCAACAATCTTCACCTGCATACTATCGTTGGCAACGCCCTGGCGGAAGTCCCGGCTACGAGATAGTTCTCTCACTCCGGTAGCCCCCGCAGGAATCTTACCCCCCACAGCATCGGCGTGATGTGCACCGGTTCCTTGCCCGCACTTGCGAGGGCTCGCTCGAACAGGCTAATCCCGATCCCGACGCGTGCAGTGAGCATGGCTTCCCCTGCGTCCGCGCTTGCCTTGCTGGGATTCCCCATGTAAGGTTTCATGGCGGGGTCGCTTACCCACGCCAGCGTGTTGGCCAAATGATCCAGATCCGCGCCGAGGACACGGCCTCCGAAAGAGCGGACAAGCCGTCCAAGGCCGGCTACCAGTGCAGCGGCGCCCCGTCGCGCGGGAAGTTCCGATGGGCCCACTTCACGGAAACCCTCTGCCACGCGCGTCCGGTCGCACGCGAGCATCAAAGAGGTTTCATTCGTCCCGGCATGGTTATCCGCGTCGTCACCGCATGTACCAGGCGCAAGCCCGGTGCGACGCAAGAATTCAGGATCGTGCTGCACCATTAAGCGATAGTCCACCCCAAACGGATCTATGAGGTAAAACCGGTGTCTGCGCCACAGTGTCCTCGCCGCCGACTCGACAGCCATCTGGTGACGCGGCCCGCCGTGGTTGTCCGAGACAAAAAGGTAACGAAATCCCTGCTTTGCAAGACCCCGTCCGTATGCTACAAGTATGCCCTCAAGATACGGCGCGGGGACCGAAAGCGAACCCGGGACGGGCAGCGCATCTGACCCTGCATATAGTGCAGGAAGCTTTACGAAAGTCAACTCGGGATGTCGCCTGTCAAGCTCGGCTATGTACCGGCGCACAAGCTCCTCAGAGACGAAGACATCGGTGCCCACCGGCAGGTGCGGGCCATGCACCTCGACAGGGCTCACGCTCATGAGGAACACGGTCTTGGCGCGATCGAGCGCTTGCAGGTCGGGTAGCCGCAGCTCAACATACTCATACACTTTCGCTCCACCAGGGCTTGCCATAAAGCCGTCACCTCCGCTTTGCATTCGGGGGTCACCGTAACTTCTTGCGACGCAAACCTCTCGAAATTCTTCTTCTCAAAGGAACAAGAGCACACACTTACAGCATCATGAGGCCAACCGGTGGTAACACGGGTCGCGTGTGGGGACGCCAAACTCACAGCGTGGTCTTCGGGGCTGCTATTGGCTTAGACGGTAGAGCACTGGCCTTTCAGTTCAAGTATCGGGGGTTCGAGTCCCTGACAGCTCACCACTATGAAAATAAACGACACCGGGGCGGCGACATGCATCATCGGAGATTCTACTATACGCGCTTCCCTGAGGAGCAGCAGTTTGTGGTGCCTCGGGTCGCCGAGATCAGATTACACCCGCGGGCTCTCCGGCGCCAAGGAGAACCGATCTTCTTCCGCAGGTGTCAATGAGTAATTCTACACCGGCCCATTTTCATCCTTCGCCGGTGCCGACGAAAGTCGGCATGGGCGACTACCCCTTGTTTCAGTATCACGAACCAATTTCACAGAGATTCCTCCGCCGAATAACGATTATGCCTTTCGGCTAGACCGGAAGGTCCCTTAAACGAACCGACTAACTCAAAGAAGCTACTCCTCTCACTAAAGACGGGTATGCTAAAGCCTTCCATCTTCTTGAGATGTATCTCATCCTTGTCCAAAGCCACAAACAACTTCGCCCAGCACCTATCCCAAGCCTGCTCCTTATAGACACTGGCAACGTGAGCTGTCGTTTGCTTGTTAACCGAACAAGATACACTTCCAGAAGCCGTCCTCCTTCTTGTAAGGCGCTCCTTACCTTACATTATACTCTGCAGCATGGAGTGCGCCACGGCAGTTAGACGCTAAAGGGCTAACAACGCTGGGTGGTGGATCCTGAGGAGGGCGCGGCGCGGCGGCGCGGCGGGGTTCGCACTTGATGAAGGCACAAACTTGTGCTATTATAGAAGTGCCCGGCAGTAGCACACAGCGCGCCCGGGCACAATAAATGCATAGCACATCTTTCAGGTGAGCCATTAGCTCAGTTGGTAGAGCACCGGACTTTTAATCCGGGTGTCCGGGGTTCGAGTCCCCGATGGCTCACCAGCCTTTATCAGGGCTTTTATGCCATGGGCAGGCCTCTGCCAATGGTCCTTGCCAATCCCTTGCCAATCTCCCTCCGACGGGCTCTTTAGGTCCAAGTACAGCTATGAATTCCTGGCCGCCCTCTGAAGAGTATGTCCTCCAGCTTGTCCGCAGCTTGTTCTTGCATTGAAGGCAACACGTGGCTATACGTGTTCAGAGTGATCCCAATCTGCGAATGCCCAAGCCGGCTGCTTACAACCTTTGCCGGGACTCCTGCCCCAAGCAACAGGGTCGCGTGGGTGTGGCGAAGGTCGTGGAAGCGTATGGGTGTGAGCTTCGCTACTGATATCAGCCGCTTGAATTCACGACGCGTCAAGTTGCGCCCGTTGCCTTCAGGATGACCTTGCTGCTGTAGGTCGCCTCCGCTATCGCATCCACAGACAGGGACTGGGCTTGAACTACCGTATTCACAATGGATTGGGCTTTGCGTCCCAGGCCGGTGTCATGCCTCAGTATGGCGAGGTCCGTGAGCCTGTGGCCCGACACTCTGACCCGCACCTTGGCTTTGACCAATCCCCCGTCGAACTCTCCTTCGTACTCGCCGTCTCTTACCTGAGACAGGTCGACCTGGCCAACCGTGAGACTCCTCAACTCTCTGATCGAGGACTGGAGACGAGTGCCACCAACCACAACCGCCGCCAAAACCACGATTACCGCGGCGCACAGCAACAGGCGTAGACCCCGTTTAGTCAGACCGGCTATCGGCAAGAATCCCTCCAATCATCTCTTCAGGGCTTGGGCGAACCTCCGGACAGCCTCTTCGGAGTAGCGGGAGCAGCTCTCCTTGACTCCCGCAACCGCCCTCGTGATCAGCCGCTCGAGGAAGTTCAGTTCGGCCGGGTTGACCTTCCCGCCAAGCGACTCCTTGACCACCGCCGAGTCGAGCAGTTCACGGGGGAAGGCCCCCTGCAACTGCTGTTCCGCCTGCTGGCCCTGAAACCAACAGCAGATGAAGAGCCCAAGTCTCTTCTGCCTGAGCGCATCAAGGTTTCGTGCACAGAAATCCCGGACTTCCTTCTGAACTTGCCCGGCGTAGATCGCCCCGCCGATGACCACCTGTTGGAACGGGGAGACGTCAACGCCGGGGTCTCCCCGCAAGTCAACGAGCGTGACCTGCCCGGGCAGTTCTCGCGCCAGCCCTTCGGCGTACTCCCGGGTGGCGCCGTGCCTGGTGGAGTAGGCGATCAGTGTTTGCATGATACGACCCTCCTGTCAGTGAAGGAGCTTATTCAGTGACCGAGCCCGTTCAGTGGCCGAGCCTGCGACCTCTTGCTTCGTGGGCAGGCCGTCGCCTGGCGGGCAGGCGGCCTGCGTTCACCCTTCGCGAGCCAGAGCAGCGACCACACGGCCGGCGCCGCGGCCAGCACCATGATGGCGGACATCCTCCACATGGCAGGCGATACCGAGCCGGTTTGCAGGTACTCTTTCAACGGGCCGGTGAAGAGTATGACGCTGACGATACTGACGATCCACGCACTGGATAGTGAGGCAGCTCTGCCTCCCCAGTCAGTCCCACGCCAGAGACCAAGAATGGCGGTGATCACCACCGGGAGAGCGAGGGAGAAGAACACCACCGGATCCCTGAGGAACGGCTCCCCCCAATCGAGGACTCCAAATCTTTGCATGGCCATATCCATGGTGCGTCCGGTCGCGCTCGCCAGGAGCCTCTGCCCCATCATCCCCGAGAACGCCAGAAAGGTCACCATCAGGTACACTGCCACGGCCAACCCCGGCCTGGACCGGTGACCGGGGCCTGACGGCAGAAGGTCCCACACCAGGCAGACGGCGGTTCCGGACAAGGCAAGCTTTATCGTCCAGAGGAAGATCCATAGGTTCTGTCGGCCGGTCACCAGCATGGCGTAGTTGTAAGCGAAGTTAGTGGCCACCCCTGCGATGAGCAGGGGACCCCAGGCGCTGCCTTTCCGCATGGCCCGGAGACCGATCAGACCCGCGGGGACAAGAAAGAACAACTCGTAGGGGTCGTTGAGAGTGTTCACCTCAAAGTTCATAGCGGGCGAGGCCGGATAATGATAGCCGGTTAGGTGATGGTAGAGGATACCTCCCAGAGTGACGACTAGCAGGAGCCCGAAGATCGTGGTGAGGCCCGTTGTTCGCCTGTTCATCTGTATCTCTCCTCTCATGACAGAGCCGATTTGGGAATGAATCCGAAGCCGGTTATGGTTTGCCGACCGCGGTAGTTCGCGCGATTTCCGCACCCAGGAGCCGCAGGAGCATGAGCGCGTTCTCCTCAATGCGGCGCGGGTCTGAGGGCTCGCGGTCGGCCAAATCTCGCTGGGTGATGAGCTTGCAGATCTCTCCATGTACGTAGCTGTGGAGAATGTCCGTGATGCGCCTCGCCTCGTCCTGCCTGACCTCAGTCCCAAGCAGGGGTCCGATCATCTTCGTCGACACCTCCTCCCGGGGGCGCCGAAGCCGGGGCACGAGCTCCGGTGGCACGTCGCCGAGCGGTTCCAGCCACATCAGCCGGTACCAGCCAGGATGTGTCAGGGCGAATTCGATCCGGGCCGAGACGAGGGCGCGGAACACTTCCGGACTCCCGGGGACCGCCTGAGCCACGCGCTGACCGATGAACTCCATGCCGCGGCGTTGAGCCTCAAGCAGAGACTCCCAAAACAATCTCTCCAGGCTTGGAAAGTAATTGTAGACGTTCGTGTGGGCGCACCCGGCCCGGGCGGCAATCGCCCTGAGGGTGACCCCGCGACACCCTTCAGCTTCGTCGATCAGGGCCAGGGCCGCTTCGAGCAGAGACCGCCGCATATCCGTTCGTGTCCCGTCGTCCTCACGTGGATTGACCACTCCGCAACTCACCTTTCTCCAACCTGGCGCGCGAGCCGAGGGCCCTGCTCCCGTGCGGCTCCACGGTCGCCCATTACCATAGGTAATGACCTATGGTAATATTATCTCGACCCGCCCCTGCCGTCAACTACTTTTTGCCGCCAGGGCTGAGGCTGATACCCCGCTCCTAGACTTCGTCAGCTTCGCCGTTTCACCCGATACGCAGAACCGTATCACCGCTGACGGCGAATCTCGAACCGGGTAATAACTTATCCATCAAGCCGTTTCACCGCCTATTTTGAGGTCCTTAAGATGGACAACGGTCAGGACCAAAAAGACGGTTGATAGACAGAGGTAGAACCACATTTGCGCCATATCCCCGGTCTGGTGATAAAGTGGCGCCACGATCGCACCCAAGGCCACCGAGATAAGCAAGGTAAAGCCGACTAGGGCGCAGACAAAGCCGACGTCCGGACGCTCGCTCGCAACCTCAACGACAGCCCGCGTCGTCATCATGCCTACGTTACACGCCCCCGAGCAAGGCAGCACGCCGATCTTGCGGCTTTCCGCCGGCTGTGATTGAGCTACAGATGACCTGTTTTCCATTGGTTACTCCCTCCCCCAAGGATTCACAGGATGCACACAGTGCTGCTCGCCAGGCTATAAGTGCTGCCGATAGGATCTCGTGCGCATTCGAGCGGCCCCGTTTACACCCTCGTTCACCGGTATTGCTTCAAGATGGACAGGGGTGGAAACATTATGGCCTCGCTCGGGCACTGCAGAGCACATGAACTACAGCCCACGACGCAGTTGAACGGGTTCTTCACTACGGGCATCCCCTTCTCTTCGTCCCACTCGTAGGTCCCATGCGAGCAGAACTCATAGCACGTCCGGCAACCTGTACACTTCTCGATGTCAACCGTAGGATACCAGGGGATCTGTTCCCGTGGCACTTTGCAACCCAACTTAAGGTTCCTCCTCTCTCACGCTTTACCCAAAAACATAGCTGTGTCTGGGGGCACAGGGGCCCCGCCGCCTGCGACGGGGCCTTTATGCGTTACCTGCTGAACCACTCTTTGATCTGCGCCTCTGTGGGGATCTTCCCCTCGATCTTCTTTTCACCGTCCACGAACACAGCGGGAGTCATCATAACTCCTCGCTCGATGATCTCGTCGATATCAGTCACATGGACGATTTCGGCCTCAACCCCGAGCTTTCGTATGGTTTCGCCGATCATTTCTTCCGTCTTTCGGCACTTCGGGCAACCCACGCCGAGTATCTCTACTTTCACACTTACCCCTCCTTTCGTGGATACAGTCTCCCCTTGGGACGCGTTGTTGGAGCCTCTTCGGACTTACGCGACCATGGCTCCGAAGATCATACCGCTTATCGTCGCCATGACGACCACCAGCGAAACGTAGGTAATCGTCTTCTTCGGCCCCAGGACGCTGTTGATTACCAGCATGTTAGGAAGGCTTAGCGCGGGCCCTGCAAGGAGCAGCGCCAGCGCAGGGCCTTGACCCATGCCGGAACCCAGAAGCCCCTGCAGTATGGGGATCTCGGTCAGCGTCGCGAAGTACATGAACGCCCCTACGACGGAGGCGAAGAAATTCGCAAATAGCGAGTTTCCGCCGACCAGCGTAGACACGTACCGTGACGGTATGAGACCGCTGTCAACGCTGGGACGACCCATGAGTAGCCCCGCGACCATAACGCCTCCGAACAGAAGCGGAAGTATTCTCTTTGCGAAATCCCAGGTGGAGTCCTTCCAGGCCACAAGCTCCCCTGGCTTAAACCAGGCTTTGAGCATGTATGCAAGGTAGATGAGGAGCGCCACCACGAGATACCACTTTATCTTGAAGACATCGTACCAGAACCCTATCGGCTCGGAGGGCTTACCCCACGCGGCAAACACCAGGATGAGCACCAGTGTGGCGAAGTAAACGGTCGTCTGCCAGAGGCTGCGACCGCCTTCTTCAATTGCCTGCGCTGCGGCAGCAAACCCCTTTTGCCTCTCCGTCTCTTCTCCTCTGAAAACAAGAGCCATAAGGATCCCTATGACCACAGAGAACAACACTGCCCCGATGGCCCTCGCAAGCCCGATCTGCCATCCGAGGACGCGAGCCGTGAGTATAATCGCAAGGACATTGATGGCCGGCCCTGAGTACAGAAACGCCGTCGCCGGGCCAAGGCCCGCTCCTCTCTTATAGATCCCCATGAATAGCGGAAGCACGGTGCAGGAGCACACGGCAAGTATTGCACCCGATACCGATGCAACCGCATACGCAAGCCACTGCT
>JBFMGS010000030.1:0-27042 GCA_040752635.1 Bacillota bacterium
GCTCAAGACGAGATCAGGGCCATCTTTGAGGACAGAGGTATGTCCGTGACTATCGTTGAGAACGTGTATCCCAGGGTGGACATCCTCAATATTGAGCCAGCCCGGCGCGCGATCCAGAAAGTATTCGAGGACCACATCGTGACTGCGTCGGGGATGGAGCGTATACGGGAGATGGTGGCCGGCGGCGTCATGCCCACCCCGGGCGCTGTGATGGCCGCTGCGAAACTGCTTTACGGGGCGATAGGTGATCTTGTAGTGATCGACGTCGGCGGTGCGACCACTGATGTCCATTCGGTCACGGAGGGGTCCGAGGAAGTTGCGAAGATCCTCACGAGCCCTGAGCCTGTCGCAAAGCGCACGGTCGAGGGAGATCTCGGCGTGTACGTGAACGCCGGAAACATCGTGGACCTCGTGGGCAAAGAGAAACTGCAGGACGAGACGGGGCTCGATCCGGATGAAGCGCTTGCTGCGCTCGAACCGGTGCCGACGACGCGTGAGGGGATGTTGTTCGCACGCGTGCTTGCAGCCGAGGCCACGCGGGTTGCAGTCGCCCGGCATGCGGGGAAAGTGCGCCACCTCTACGGACCGCTCGGCCGGGTCACCGTCGCGGAGGGGAAGGACCTGACCAGGGTGAGGTGGATTGTGGGGACGGGGGGCGCTGTGACGAGGCTCCCGGGAGGGGATCGGATCCTCGACGCCGCAAAGGGGCGAAAGGGAGATATGCGGCTGTTGCCTCCTGAGGACGCGAGATGCCTTGTAGACAAGAATTACATAATGGCGTCTTGCGGAGTGCTCGGGAGGTCCCGCCCGGAGGCGGCGCGGGCGATAATCTTGCAGAGCCTCGGTCTATAAGAATGATTAGATTATCCGCCATGGTGTTTGCCGTTCTGGTGAGGGTTGCCGGTGTTGCATGCCGGGTTCCCACTCGGAGCCGGGGCAAGCCCCCCTTCCGACAGGTCTCGTGCCTGGGGTGAGTGCCGCAAGGGGCACTCGACCCTGCCTCCCCCCTGGTCGCGTGGGTTTGGCGACGGGGTCCGGGTACGCCCCTGGCGGGCGCCTCGGTGTAATTTGGCCCGCAGGCAAATGGCCAAATTGGAAGCGCCCCGTCATGCAATCACCGGCAACCCCAGACGGGGTTGATATAAGCTGGCACGGATCTTGAGGATCAACCTAAGGATAGGGGTGAGGCTTCAAGTGGCTAAGACGAAAGTAGTGATCATGGGCGCTGCGGGGCGGGATTTCCACAACTTCAACACCTTCTTCCGTGACAACGACGAGTACGAGGTGGTGGCGTTCACCGCAACGCAGATTCCCAACATCGAGGGGAGGTGTTATCCACCGGATCTTGCGGGCAGGAACTATCCCAACGGCATTCCCATCCTGCCCGAGGAAGAGTTGCCTTCTCTCATCGAGCGGGACGGCGTGGATCAGGTGGTGTTTGCGTACAGCGACGTCTCACACCTTGACGTCATGCACAAAGCATCCATCGCTCTCTCAAAAGGCCCCGACTTTCGTCTCATGGGCCCTGGCACCACGATGCTGGAATCGAGAGTGCCCGTGATCTCGGTAACGGCCGTCAGGACCGGCGTCGGCAAGAGCCAGACGACGCGGAGAGTAACGGATATCATGAAGAAGCACGGAAAGAAAGCTGTGATCGTGCGCCATCCCATGCCGTACGGCGATCTCATAAAACAGCGAGTGCAGAGGTTTGCGATCTTTGAGGATCTCGACAGATATGATACCACTATTGAGGAGCGGGAAGAGTACGAGCCGCACATTGCCAGGGGCTTCGTGGTGTACGCCGGGGTCGATTACGGCGCCATCCTCGACGAGGCCGAGAAAGAGGCGGAAGTGATTCTCTGGGACGGCGGAAACAACGATCTGTCTTTCTACCGGCCGGACCTCCAGATAACGCTTGCAGACCCTCATAGACCCGGACACGAGACTTCGTTCCATCCGGGGGAGGCGAACCTCCGGATGGCGGACGTCGTGATCCTGAACAAAGTAGATACTGCTAGACCCGAGGATGTGGAACGTGTAGAAAGCACCGTGAAGAGAGTCAATCCGAGGGCGACCATTATTCGCGCCGCGTCCCCCCTCACGCTCGAACAGGGTGATATGGTCAGGGGTAAGAGAGCGCTCGTCGTCGAGGATGGCCCGACGCTGACGCATGGCGGGATGACTTACGGTGCAGGCGTAATCGCTGCAAGGCGGCACGGCGCGGCAGAGCTCGTGGATCCGGAGCCTTACGCAGTGGGCTCCATCAAGGACACCCTGAAGAAGTACCCCAGCCTGGAGCCGCTTCTTCCCGCCATGGGGTACGGTCGGGAGCAAATGAGAGAGCTAGAAGAGACGATAAACAGGACTCCGGCGGACGTGGTTATCATCGGGACGCCCATTGACCTCCGCCGCGTCATCAACATCACGAAACCGGCGCTACGCGTCCGCTACGAGCTGGAGGAGATAGGCCGCCCGAACCTCGAGGATGTCATTGTCGAACGCTTCAAGGGAGTCTTGTTCTGACCGAAACCTGGCCGCCGCAAGCCCCGCCCTTTTATGGCTAGGGATCAGGTGGGGAATATGTTCTTTTTCTGGGAAGGAATATCCTTCCCTACGTCGAATCCCTCTTTGGCCCCTTGAAAAGTGAAGATTGCCGGTTGCAGCGGCAAATCCTCCGCGGAGCAATCGGCGGGGAGGGCTGTATTAGATGGCGGAGGTTGAACTCCCGGAGGGTGTGTCCGTTGCGAGCTTGAGAAGTTGTCGCCAGGTTAGAGGTTGTCCTGCGAGCCTCTACCTCAATTGTCCTGTGTACGCCCGTCACGGGAACTGTTGGGATTCAGAGGAAGGCTGCATGGACTGCTGGAAGGAGTGCGAGACCTGTAAGGACTACGCAAAAGCCCTTTCACTCGGACTTGTAAGGAATCGCAAATAACCACATATGGAGCCTTCTGAGGCCTTCTCGTTCTAGAACGATGTCTAGCGGTAATGAATCTATCGAGAAGGCAGGTTTTTGAAGACATCGACGGTAGGCAAGATCGCCCATAAGTGGTATTGTCCTCCATGGAATATCATGGTATGATGGGTATGTCTGTTGACGTTGTCGAACAGGTATACCCGTTCCTGGAGGAGCAGACCTATGCTGAGAAGACAAGCGATCTATGCGCGGTTCGTGGGTGTCTTCTTGTGTACCGTTACAGTATCCGCGCTGTTGTCCACAGGGCGCGCGTTCGCAGCAGGTGCAGACGTTCCGAGTTGTGACGCGCCTGCCTCAGCTCAACTTAGCGGCAAAGTCACTCTGCGCTTCTCGAGCACGTGCGAGGCCCCGGCTGTAGCAGAAATCGGACTGGCTACATCATTCGACGGTAGGCTCCATATTCCTATCGGGCCGGGGATGTCCTGCGACATGACAGCAGCTGTCAAGGCATATCCTTTTTCGGGCGTCGCCTACGGTAACGGTGCTGCAAAAGTGAGTGCGAGATCCGGGAGCGGGCTCGCGTTCGATTTCGCCCTGCGAAAGGGGCGCTTATCCGAAGCTGAGGATCCCGGCAGCGAGAGTGCTGAGTGTGAGCTATCGTCGCTTGCAACATCGTTGTCGTGGGAGAAGCACGGCGGCACCCTGTTCTGCAGAGGTTCATATGTGGCGAGCGGGTGGACCTATCCTTATCGGCCCACGCGCGACCACGAAGAGCATGAATTGTCTGGCCAGATCAAGGTAAACGTGACTTCACGTTTTTCCCTCCGCGCGGACGTTAGTCTCATTGATAACGAGTACAGGCTTGCACGATACAATACTTCCAATACGCGGCTGTCGTCCATGGAGGGGTCGTACAGGCGGGGTAGGAAGATGTCCGTAGAGGCGAGAGTCGAGAGAAAGGACGTGCGGTACCCGGAATCGCCGTCAAAGACGTACGGGCAGGTCAAGTGGGGAGGTGCGGCGTCTTACAGCCTCACGCCCGGGCTTTCCTTTGATTGCTTCATTTCACAGGCACACAAAAGCTTTCCCTTTGCTTCTGCGAAGGATCTTTGTGATCGGGAGATCGTGCTGGGCGCCGGGATGAAGAACCGCGAGGCTGGTACTCTTATGCTTCAAGGGACCATCTTCGAGCGAAAAGTGCCGGCCTCGGCCGAAAAGGGATATCAGATCAGCGCTGTAGAGGCCCAGTATGCGTTCTCTCCTGCGGATGACCTCACGGTTTCGGTCGCATGCACCCTGTCGGGGAAGCACTACTTCGACCCTGCAGCTTACGCCGGTAACTACCATGAGGTACAGGTATCATGCAAGCTGTCGCACCAGCTCGCTCGTGATCTCGCGATAGTAGGCGAAGCCGAAATCAAGCGCCGCGAGTACCTCTTGAAAGAGTCGAACAACACCCACAGGGTCAAGTCGTCAGTTATGCTGGTCTACCGGATATGACGTCGGAAGCGCGAGGCCGCTGGCTCCTTGCGGAACCGGCGGCCTCGCGCATGCGAACTTGCAGCTCAATGAATCTGCGGCGCCAGCGGTGGCGAAGGGGGCGTCGCTGTGATCGTGTAGGGAATGGCTAGCCTGACGCCCGCCTCCAAAGCTTGTTCATCCGACAACCGGTTTGCGTCTGCGATTTCCCGTATAGGCACCCCATAGCGCCTTGCGATCCGAAGGAGGTTGTCACCAGGGCTAACCGTGTGTACGACCTCGTGATCGGCCTTTCTATCTATGGAAATCACGTCCTCAATGTCAAGTTGCACCGAAGGGGATATAGCGCCAAAGTCGCCGACGATGAATGCATGCATGTAAGGAGGCACGAGCCTGCCGGTAGCCGGGTTCACCTGGAGGAGATAGTCGCGTACAACCTGCGGAATGCTATCCCTCTGGCAGAACAGGATCGGCGGGTGTTTCCCCATATGTGCAAGGAGGGCCCCAGATATCGCATCCTGCCATCTTGTGGGGTTGACGAACGTGAAGGCATGACCCTGCTTTTCGGTCTTGCCGAAGCCGAACTTCCCGTCTGCAGACCTATACTTGGCGAATCGTACGGCGAGTTCGAACGGGTCATCGGCTGAGATCCTGCTTACAGTTCCGTGTGCAAGCTCGCGTACGGTCGCCTCCACATCATCTGAGATCGCATTCCGGCTTCCGATGATGAACACACTTGCCTCTTTGCCAGTGGCCCGGATTGCTCCACTCGTCTCCTGTGGGAGCGCATCCTTCAGGGTAAACAGCACCGGAACGCCCCTGTGTACTGCCATGGCACCTGCACACAACCCGGAGAGAGGATCTTCGCCCGATACCAGCATCACCTCTCCCGGGTACCCGAGGAACCTCGCTATCTCGGCGGCGGTGTGGTAGGCGTTTATCCCCACGAGCCTCGCGACGGACAGGCCGAGGGAGGCAACCTGCTGCTCAACTCCTTCTCCGAGCGCACCGACGAGAATCACCTGTGCGAGCCCTTCGACGCCGAGGGGTGCCAGCCTTGCAAGCTCGTCGCGGACGATGGGGTCCAGTCCGCCCGGTGGCGTTAGCAGCACCGGCCCATCTATGGGATGATGGACGAGCGCCAGCGAGGCAAGAGCGTCCAGGGGACTCTGCTCGCTGGCGATGATTATGGTACTCGCTCGACGCCCGAAGAGAAGCTGGGACACAGCTACGTTCGTTTGGTACGAGGTGCTACCGAAAACCCTGGTGGTGTTGGGTGAATCTGTCGTAAGAAGAGGCATGCCTGTTACCTCCCAGAGCAAGATACATGTAAAGTCTATCACACGAGGCCCATCCCCGCTTCCCGGCATATCAGCCTTGCTTGGGATCGCCGGTGCTGGCATGAGGAGGGTAGATCTGGCTTACTTCTCGTATTCCCCATGCCGCGACCTATTATGCAACAAGGGGCCCGCGCGGAGCGCGAACCCCTTGTTCCTTGCAACAGTCTCTCGATGTAGCCTTCTATCCCTGTTGTTCCCTTTCCTTTTTCGCCTTCTCGATTATCTGCTGGCTGATTTGGGCAGGTACCTCTTCGTAATGGGAAAACTCCATTGAGTACGATCCGCGCCCGCCGGTTATGGAGCGAAGATCGATGGCGTACTTGAACATCTCGGCCATAGGCACCTGAGCCTTGATAATCTGGTACCTGCCGTGAGGCTCCATGCCCATAATCCTGCCGCGCCTCTTATTCAGGTCTCCCATGACATCTCCCATTTGGTTCTCCGGCACCACGACCTGCACGTTCATTATCGGCTCGAGCAACACCGGGCGCGCCTCCAGGGCCCCTTTCTTCAGAGCCATCGATGCGGCGATCTTGAACGCCATTTCCGAAGAGTCCACAGGATGGTAGGAGCCGTCGTACAGAGTGACCCTGAGATCCACCATGGGATACCCTGCAAGCACGCCTTCCTGAAGGGCTTCTCTCACGCCTTTCTCTACCGCGGGGATGTACTGGCGCGGCACGGCTCCACCGAATATCTTGTCAACGAACTCAAAGTCGCCCCCGGGAGGAAGAGGCTCGAGTTCAAGGAAGACGTGACCATACTGGCCGCGGCCTCCGGTTTGCTTCTTGTGCTTACCCTCAACCTTCGTGGTCCCGCGGATGGTCTCGCGATAGGGGACCTTTGGAGTATCGAGAACCACCTCGGCCCCGAACTTCCTCTTCAGCTTATCGGCTATTACCTCGATGTGGACCTCTCCCATGCCTTCGACTATGGTCTCGGAGGTTTCAGCGTCCCGCCTTACGGTGACGGTCGGGTCTTCCTCAACCAGCCTCGCAAGACCGCCGCTTATCTTCTCCTCGTCCCCTTTGGCCTTGGGCTTCATGGCCATGGCGAGGGTGGGCCTGGGGAACTCTATGCCCGGCAGGACAATGGGGTTAGCCTTGTCTGCAAACGTGTCGCCCGTCGCCGTCACCGAGAGCTTTGCGACAGCGGCGATATCGCCGGCCCCTACCTCACCGGCCGCCTCTTGCTGCTTTCCTCTCAGGAAAAAGACCTGCCCAATTCGCTCCTGGTAGTCGCGGGTGACGTTATAGACCTGGGAGTCAGACCGCAGCGCGCCAGAGTAAACGCGGAAGAGGCTGATCTTTCCCACGAACGGGTCCGCCGTGGTCTTGAATACAAGGGCGGAAAGCGGAGCGGTCTCCTCCGGAGCCCTTGTGGCTTTCTCTCCCGAGCCGGGCACCGTACCTTCCACCGCGCCTGCGTCCACAGGTGAGGGCAAGAGCGATACAATGGCGTCCATGAGCGGTTGCACACCGATATTCTTGAGCGCTGATACACACAGGATGGGGTAAGCTTTGCCCTTTACAACGCCGGCGCGCAAACCTCTTCTTATCTCGTCCTCTGTCAGCTCCTCGCCTTCGAGGTATTTTTCGATGAGCTCGTCGTCATTCTCGGCGGCGAGTTCCACGAGCATGTCGTGGTACTCCTGTGCCCGGCCCAGAAGATCCTGCGGGATGTCCTGCTCTTCGGGCTTCGTGCCCGCCCCCTCGTTGCAGATGATCGCCTTCATCTTGATGAGGTCCACGACACCCCGGAAGCTGTCCTGGGACCCGATGGGGATTTGCGCCGGGACGCAAGCGTTCCCGAAGGTGCCGCGCACCGCATCGACCGCCTTGAAGAAATCTGCATTCTCGCGGTCAAGCTTGGTAATGACGACTGCTCTCGGGAGATCTCTTTCATCTGCGAACCTCCAGACGTTCTCGGTGCCTACTTCGACGCCTGAGACTGCACATACCGCAACTAAGGCGGAGTCTGCGACGCGTAGGCCACTCTTGACTTCTCCGACAAAGTCAGCGTACCCCGGAGTATCGATCAGGTTGATTTTCGCGCCTGCCCACTCGCACGGGCCGATGGAAGTAGATATGGTGATCCTCCGTTTAACTTCGTCGGGGTCATAATCCAGTGTGCTGGTTCCCTCGTCAACCTTGCCGAGCCTGTCAATCGCTCGGGCATCATACAAAATCGCCTCGGCAAGGCTGGTTTTCCCGGCCCCACCGTGGGCGATGAGGGCCACGTTCCGGAGATCTTCCGTACGATGTTTCTTCAAAAACATCTCCTCCTCGAAATGTACATGCCGCCTTCTGTTGCCTTCATTATTCTACACTTGCACCTATGCAATTTCAAGAAGGGATGTGCTACAGAAGGGATGTGCTACCTGAAGGGACGTTCTACCTCGTCCCTGCTATGATGAGCATGGTACCGCAAAGGATCACAAAAGCTTTAACCCAGGACACGCGTCCCACAAGGCCCGCAAGCCCCAGCGCCGACACCGTAACCAGTATTACCGGTCCGAAGAGCCCCAGGACAGCATTGATCCTGAGGGCCGAGGACACTCTGTTGAACTTGAGCATCAGTAAAGCCGCAAGGATTTCAACCCCCGCCCCTACCGCCCGGAGGAACGCCATAGCTTCCACGATTCTGTCCTCACCTGCCATCGCAAATGCCTCCCGAACACTTGCATTTGTCCTCACCATGATCGTATGACCCGTACATGAGTTTCTTTCCTGCGAACATACTCACCGCTTCCTGAAGGGTTGCGGGTCTTGCATGAAGCCGCAGTCAAGATGGGCGCTTCAGATAAGGATTTCCGCAAAGGGGCTCGTTCCCCGTTGCGCTGAAACGTCCGATATGTTATACTCACAGCGTAGAGCCTTCGATTTGCGCATCGCTGCAGCATCCGTCGAGAGTGGGGAAACCCACTCTCTCATGTTGTGGAGTGGTTTCTCGTTATCCTGGGTTTCTGAAACGAGGGAGGACGACGCAAGTGAAAACCCAAGATGTCGAAGATCTGGTGACCACGATGCTCCGCCCGATGATGGAAGAGAAAGGGATTGACCTGGTAGATGTAGAATACGTCAAAGAGGGCGGCCACTGGTACCTCAGGGTATACATTGATCGTCCTGAAGGCGTTTCCATGGACGATTGCACGTGGGTGAACGAGGAACTCGGCCGGAAGCTCGACGATCTCGATCCGATCCCGCAAAGCTACGTCCTGGAGGTATCGTCTTCGGGGGAAAAGCCGCTCAGGCGCGAGGAAGAGTACGAGCGGTTTCGAGGTCGAAGGGTGCTTGTCAACACCTATGCACCGGTAGACGGCCGGAAGTCGTTCGAGGGCACACTCATGGGGATAGACGGCGGTAAAGTCAGGATCAGCCTTGAAGGGCGCGTCGTGGAGGTGCCTCATGACAAGATAAGCAATGCGAGGCTTGTTGTGGAGATCTGACCTGCGTAACCTCCCGGGGAATTCTAGCGCTCCGTGGCAAGCGGGCAATTCGCCCGCGTTTTGCAGGGCATGATACGGGATGATTCGCCGGAGGGCGAGGAGGATTGCGATGAATTCCGAAGTTATTCAGGCACTTACGCAATTGGAAAAGGAGCGCGGGATCCCGCGCGATGCGCTGCTTGAGGCCATAGAGGTAGCGCTTGTCTCGGCTTTCAAGCGGAACTACGGCTCGTCCCAAAACGTGCGGGTGAAGATCGATCCCGAAACGGGAGAGATCAGCGTCTATGCTCACAAGAACGTAGTGGAGGTTCCACGCGACCCCAGACAAGAGATATCCCTTGAACAAGCGCGGACCATAGATCCGCGGCACGAGCCTGGCGACGTGTTCGAGGTAGAGGTCACTCCCCGCGAGTTTGGACGCATAGCCGCGCAGACCGCGAAGCAAGTTGTCGTCCAGAAGATCCGCGAGGCGGAGAGAGGGGTCATATTTGAGGAATACTCCAGCCGCGAGGGCGAGGTCGTGACCGGGATCGTTCAACGGCGCGACCTGCGCAACGTTATTGTGGATCTGGGCAGGATTGAGGCAGTGATGCCTCCCTCCGAGCAGGTGCCTCGCGAAAACTACGCTTTTGGCGATAGGATAAAGGTATACATTGTGGAGACGCGCAAGGCTCCGAAAGGCCCGCAGGTAGTTGTGTCCCGCAGCCACCCGATGCTGCTAAAAAGGCTTCTGGAGCTCGAGGTCCCTGAGATATACGATGGAGTCGTGGAGATCAAGGGCATCGCAAGGGAAGCAGGCAGCAGGTCCAAGGTGGCAGTGCTGTCGTACGACCCAAATGTTGATGCTGTGGGAGCATGCGTGGGGCCTCGCGGGATGCGGGTCCAGAAAATCGTCTCTGAGTTGCGCGGGGAGAAGATCGACATAATCCAGTGGCATGACGACCCGGGCATATATGTATCGAACGCTCTCAGCCCGGCGCGGGTCATCCTGACACGCGTTGACGAGAATACCCATGTGGCCCGGGCAATTGTCCCCGACAACCAATTATCGCTTGCCATCGGGAAAGAGGGCCAGAACGCGCGCCTTGCTGCCAAGCTTACCGGCTGGAAGATCGACATAAAGAGCGACTCCCAGGCGCGGGCACTTGAAGAGGAGGAAGAACGACTGGCGGCAGAGGAAGCCACACGAGCTGCCGAGGAGGCTGCACGGCGGGCCGAGGAAGCCCAAGAGGAGGAGGGTGCAGTGCCTGCTGCTGAAATGCAGCCTGAGACACCCGAGTTGCCCGAGGTGCCGGTCCCTCCTGAAACCTTCGAGGCCCCCGGGCAAGCAGCTATTCTCCCCGAGATCACCGCTGTTCCTGAAGAGGACGAGAGCCGAGGACTAGAGGCCCAACCCGTGACATCGGAGGTTACACGATTAGGTGGAGAGGCTGTGGCAGAAGAGGTTGTCGCTGAGCAGGCAATAAGACCGGGGGCTGCAACAGGCAGGGAAGAGGGAGTTGCCAGAGGGACTTCCACCGAGCCGGCCGGCCGCCGAAAGAAGAAGGACAAAGGGAAGAAGGAAGAAAACGACCTCGAGGTACCAGTGAAGAAAGGACGCGGCCCGAAGAAAGCGAGACGTGGCGACCTCGACTTCGACGAGGAACTCGAAGACGAATTCGATTTGTGAGCGAAGGTGGGTGACCGGGGATGGCAAGGAGATCCCGGCCCAGGGTTAAGAAGGTGCCGCAACGCACATGCGTCGGGTGCAGGGAGGTTAAGCCCAAGAAGGAGCTCATCCGAATCGTGCGGACCCCGGACGGCCTCGTCGAGGTGGACTCCACCGGAAAGCGTTCGGGTCGCGGGGCTTATGTCTGCCCTGACCCCAGGTGTCTAGACCTTGCTGTGAAAGGACGGAGGCTGGATACGGCCCTCGGTGCGGTAGTACCTTCTGACGTAGTTGATGGCTTGGCCAGGCGAATCTCATTGCATGCAGCCGGGCAGGCCTGCTCTCCTGAAGCCGCGAAGTCTTAAAGGTGGTGGGTGTATGGGGAAAAAGACCAGGGTATATGAACTCGCACGCGAACTCGGCAAGGGGAGCAAGGAAATCCTTGACTTGCTGGCTGATTCGGGTGTACGGGACAAGAACCACATGAGCGCCCTGGAGGAGAATGTAGTCAGGTTCATTAAGAATAGGTTTGCAGAGAGGGAAGGTAAGCAACCCGAAGCCTCTGTCGAGGCTGCGCAGGTTCCGCCGGCAGAGGCGAAGCCCAAGGAAGCTGCAAAGTCGAAGGAGAAGCCGAAGCCGATGCCTGTGCCGCTACCGGTGCCCAGGGCGGCTCAGCCAAGAGGGGCTAGAGCGGGCGCAGAGCATAGGAGGACACGCCCTGCCTCAACAGGATCGGCGCCGCGGCCTGGCGCATCCCAAAGGCCTGTTGGAGACGGAAAGGCGAGGACGGGCGGATATCCATCGACACATGAGCGGTGGGATCAGAGATGGCTCCCTGGCGGCGGTGTGCCAGCAGGACAGCGACCCCGTTCCGCGCGCCAGTGGCCAACTCAGATTGCACCCACTGTGCCTGCGGGGCGAGCAGCGGCTCCCAGAGGGAACCGCACGCCGACCCTCGCTGGACCGGCGGCTCAGCGGACCGCGCCTTCGCGCCTTCCAGGGAGCGAAGTGCCAGCGAGAGGCGCTGAAAGGCGTCACGGGTCACTGCCGCAGAGGCCGAGGCAGGTACGTCCTGCTATCGTTCCTGTTCGACCCGAGCAACTGACGCGAGGGGCACGCGAAGCACAAGCACCTGTAGAAGAAAAGGCTGTCATCCAGGTTACGAAGGGTGCACCCGAGGCCGGCGGCGAGGTTGCCAAGATGCCTGAGGTTGCTGCGAAGACCGTGGAGACAGCGGCCCCCGTTGCATCGGCGGAACCCGTCGCACGACCGCAGGAAACCGGCGAGGCGGCCGCAGCCCTGAAAGCTGCACCGGTTGGGGCGGCAGAGCGAGCAACGCCGAAACACGCAGGTTTACCTGCTCATGGCGAGACGCCACCCAAGACACGAGCGAGGGACAAAGCGGAGCGAGTAGAGCGAGAGCGTCGTCCGGCAGCCGAGGTTCCCGCACGGCCTGTTGCGCCGCCCCCGTCTGCAAGCAGGCGTCCGGACCGCGTCTCAGCGGGAGAAAGGCCCGCTCGCGGTGTGGAGGAGCCTGCGGCTTCAGAACCTGTTCGCATGCGGCCTCGTGCAGAGGCCAGAAAAGAGCGTAGACCTCAAAGGGAGGATCGCAGGGGGGATCGCAGCCTCGAACGCAGGCTCGAACTCATAAAAGGCGGCAAAGGCGCAGAGAAGCTGAGAGAGTCGCGAGCGGAAGCTATCATTCGGAGCAGGATGCCGAGGCGCGCGGTTCCCGCACAGCCCGCTGCGGTTGCAACCAGGCGGCGAGAGCGTCCTAAGAAGGATATGAGGATCGCGCTGCCGCCCAACATCACCGTGGGCGAGCTTGCGCAGAAGCTCGGCGTGAATTCCGCAGATATTATAAAGTCCTTGATGTCCATGGGACTCCTGGTGACCATTAACCAGGAAATCGATTTCGACGCTGCGAGCCTGGTTGCCGACGAGTACGGGTTTGACGTCGAGCCTCTCGAGCAGAAAGAAGCGCGTGAGTTCGGAATAGAGGATGTCCCTGATGCGGCGGAGGATCTCGTGCCGAGGCCGCCGGTGGTGACAGTGCTTGGCCATGTTGACCATGGCAAGACGTCGCTTCTTGACGCTATACGCGAGACCAATGTTACTGCCCAGGAGGCCGGGGGCATCACCCAGCATATCGGCGCATACCAGGTGGATCTGGGCGGCAGGAAGATCACCTTTATAGACACGCCTGGTCACGAGGCGTTCACCGCCATGAGGGCGCGCGGTGCACAAGTGACCGACATAGCGGTGCTGGTGGTTGCCGCTGACGATGGGGTGATGCCGCAAACTATAGAGGCCATCAACCATGCGCGGGCCGCCAAGGTGCCGATCGTGGTTGCGGTAAACAAGATAGATAAGCCAAACGCGCAACCGGATAGGGTTAAGCAGGAGTTATCGGAACAGGGCCTGGTACCTGAGGAATGGGGCGGCGATACCGTGACCGTCGAGATATCCGCCCTTCGCAGGCAGGGCATTGAGACGCTTCTTGAGATGATCCTGCTCGTTGCGGACATGAGGGATCTCAAAGCCAACCCCAACCGGCCGGCCAAAGGTACCGTGATCGAGGCCAGGCTGGACAAGGGCAGGGGACCTGTCGCCACAGTTCTGGTGGAGAAGGGGACGCTACGGGTTGGAGACGCCATCGTTGCCGGGCAGGTATTCGGTAAAGTCCGCGCGATGGCCGACGATCAGGGCAGACCGGTGGAGTCAGCAGGGCCGTCCATGCCCGTGGAAGTGCTGGGGTTTTCCGATGTTCCACAGGCAGGCGATGTGCTCCATGTCGCGTCTGAGGATAAGCTCGCCAAGCAACTTGCCTCAAGGCGTTTCGAGAGAAAGCGGGCTGAAGAAGTCCAAAGCGCGCGGACGGTGAGCCTTGAGGATCTCTTCGGGAAAATAAGGGAAGGCGAGATTAAGGAGCTCAATCTGATTTTGAAAGCGGACGTGCAGGGTTCGGTCGAGGCGCTGAAGCAATCGCTCGAGAACCTGTCCACCGATGAGGTCAAGGTGAACGTCATACATTCGGGCGTGGGCGCCATCACTGAGAGCGACGTCATGCTCGCCTCTGCTTCCAACGCTATCATCATCGGGTTCCAGGTGCGGCCGGACGTGAACGCCAAAAAGATAGCCGAGCGTGACCGCGTTGATATCCGCCTCTACAAGATCATCTACGATGCCACTGCCGATGTAAAGGCAGCCATGGAAGGGCTCCTCGAGCCGGAGCTGCGCGAGGTGACCCTTGGTAGGGCGGAGGTCACGACGACCTTCCGCATCCCGAGAGTGGGAGTCATCGCCGGCTGCATGGTGAGCGACGGCAAGATCACGAGAGACGCGTCGGTCAGGGTCTTACGCGATAACGTCGTCATCCACGAAGGCAAGATCGGGTCGTTGCGGAGGTTCAAGGACGACGTCAGCGAGGTCGCGGCCGGCTACGAGTGCGGCATCGGTCTTGCGAGCTTCCAGGACGTCAAGGAAGGCGACGTGATAGAGGCCTTCAAGGTGGAGGAGACTCCAAGAGAACTCTAAAGGCGGGTCAAAGCGATGGTGGTCGGCGTTCTCAAGGTGGACGTCTTCATCGGCGAGGCCACGTCCCTCAAGGATAAGCGGCGCATCGTAAAGAGCGTGTGCGACCGGGTGAGGGCAAGGTATAACGTGGCCATCTCCGAGGTTGACGGGAGCGACCTGTGGCAACGTTGTACCTTCGGAGTGGCTTGTGTTTCCAACGAAGCGAGGCTCGTGGACAGTGTGCTCTCTCGCGTGGTGCGCGACATTGAGAGGGAGGCAGACCTTGAGATAACGAACTGCGAGAAGATCGTTGTTTAGCGACGGAAGGTGATGGTAAGTGGCTCGACTGAGGGTTGAAAGGGTCGCGGAAGCGATCCACTCTGAGGTTGCTGACATACTGGCTCGCGAGATCAAGGACCCGAGGCTGGGTTTTGCCACGATCACCGACGTTGAGGTGTCGCCTGACCTGCGTTACGTGAAGATATTCGTCAGCGTAATGGGTGATAAGTCCCAGGTTGAGCAGACCATGGCGGCGCTCGAGAGCGCCACGGGGTTTGTGCGTAGTGAGATCGGCCGGCGCATCAGGCTGCGCCATACCCCGGAGATCACCTTCAAGCACGATACGTCCATCAAGCGCGGGGCTCGGGTCTTCGAGTTGTTGAAAGAAATCCAGGAAGAAAAGGGAGGCCGGGAGTAGTGGAGGACCATCAGGACATCGCCCGCATCCTTCAGCGGTACCGAAGGTTCCTGATAGCATCCCATGTGTTGCCTGACGGTGATGCCATCGGCTCTACTCTCGGCCTCGGCCTCGGGCTCTTGAAGACCGCACGACAAGCCATCCTCGCGTGCCCTGGCGGCGCTCCCGACAGCTTGAGTTTCTTGCCTGGAGTAAACAGGATAGTTACGCCGGAGCGTATCGCGGGTGAATTCGACGTCGTCGTAGTCCTCGATTCAAGCGACCTCGACCGCATCGAAGGGATCGCAGAGAGGATCACACCCGGAACGCCCGTTGTGAACATCGATCACCATATCACGAACAAAGCGTACGGGACGTACAACTATGTCGATCCCGCCGCAGCCGCCGTAGGAGAGCAGATATACAAGATCCTCACAGCCATGCACATAAACGTGGACCAAGACATGGCAGTATGCCTTTTCACGGCCATCGCCACGGACTCGGGGTTCTTTCGCTTTTCCAACACGAGCTCGGCTACGCTCCGGATAGCAGCCCGGCTTGTGGAAAAGGGAGCGGAGCCGTTCAGGATCTCAGAGCAGGTCTATGAAACGAAGTCGCTGGCAAGCTTGAAGATCCTCGGCCGCGTGCTAGACACTCTTCAGGTAGATGATACGGGAAAGGTCGCATGGGTCGAGGTTCGCCGTGAATGGCTCTCCGAGTTCGGCCTGGATGAAGGGCAGACGGAGGGCTTTGTCAACTATCCTCGTATGGTGAAAGGCGTCGAAGTGGCGCTCCTCTTCAGGGAGAGCGCGGAAGGCAAGGTAAGGGTCGGCATGAGGTCGAGGGGCGATTTTGACGTGAGCGGTCTTGCGGAGGTGTTCAATGGAGGGGGGCACCCAAGGGCTGCCGGTTGCAGCCTCGATGCGCGGTCGCTCGAAGAAGCAAGGCGGGATGTGTTACGCAAGGTATATGACATGATGGGGATGGCGAAGGAGTAGCCTGTGGATATCGATGGGATCCTGGTGGTTGCAAAGCCGGGCGGCATGACGTCCCACGATGTGGTCTCCTGTGTCAGGCGGACCCTCGGCATGAGAAGGGTAGGACACGCAGGAACACTTGACCCCGACGCGACCGGCGTTCTCCTGGTCCTGCTCGGCAAGGCGACAGCCGCAATGCAGTTCATGGTGGGTCTTCCGAAAGCCTACAGGGCCGAGATAGTGCTGGGCATAACCACCGACACGCAGGATGCGTCGGGCAAGGTGCTTCGAATCGCCGAAGATGTGGCTATTTCGAGGGACCGATTCTTCGAAGTGCTCGAGAGCTTCCGCGGCGAGGTGTCGCAGGTGCCCCCGATGGTTTCCGCTGTGCACCATGAAGGGCAGAGATTATATGAACTTGCCCGCCGGGGAATCGAAGTAGAGCGCAAGGCAAGGCGCGTATGGATATACGACCTCGATGTTGAGTCGTGGCCTGACGAGCCGCTGACAGTAGGGAGCAGGGTGGTTGTGAGAGTTGTCTGCTCATCAGGCACTTACGTGCGTCAACTGGCAGCGGATATCGGTGAGGAGCTCGGCTGCGGCGCCCATCTCGGGCGGCTAGTCCGCACGGGGGTGGGCTGGTTTGACCTTGCGTCGTCTCATACACTGGAGGAGATAGCAGCGTGTGCTGGCAGGGGCTGCCTGGAATCCCTGGTGGTCCCCGTCGCGGAGGGGCTTTCGCATTTGCCGGCGGTGACAGTGAGCAGCGAGGACGCGAGGAAGATATCACACGGGATGCCCGTGAAGGTCCCCGACCGGGATTTGGCCTGTGTGTCGCCGGACTATGAGCCAGGGAACCTCGTCAGAGTCCATGCGATATCCAGGGGAAGGGAGCTACTGTGTGTAGCGCGTGTCGAAAAGGACGATGGGTGTGCGCGTCTCCGCCCGGTCAGGGTGTTTGCCGGATAACCTGCTACGTTTGCTGCCTCCATGCTGGGGGGTCTTCTGTTGGAGGTTATACTTGATCTCACTGGGATAAGCGACAAGGACGTTCCAGAATCCGTAGTTGCGCTCGGCACCTTCGATGGCGTGCACCTGGGCCACCAGGAGATCCTGAGGAGATGTGCGATTTACGCGAGGCGCGCGGGTGCGCGGAGCGTGGTCTTCACCTTCAATCGCCACCCGCTTCAGGTGATCCGCCCTCAACTTGCTCCACCACAGCTCACGGATATCGAGGATAAGCTGGCACTTGTAGGTGAAACCGGGGTCGAGATCGCGGTCGTTGCCAACTTCGATGAGGCTTTGGCTCGCGCGACCCCGGAGGAGTTCGTCCGCGAGGTGCTGGTGGACGGACTGAGAACAGTGAAGGCAGTGGTGGGGTTCAATTACACGTTCGGGTGGCGGGCTCTGGGGACAGCAGAAGTGCTGGTAGATCTCGGCAAGAAGTACGGCTTCGACGTTGACGTGGTGGACCCGGTGACCGTAGGTGGCGTGCCAGTGGGCAGCACAGAGATCCGGGCGCGACTCGCTCGCGGGGATGTGGCAGGAGCCCGTGCAATGCTTGGGAGGCCTTTCTCGGTGAAAGGCAGCGTGGTGCCGGGAGACGGGCGCGGAAGGACCATGGGTTATCCCACCGCTAACGTCCAGGTGCCGCAGGGAATGGCTCTTCCGGCGCGCGGAGTGTATGCGGCTATCGTTCAGGCACGAGGGCTTCGCTTTCAAGGCGTAGCGAATATCGGGGTCAGGCCCACGTTCGCAGGCAGCGCTATGAGCCTCGAAGTGTTCATTATGGATTTCGCCGGCGATCTCTATGGTGAGGCGGTCAGGGTATCGTTTGCGGAGAGGCTTCGCGAGGAGAAGAAGTTTGCTTCTCCCATGGAACTTGCATCCCAGATCGCAGAGGACGTAAAGAAGGCAAAACAGGCTCTCAGAGCGAGCGGTGCAGGAAATGCTAAGTGTGCCGAGCTGTCCCGCTCTCAGGCGAGGGAACAGGATCCCCTTCAGGTTACGGCGAGGTGAAGAATGCGATCGCATGCTCGTGTGGGCCCGTCTGCGCCCACCAGACAGATCGAGCCGGGCCGGATGCCGGATCGCGCGTCGCGTCGTTTACAACGCGGTATTTGTGTGGTAGAATTTGTGCGTGGTCGCGGGGTTCCGATGAGAGTTCACACTCCAACCTCGTGACGGTGACACAAACGATGGTTACACAGAGGTAGCACAGGTGAAAAGGATGAACCCCGGGCTAGGATTCCTCGATCCTCCGACGGGTTTCTTGGCGACGGGGGGATAGCACTTTAAGGAGGTGGAATGGCGTGGCTCTACCCGCCGAGGAAAAGCAAGCAATCATCGAGAAGTACAGGCTCCATGAACAGGATACGGGTTCGCCGGAGGTTCAAATCGCGATACTTACTGAAAGGATCAACAGCCTGACGGAGCATCTAAAGGAACACAAGAAAGATCATCACTCGCGACGAGGGCTACTCAAGATGGTCGGCCAGAGGCGTAATCTCCTCAACTACTTGAGGGAGAAGGACATCGAAAGGTATCGCGCCATCGTTGACAGGCTCGGCCTGAGGAAGTAGCCCCGCATTTTCGAGGGGGAACGAATTAGCATGGAACACCACTGCCTGGATATGATTCTGGGCGGGAGGAGACTTTCGCTTGAGGTAGGAAAGGTCGCAAGACAGGCAAACGGGTCGGTTTTGGTTCGTTATGGAGACACGGTCGTCCTCGTGACGGCGTGCATGTCCAAGGAGCCTCGAGAGGGGATCGACTTCTTCCCACTCGTGGTAGACTACGAGGAGAGGCTTTACTCCGTTGGCAAGATTCCCGGAGGCTGGATAAAACGGGAGGGGAGGCCGTCCGAGGTCGCCACCCTCTCTGCGCGGATGATCGATAGGCCCATACGGCCTCTGTTTCCGGAGGGGTTCAGGCACGACGTGCAGGTAGTCTGCACCGTGCTGTCGGTGGAACGGGACAACGAGCCGGACATAGCCGGGATGATCGGAGCTTCCGCCGCTCTTGCCATATCAGACATACCGTTCCGCGGGCCGATAGGCGGGGTGCGGGTCGGACGGGTGGATGGTCAGTTCGTGATCAACCCCACCCTCGAACAGTCCGCCAAGAGCGATCTTTCGCTCGTCGTGGCCGGCACCAAGGACGCCATCCTGATGGTGGAGGCGGGCGCCGACGAAGTGCCCGAAGACGTCGCGCTTGAAGCGATATCCGTGGGGCACGAAGCTATCCGCGGGATTGTGAGCCTGATCGACAGGCTGGCGTCAGAGTGCGGGAAGCCGAAGCGGGAGGTAACCCTGTACAAGCCTGAGCCTGAAATTGAGCAGAAGGTGAGGGTGCGGGCCACATCCGAACTGCGCGAGGCGCTCAAGAGCGATGACAAGCTGGCGCGCGAGGAACGGACAAACGCGGTCAAGCTGTCAGTTGTGGAAGATATGCGCGCGAGCCTCGGAGACGACTTCGCGGTTTACGAGAAGGATATCACCATGGTCCTTGACAAAATCGTCAAGGAAGAGGTCAGGACGATGATCCTAGAGGAAGGCTATCGGCCTGACGGGCGCACGTTTACCGAGATCCGCCCGATACGCTGCGAGGTAGGCCTCCTTCCGAGGGTCCACGGGTCCGGGCTTTTCACGCGCGGCCAGACTCAGGTGCTTACCAGTGTGACGCTGGGCGCTGTCGGAGAAGAGCAACTGCTTGATGGGCTTGGCGAGGAGGAATCCAAGCGCTATATTCACCACTACAACTTCCCGCCATATAGCGTGGGCGAGGTGCGCCCGATAAGAGGACCCGGCCGGCGCGAGATAGGCCACGGGGCGCTTGCAGAGAGGGCCCTCGCTGCGATGATTCCCGATGAGGATGCCTTCCCATACACGATCCGGCTTGTCTCAGAAGTGCTGGAGTCGAACGGCTCCACGTCGCAGGCCAGCGTGTGCGGGTCCACCCTGGCGCTCATGGATGCCGGGGTCCCCATCAAGCGCCCTGTTGCGGGGATCGCCATGGGCCTTGTAAAAGAAGGCGACAAGGTGGCGATCCTGTCGGATATCCAGGGCATAGAGGACGCCCTCGGCGACATGGACTTCAAGGTAGCTGGCACCGAGCGCGGGGTCACGGCCATTCAGATGGACATCAAGATCCCCGGCATCACCCGGGAGATCCTCGAGAGAGCGCTTGCCCAGGCGAGGGAAGGGCGGCTTTTCATCCTCGGCAAGATGCTCGAGGTCATATCCGAGCCGCGCAAGGAGCTATCGCCCTATGCCCCGAGAATCATAAGGATGAGCATCGATCCTGACAAGATACGCGATGTCATAGGGCCCGGCGGCAAGGTGATAAGGCACATCATCGATGAGACTGGCGCGAAAATAGACATCGAGGATGACGGGAGGGTGTTCATCGCCGCGACGGACGAAGAGGCCGGGGCGAAGGCCAGGAAGATGATAGAAGATCTCACCGCCGAGGTTGAGGTTGGGAAGATCTACACCGGGACGGTCACGCGGATCATGAACTTCGGGGCTTTCGTGGAGATCCTGCCCGGCAAAGAGGGCCTCGTGCATATCTCGGAGCTTGCCCACGCCCGCGTGCCGAGGGTGGAAGACGTAGTGCAGGTTGGCGACACCATAGCGGTGAAAGTCACGGAGATAGACCGGCAGGGAAGGATCAATCTGTCGCGCAAGGACGTCCTGCCGCGCGAGGATGCGGCTGAGCTCGGCCGTCGGGGTGGACCTCCCAAGCGCCCGGATCGCCCGGATCATCGCAGTTACCGGCGGCGGAGCTAGCGGTCGGCGAAAGCACGTCGCACCGTGAGCAAAATAAGCGGCCATGGGAGACCAGTCTCCCCTGGCCTGGCCCGGTGAAGGAGCTCTAGAGCTCCCGCAGCGGGCTTTTTTGTATGTGTTATGCCTCGTTTCCAGGCCTCACCTGAGATCGGCTTCGTACCACTTCCATCTACCCCGAATCCAGGGTTATCCTACGGATGACTAAAGGGAATGCAATAGTTGACGTACAATTGCGACTAATGGACGTAAGAAGGATTTTCCGCTTGTGGTGTCAAATAGTGATAGTGCATATTGTATACACCACACAGTATATTCCATGCTGAGGAGGATCACTTCGTGGAAGACGAGTTCCCAACCTTTGAAGCCAGGCCAGCGCTTTACGATGAAGTCTACAACGCAATAAAAGATGCAATACTCCACCATCACTTGGGGCCGGGCACCAGGCTTACCGAGATCGAACTCTCAAAGCGCCTGGGCGTAAGCAGGACCCCAGTGAGGGAGGCGATCCGCCGCCTGGGTAGCGAGGGCTTCGTTACAATCCTCCCGAGGAAAGGCGCCATCGTCACGTCGCTTTCGCTTGAGGGGATCCGTGAGATATACGAGATCAGGGAGGCTCTGGAAAGCCAGGCCGCAAGGCTTGCGGCAGTGCGGGGGACCGAAGATCACATCCGCAAGATGCAGGAGATATTGGATCGATACGCCGAGGCCGTAAAGGCCAGTGACACGCAGGCAATCGTTGATCTGGACACCGAATTCCATGCAACCCTTTTCGAGGCGAGCGGAAACACGCGCATGGGCCGCATGATACAGACGGTGCGGGAACAGGCGCGACTTCTTCGCAGGAGGTCAGTGATGATCCCGGAACGCTCCGCACGATCTCTCGCGGAGAAAGTGGAGTTCATGAAGGCTCTGGTCGCAAGGGATGGTGAAAGGGCTGCGCACCTGATGAGACTCCATGTGGAGAGCGTGAAGAATGATGTCATCAAGGCAAACGGATGAGAGCGGCTCGATAAGCGTAAGGGTCTACCCTCCGTTCACCGGGGGAAAGGGCACGCTAGATCTAACGGTGCCATGCGATCAGGACGGCGTTGCAGTCGGGGACTTGTTGGGGACCTTGCGCAGGCACGGGACCCTAAATGTCCCCGAATTGAGGGGCCGCACCGATGAAAGCGCCTGGAGCCATGCCATCGTCCTGGCACAAGGGAGAGTGCTGAAGCTCGGCGATATCGTTAAACCCGGCGACCGCGTGAGCGTGCTCCCGCCGATGTCGGGCGGCTGAGAGACTCCGAACTAAGACTTGCTTGGGGGAGAGGAGAGGAGTCATGATAGGCTATGCGGGAAGGATAGCGAGGGTAGACCTGGGAAGAGGTTCAGTGGACTACGTCCCGCTCGATGCGGGTACCGCAAGGAAGTACATAGGCGGGGGCGGACTCGGCGCGAAGATCCTTTATGACGAGACGGGACCTGATACGGATCCCCTTGGTCCAGAGAATCTCCTTATTTACATGACCGGGCCGTTCGCGGGGACGAGAGTTCCGTCGAGCGGAAGGCACGCGGTGGTCTCGAAGTCTCCTCTGACGGGCATTTTCGCCGAAAGCGACGTGGGCGGGTTCTGGGGTCGTGAGCTGAAGCGGGCGGGGCTCGACGGCATAGTCATAACAGGCCGGGCGGGACGGCCGGCGTACCTCTGGATCAACGACGACGGCATAGAGATCCGCGACGCGCGGCCGTTCTGGGGGCTTGATACATACGACGCGGACGAAGAGCTACGACGTGCGACGCACCCCGACGCCAAAGTCTCATCAATAGGCCCTGCTGGAGAACGACTCGTCAGGATTGCCGCGATAATGCATGACGGGAAGGACGCGCGGCCCGCGGGGCGTTGCGGCCTGGGAGCGGTGATGGGCTCAAAGAACTTGAAGGCCGTCGTGGTGAGAGGAACGCGGAATATCGACGTGGCCGACCAGGGAGGGCTCGCTGCGTCGGTCAAGGGTTTAGTGCCGACGATCAGAGACGGGACAGAGGCGATGCGCAGGTTCGGCACATCCGGCGGGGTCACGACCCACGAGAGCATGGGGAATTTCCCTCTCCGAAACTGGTCGCTCTCTCGCTGGCCGGAGGGCGCCGCGAAGATATCCGGGCAGGCCATGGCATCGAGCATCCTGGTCAAACCATACTTCTGCGCTCAGTGCATCATCGGCTGCGGCCGCGTCGTTCACGTGAAGGAGGGTCGGTACGCCGGCTCCGAGAGTGCGGGCCCCGAGTACGAGACCGTCGGGATGCTTGGCGGAATGTGCCTCATAGACGACCTTGAGGCGATCGCCAAGGCGAATGAACTCTGTAACCGGTACGGGCTGGACACTATCTCGACAGGAGCGGTTATAGCCTTCGCTATGGAGGCTTTTGAACGGGGTCTGATTACTCCCAGCGACACCGCCGGTATAGATCTTCGGTTTGGAAACGCGGATGCCCTGATCAAAATGGTCGAGAAAATCGGTACGCGCTCCGGGCTAGGGGAGACGCTTGGCGAAGGCGTTCGCAGGGCGGCGGGGGCCATCGGCGGTATCTCCCGGGAGTTTGCAATTCACGTCAAGGGGCTTGAGCCCCCTGCGCACGACCCGCGCTGTTACCATGGTGTCGCTCTTGCATACGCGACCGCGAACAGGGGCGCGTGCCACCTTCAGGGGTTCACCCATGCTTTCGAAAGGGTCCTCAGCATGCCCGATATCGGGATCGACCGACCGCACGAGCGCCACAACCTCGAGAACAAGGCGGAACTCGTGGCAAAGCTCCAGAACCTCATGTCAATGATGGACTCGCTAAAAGCGTGCAAATTCCTGCACTTCGGCGGGGTCAGGGTCACTCATCTCGTCGAGTGGCTGCAGCTTGTCACCGGCTGGGACGTGGGAATCCAGGAGTTTATGACGACGGGTGAGAGGCTGTACAACCTGAAACGTCTCTACAACAACCGGTGTGGCATAACCCGGGTAGACGATAACCTGCCCCCCCGGTTTACAACTGAGAAAAGAGCCGGGGAGGGCCTCGTAGTAAGCCTTCCCCATCTTGGACGGATGCTCAGCGATTACTATGAGTTTCGCGGCTGGAACGCCGAGGGGATCCCGCGTCTTTCGACCCTGGAGAGGCTCGGACTCGAGGAGGAGGTAGAAAGGGCCCGGGACGCAGTGAGGATTGAACCCTGAGACTTACTTTCACTGAGAGGAGTTGGTAGTCGTGCCCCACGTGATCAAGAACTACCCGAAACCCGACCCCGAGTGCGTCGCCAAGTTCGCTGGGTTGCCATCTGCGACCATCTATGAGGCTGCCGGGAAGCGCGGCGCTATGTCCTCCGCGATCCGGCCGGCGTATCCCGGGGCTCGCCTATACGGCACCGCGGTGACCGTCCGGTGCCATGTGGGAGACAACCTGATGCTACATAAGGCGATTACGGTAGCGGGGCCGGGCGACGTTATCGTCGCCGACTTCGGGATGTACGACGAGGCAGGAGCATGGGGGGAGATCACGACCACGGCGGCGATCGCGAGGGGCGTGGCAGGGCTTGTCATCGACGGCCGGGTAAGGGATATCGCAAGGATCCAGGAGATCGGGTTCCCGGTCTTCTCCAGGGGCCTGTCGATAAAGGGGACGACGAAAGAGGCCCTCGGGGAGATCAACCATCCGGTCGTCGTCGGGGGGGTTCCGGTGAACCCGGGCGACATCGTCGTCGGCGACGCCGACGGGGTCGTGGTTGTCCCCGCGACCCGGGCATACGAGGTGCTTCAGGCATCGCTCGCGAGAGAGGCAGCGGAAGCAAAGATCATGGAACAACTAAGACAGGGAAAGACAACGCTCGAGCTCTTGGGTTTCGGGGCGACGCTCCAATCCAAGGGCCTTACGGAGGAATAGATGATGCCGCACAGAAGAACCCGCCGATTCTCATCGGACTCGCTCAGGTCCTTCTGCACTGAGGTGCTTTGCCGGGCAGGGCTTCCCCGCGCTGACGCCTGGGTCGTGGCAGACTCGCTTGTTTTCGCGGATCTTAGGGGCGTGGGCTCCCATGGCGTGATGCGCATGGGGATATATACAAAGAGGATCGAGATGGGGCTCGTTAACAAGACCCCTGTCATGAAGGTGCTCAAGGAAGATCCGTGCACCGTGGCCTTCGACGGCGATAACGGGATGGGGCAGGTTGTCGGCATGGCGGGCATGGACAAGGCCATATCGCTCGCGAGGGTTTCAGGCGTTGGAGCGGTGACGGTGATGAACTCCAACCACTTCGGGGCGTGTGCTTACTATGCAGTCCGCGCCTGCCGAAATGACATGATAGGAGTGGCGCTTTCGAATGCACCGTCCACCCTGGCCCCGTGGGGAGGCCGAGCGCCGTACCTTGGAACCAACCCGGTGGCGATTGCTGTCCCCGCAGGTAAGTATGACCATGTTATGCTCGATATGGCTGCAAGCGTCGTCGCGCGGGCAAAGATCATTCTCGCGGCGAGAAAAGGCGAAGAGATCCCTCTCGGCTGGGCGATCGATCCATCGGGCAGGCCCACCACTGACCCCAAGGCCGCGCTGAAAGGCTCGGTGCTGCCTTTCGGCGGGCCCAAAGGGTACGGCGTCGCATTCATGGTCGAGGTGCTCGCGGGGATACTCTCAGGTTCCGATTTCGGAAAGCACATAGGATCCCTGTATGAGGATTTCTCCAGACCCCAAAACCTCGGACACTTCTTCCTTGCGATCAACGTCGGGAGTTTCATGGCTCCCGAGGTGTTTCGTCAGAGGATGGACGCCCTGATCGACGAGATCAAGGCTGTCCCCTGCGCTGATGGGGTAAGACAGGTGCTCGTTCCTGGAGAGCCTGAGCAAATGTCCTATTCGGAAGGGATGGAGCGCGGGGTCGCGCTCGACGAGACCGTTATAAGAGATCTCTCCGCCCTCGGGCAGGCAAAGGGGATTCCGTTTCCCAGCCCGCTACCTGAGCCTGAAAGGAGTTGTGCGATGTGATAAAGCCATTCACCTTCGGTTTTAGGACGACGATCATCTACGGGGAGGGGGCGAGCCGACAGCTCGGGGAGCGAGCCCTTGAGCTTGGTGGCAAAAGAGCTCTGGTCGTGACGGACCCTGGAATTGAGAGAGCAGGGATCCTTCAGGGGCCGGTGGAGTCCCTCGAGAAAGCAGGGCTGGACGTGGTGGTCTTCGCCGAGGTGGAGGCGAACCCGGAGACCAGCACCGTTGAGCGGGGTAAAGACCTGGCTGTTGCAGAGGGCTGTGACATCGTGGTGGGCATAGGCGGGGGCAGCTCAATGGATGCGGGCAAAGGTGTAGCTGTCAGCGTCACCAACCCGGACCCCATCGTGAGTTATGAGGGGCTCAACAAGGTCAAGGTCCCAGGGCTTCCCATGATAGCGCTTCCTACGACGGCCGGGACGGGCGGAGAGATAACTATATGGACGGTCCTCACCGACTCGAACCGCCGCTTGAAGATTGGCGTAGGGAGCCCCTATTGTTCGCCGACGTACGCCCTGTGTGATCCCCTGCTGACAGTCTCGATGCCGCCGTCGGTTACCGCCATGACGGGGATGGACGCCCTGACACACGCGGTCGAGTCCTATGTAAACACCGCGACCCAGCCGCCGTCTGAAGCCTTGGCGATGAGGGCTATCACCCTCATCGGGGCGAATCTTCGGACCGCGGTATACCGTGGCGACGACCTTGAGGCGAGAGACGCGATGCTGATGGGGTCGTTGCTAGCGGCGATGGCGTTCAACAGTACCAGGCTGGGTATTGCTCACGCTCTCGCCATGCCCCTCGGGAGCTGGGACATGGCCATTCCCCACGGGCTTGCAAACGCCATCGTGCTCCCCGCGGTGATCGAGTATAACCACATGGCGAAGCCCGATAAGTATGCGGAGATAGCGAGGGCGCTCGGTGAGAACGTCGATGGGCTCTCGCTCCGGGATGCGGCCTATAAGGCTGTAGAGGCCGTCCGGAAGCTCAATGACGACGTAGGCATTCCACGGGGCCTGTCCCAGGCAGGCGTCAAGGAAGAGCATCTCGAGAGGATCGCTTCGGAGGCGATAAAGAGCGGGAACATCGTGGTAAATCCTCGGACCTCCACGGTGAAGGATCTCGTGGACATTCTCCGCCGCTCTATGTGACGCGGACCCACACAACTTTCGTTTCTGGCAGGTTGGAGTTCACGCATCAGGGAAAGGGGCATGTGACCCTGCAAGTGTTTTCCCCGTAGTCGCCAGAAGAGG